>DATICZ010000022.1:0-8181 GCA_035456525.1 Gemmatimonadales bacterium
AGGAACGCGCCGGTGGAGTCACTCGCGAACCCCACGGCGTCGACCCACCAGGTGAAGCCCAGGGGGACGAAGCGCACGCGGGCGCCGCGCGCCCCGGTGAGCATCGGCAGGTCCAGGCGCACTGGGTACCACGCCGGCCCATCGCCCACCACGTCGGCCACGGTGCTCCACGTACTCCCGCTGTCCGCCGACACCTGCACCAGTCCGTGCTGCTCGGGCGTATACGTGGAGCCGCGATGTCTCGTCCAGAACTGCAGCCAAAGGCGCGACCGGCCCCCCAGATCGATGACGGGTGAGGTGAGCGTGTCCAGGATTCCGATACTCGTGGACCAGGACCAACTACCCGCGACCGCGGCCGTGGAGCGCTGCCACCCGTGCCATCCGAGGTCACCATCCTCGGCGCCGGCGAGCAAGAGCAGTTCGGCCGTCGGCCCCCCGCCCTGACCAGCGCCATCCACCCGTACCGCCGCCGGCAGATCGGCCCTCAGGTCCGCGTGCCACACCGTGCGGAGCGTGCCACGCGACAGCGAATCAGCGGTCAGTGACCGCTGGACGATGACCCCCCCGGCGCCCCGCAGCGACAGCGCGAATGGCTGGGGACCGGACGCCGGGAGACTCACCCGGGCTTCGGGCCAGATCGTCTCGATGCGGGGCGGCGACGCGACCGCGCCGGTCGGCCCGGCGGCCAGCGCGAGGTCCCCCGCCGCCGCGATGACCGCCAGCGCGAACGGCAGGTTGTCGCGGAACACGCGTCGCACCAGTGACGAGTCGTCGGGGAACACGAAGCCGTAGTACAGCCCCGAGTCCGGCGTGCAGCAGCCGCTGGTCAGCTCCGGCGTGAACGCGATCGTGCCATAGGCGCGATACGCCCAGTCGGTGTACTCCCCGTTGGTCGGGTAGAGATTCCATCCCGGTCCCGGGTGGTAGTAGGAATGGAAGCTCGCCGGGACGCTGTCGCGTACCGCCGGGGCGAGATCGGTCCCCGCCAGCGCCCGGAACAGCGGCAGATCCGGAGCCAGCGCCCCCGGCAGGTAGCCGTAGGGATAGATCACCAGTCCCGAGTAGGTGTGATAGGACACCGAGAGCACGGGCGGATGCGCCGCGTGGAACGCAATCACGGCCTGCGTCTCGGGTTCGGAGGTCGGCGCCAGTCCGCGGTAGGTCTCCGCAATCGTCGACCCACTCGAGCCCGCCTCGTCGAAGGCCCAGAACGCGGGATAATTGCGGTTCAGGTCCACGCCGTAGGACCCGTCGCCGTTCAAGCGCCGGTTCTTCCTCCAGTAGCGGTCCGTCGTGAAGGTGAACTGGTAGCCGTCGGGGTTCTCGACCGGCATCACCCAGACATCGCGCGACGCGATCAACGCCGCCGCCGAATCGGCCAGCCAGCGGATGAGCGCCATCGCGACCTCGGTCGAGACCCACTCGCGCGCGTGATGCGTGCCCATGAACAGCACGTTGGGGCGGGCGGGGGAGTCGCCCGCAGGTCCGATCTTCACGGCGAGAATCGGCCGGCCTTCGACGCTCGCCCCGATCGAGTCGACGTGGATCAGGGTATCGGCCGCGGCCCAGGCGGTGAGCGTGGCCCGAATGCCCGTGCCCGGTTTGTCGAAGGAGCGAAACACCGCGAAGCTGTCCCCTGCGGCACCTGCGGCGGGGACCCCCACGGGCGGTGCGGCGAAGAATCCGCGGCTCGCCAGCGCGCGCTCAGTCTCGGGCGAAGCCACGACCAGCGCCTCGAGTCCTTCCGCGACCACGCGGGCCCCCGCGACCTCGAACCCCATCCGCGCCAGCGTATCGAGACCGGCCGGCCCCGACACACGCACCGCCAGCGGACGCAGCTGCGCGGCCGCGGACCCCGCGGGCGCGGCAGCCAGCGCGAGGATCAGAATCCCAGCGCGGCGGCGAGCCATGCGGGAGCGGGGAAATAGCCCCCCAGCACGAGGGCGAGCCAGACGACGGCGGCCGCCAGCGGCAGCCATGCCGCGAATACCGGGAAGAGGGAAGGCCGCCAGGCGCGGATCGCGTCGAGCTCGGGCGCCCAGCGGGTGCGCTCCTGATCCACCAGCGCCTCGAGCGAGAGCCATGCGGCCTCGAGCCGGCGTGCCGCGAGCTCCTGAGCCGCCCTCCATCCCGCGATCGACTCCGAATCGCCCGGCCAATCGCGGTGCAGCGCGTCCGTCGCCCGGGCCACGTCCTCCAGCGCCGCCTCGAAGCCCTCGGCGCCCGACGCCAGCCGGGCGGCGATGGCGCGGCGCTCCGCAGGTGACAACGGGAGCTGCCGGGCGCGCCGGCTGGGCATCCGGACGCGCCGCGCCTCGAGCGCCATTGCCGCGTCGAGCCCCTGTGCCACACGCTCCGCCGCCCGGCGCACGGCCTCGTTCCATGCCTCGCTCCACGCGTCGCGGTCGAGCTGCCGCAACGCCCGGGCAGGCGCGGCATCCGCGGCATCGCGGCGGGCCGCTCCGGCGCATTCCATCACCCGCGTGGCCAGCGCTTCGCGCACGTCGTCCAGCGGGACCCAGGGATCGCTCAG
Organism: Gemmatimonadales bacterium; assembly: GCA_035456525.1. GTDB lineage: Bacteria > Gemmatimonadota > Gemmatimonadetes > Gemmatimonadales > GWC2-71-9 > DASTHG01. The sequence goes on from DATICZ010000022.1 coordinate 2,534, forward strand.
CCGGTGAGGAACGATCACCCGGCCCAGTGGTGGTCCGAGCTCCGGAACCGGCAGCGTCACCGCCATCTCGGCTCTCACGCGAGGCGCGCCCTGCGCCCGGTCCGCCGCCGGTAGGCGGCGACGAAATGCGGCAGCGACTCCGCGAGAAACCGCTCGCGCGGCAACCCGGTGGCGGCGACCGCCCGCTCGATCGCGGCCGGCGGGCCCTCCACCTCGAGCAGCGTGTCCATCCGCGGGTAGCGCTCCAGGCGGAGCATCGCCGCCCCCAGCCGGTAGACCTCGATGCGGCGGTCGATCTTCATCGAGACGCGATAGCGCAGCCGGCCGAGCAGCAGGTCCATCGCGTCCGGGTCGGCCACGGTGACCTCGAGCTCGGCGCGGAGCCGGTATCCGCCCCGCCCGCCGCGGCGCGTGCTCGCGGCACCTTTCCAGGCCAGCACGGCATGACCTGCTCCGCGACGATCGGGGCGGTACACCCGCAGCCGCAGCACGTCGTCGCGCTGCGAGAGCTCGCGCGCGCGGTCATAGCGCCGGTCGCTCATCCGGCCGCGGAATTCCAGGCGGGCACCGGCGCGGCGCAGCGCGCGCCGCAGCGCCGCGACGTCGGTCACCCGGGCCTTGACCTCGAGCTCCGCGTTGAGCCGCGGACCGTTGCGGGCACGGCGGGAAGCGCTCACGCGAGCAGCGCGTCCAGCACGGCCGCCGTGTCGGACAGGTCGGCGAACACGTAGGTGGCGCCGGCCGCGGCGAGCGACCCGACGTCGTAACGGCCGGTGGCCACCGCGACCGTGCGCGCGCCGATGGGCCGGGCGCACGCGACGTCGTCCGGCGTGTCGCCGATGACGATCACGTCGGCCCCGGGGATCGTGCGTCCCGTGAGTGACTCGGCGCGGGTTCGCGCGATGGCGGGCAGGAGGGGGCGGTCGGGAGCGTCGGACCCGTAGGCACCCACGGCGAACCGCGCGGGGTCGATCCCCGCCGAGCGCAGCTTGAGGGCCGCCCCACGCTCGAGATTGCCGGTAAGCAAGCCGACCAGCGCGGCGCCGGCGGCCTCCGGACCCGCCAGCGCCGCCAGCAGCTCACGCACTCCGGCCATCACGCGCGTCTGCGTGGGCCGGGTCAGCTCGTCCTCCAGCAGCTCCAGGTACCGCTCGCAGACCGCCTGAATCCGTGCCTGCATGCCGGTATCGCCGTGCCCCGCGAGGGACAGGAGCTCCCGCACGATCTGTGGATCGGTCTTGCCGTCGAAGCGATGGTCGCCGATCGGCCCCGCGGCGCCGACCAGCTCGAGCAGGGCGCGGTGGATCGCGCGGCGCCCGGCGCCGTCGGTCAGGAGAATGGTGCCGTCGATGTCGAAAAGCACGAGTCGCATCAGGACTCCACGCGTCGCACGCCCACGACCTGGTCCCGCAGCCGCTGCAGGCGCGGCACGTCGGCGAGGAAATCTTCACTCACCACGCCGCCGCGCGACAGGGTCGAGTGCACGATGCGGCCGGCGCCGGCCCAGAGGGCGACGTGGGACACACGCCCCCGCTCGGCGAAGAACAGCAGGTCCCCCTTCTCGTACCCCTCACCGGTGGGTGCGGGGGGAATCTCGCGTCCCACGGTGAATTGCTGGTCGCTGTCGCGCGGCAGGGCCACGCCGCGCGCCGCGTACGTCGCCTGGGTGAGGCCAGAGCAGTCCACTCCCCATTCGGTGCGGCCGCCCCATGCATACGGCGCGCCGGCGAACCACCGCAGCGCCAGCGCCGAAGCGTCGGTCGCGCGCGCTTCGGTGTGCAGCTCCAGCTGCGGCCGCACTGCGCCGCTCGCCACGCGCGCCAGCCGGCCGTCGGCCGTCTCGACCTGTGCGGTTCCGCCGTGCCGGAGCGCGAGCCGGCACCCGATCGGCAACCGCAGGGGCGTGCCGTGGTGCTCGAGCTCGCAGCCGAGCGAGCGCGCCGTGGCGCGCGACAGCCAATCCTCCATCCAGTCCGCTGTCCCCAGCTGTACGTAGCCCGAGTGAATCCAGGCGACGTAGCCGTCGGCGGCGCGCACGTGCAGCCATTCGCCACGACGCTCGAGCAGCTCGAGCGGTTCGCCGTGCAGGGCCTCGCTCACCTGCGGGGCGAGGATCGCCGGCTGGCCGAGTAGCGGCGCCACCGCGGCCGTCACGACGGCCAGTCCGCTGTCGTCCACCGAGGCGTCGGGGAGGAGACCGACCTCCACTGCCAGTCCCGCCTCGCCGCCGATGCGGCGCAGGTCCGCGAGCGCTTCGCGGCTCGTGGTGGAGCCGGCCAGCGCCGTCCCCTCCTTCGCCGTCGCCACGTCGAAGACTCCCAGCCGCTGATCCGGTACCCACCGGCGTCGCACGTCGTCGAGCGCGCGGGCCAGGCGATCGGTCACGGCGCGAGCCCAGGGGTGATGGCCGTGCCCCGCGCCAGCCGGACCGCCCGCTCCAGCGCCTCCGGCACGACCTCCGCGGCGAGGGCCTCGACCTGCAGCGGCGAGGCCGGCGGCCGTGCCGCCGTACTGACCGCGAACACCACGTCGCCGTCGAACAGCGTCCCGTAGGGCGTGATGCGGCGGGCCAGCGCATCGCTCCCGGCATGCGCCAGTTGCTCGAGCGCCACCTTGTCGAGCGCGGCGTTGGTGGCGACGACCGCAAGCGTGGTGTTGTGCGGTGACGGCGGGCCGGCCCCGAACGGCGCTCCGCCCTGTGCGAGGTAGCGCTGGCTGTCGAGGAACCCGCCCCGGTCGTCGCGGGCTCCCGCGAGGATCGCGCCCGTCCGGTCGCGGACGTCGCCGACCGCGTTCGTGACGACGAGCGCGGCTACGACGACATCTCCGGCGCTGGTAGCCCACGTCCCGACGCCGCCCTTCATGGCCCGGGCGATCCCCGCCGCTTTCCCGACAGTGGCACCGGTCCCCGCGCCGACCGAGCCTTCCGCAATGTCGCTCCCCGCCGCATCACAGGCGGCGGCCCCCGCATCGGCCTCGGGCCACACGGGCGGGCCGCCGGTGTTGCCGAGGTCGAAGACGACCGCGGCGGACACGATTGGGACGGCCAGCTCGGCGCGGACCGGAAAGCCGCGGCCGCGCTCCCGCAGCCATCGCATGACGCCGTCGGCCGCGCTCAGCCCGAACGCCGAGCCGCCGGTCAGCAGAATCGCATCGGCGTGGCCGACCACATGGCGTGGGTCGAGGGGATCGAGCTCGCGGGTCCCGGTGGCCCGGCCCCGCAGGGCCGCGGACGCGCGCATACCCCCGGGAGGCGCCAGCACTACGGTGCAACCGGTCGCGCGGCTGGGATGGGTCCAGTGCCCCACCAGGATGCCGGACACGGCGGCGAGGTTGGGGGGGGACGCGTCTGCAACGGCGGTCACGCGGCGAAGATAGTCGTGCTTGCTGGGGTTGTGCAGGTCAAATTAGCTTCGAGAACCTCATGACGACGACCACGGCGGAGCCGACGACGATCCTCGTCGTGGATGACGAGCTGGGCATCCGCCAGGCACTGGACCGCTACCTGCGGCGTCTCGGCTATCGCGTGCTCCTGGCCGAGCACGGCGACGCCGCGCTGAAGCTGCTCGCCAGCGACGCGCCGCAAGCGATGCTCTCCGACATCCGCATGCCGGGCATGACGGGCGTGGAGCTGGTGCCGAAGGCACTCGCGGTCCAGCCGGATCTCGCCATCATCATGCTCACCGCCATCGACGAGCCGAAGACGGCGATCGAGTGCCTGCGGCTCGGCGCCTCCGACTACCTGATCAAGCCGCTCGATTTGGAGGAGTTGGAGGTGTCGTTGCGCAGCGCGCTGCGCAAACGGCAGCTCGAGATCGATCGGCGGGAGCTGGAAGGGTGGCTGGCGCGGGAAGTGGCGGAGCGGACGCAGGCGCTGGAGGAGCGGACCAACGCCATCGCGGAAATCGCCCTGCAGGCGCTGGCGGCGGCTCCCCAGTGGCCGGGAGCGGCCGATGCGACGGCGCGGCTGGCGCGGGAGCTGGGGACCCCCGTGGATGAGCTGACGAAGGACATCGAGCAGCGCCGAGCCTAGGCGCGCGACGCCGTCTTCGCTTTCTCCTCGCACGCCTTGCAGCGCGTCACCCCACGGAACGTACAGATCAAACAGATGAAGGTGCCGCAGTCGGCGCAGGGATACCCCTCCGACGCGCGTTCCTCGTTGCCGCAGGAACGGCACACCATCGCATCGTGTTCTTTCAGTTCCGGCTTGCTCATCCGTGCCTCAGAGGTCGAGGGCGTACGCCCTAATCTTATTGATCAGCGTGGCGCGCGAAATCCCCAGCTCCCGCGCCGCGCGCGTACGGTTCCCGGCATGGTGGCGCAGGGCGCGCTCGATCTGATCGCGCTCCACCTCGGCCAGCGTGCGCGGCCGGTGGACTTCGCTCGCCGCCCGGCGCCACCGTCCCGCCTCCGCCGCCCGCGCCACCGCCGCGGCGAGCAGGTCGGGATCCACCGGCCGCACCACGAGCTGCTCCGCCCCGTCACGCAGCGCCCGGATCCCCGCCGGGAGGCCGTCGCCCGCGGCGACGACGACGACGCCCGCCCCCGTCGCCAATAGGCGCGCGACGACCGCGCTCCCACCGTCACTCGAGCGGAGATCCCCGTCCCAGATCACCACATCGGGTCGAACCCGCTCCGCCAATTCGACGCCGGTTCCGCCGTCCCGCGCGTGCGTCACCTGGTCGCCCAGGGTCTGGAGGGCGCCCACCGCGCGCGCCAGCAGGTCGTCTGCCGTCACCAGCAGGACGCGGTCACCCATCGCGCCGCGCTCCCCCATTCACGGGCACCGGTGAGGTGTCCGGGTCCACGAAGACCTGCAGCGCACCCGGGAGCACCCGGGCCGCGAGCGGCGTCGTCCCCACATCCTCGCCGTCCAGCTGCGCCGGCAGCGGCGGCGCTCCCGCTTCCTCCACGGCGATCGCGACGGTCGCGCCGCGGCCGTACCACACCTGGTCGCTCCGTCCCGCGGCGCGACGCTGCATCAATTCCAGGAACGCCGCCATGCTCTGCCACATGCCGTCGGCGCGCATCGCGACGACGTCCAGAATGCCGTCGTCGGGCCGGATGTCGTGCCGCAGCCGCAGCAGGGGCGGCATGAGATCGGCGCAGTTCGCCACCAGCACCATCGCCGCGTCGAGGTGCGTGTCCACGCCGTCGATCGTGACCCGGACGCGGCTGCTCTTCACCTGCGGCAGGGCGACCAGCGCGGCCCGCACGTAGGCCGCCCGCCGCCAGCGTCGTTTCGCCGCCGAGTCCGTCCGCCGCATCAGCGCCGCGTCGAAGCCCGCCCCGCAGCACACGGCGAAGTAGTGGGTGCCGTCGGCACGCTCCACCGCCCCCAAATCGATGCGCACCGGTGCCGCGCGCAGGATGGCGCGCGCCGCCGGGAGCGGGCGCCGCGGCAGCCGCAGGTTTCCCGCCAGGACGTTTCCGGTCCCGCCGGGCAGAAGCCCGAGCGGGATGCCCGTGCCGGCGATGGCGGCCGCGATCTGCATCGCCGTGCCGTCACCCCCGTAGGAGAGCAGCGCGTCGAAGCCTTCGTCGCGGCCGCGCAGCGCCAGCCGGCGGGCGTCTCCCGGCTGCGCGGTCGCGGCGACTTCAACGGTCCAGCCGCCCCGTCGCAACGCGTCCCGCACGGCGGAGACGGC
>DATICZ010000023.1:0-3164 GCA_035456525.1 Gemmatimonadales bacterium
TCCCCATAGACCACGGGGGGCCGGACGATGGTCCACGGCACGGCAGAGGCGCGCACCAACTCCTCCGCCGCGAGCTTGCTCTGGCCGTAGGCCGTGACCGGCGCGGGCGCCCTGGTCTCGTCGATTGGCTGCCCGGGCACCGTCGGTCCGCCCACGGCGAGGGACGACACGTACACGAGGCGGCGCGGGGGTTGGAGGCCTGCGGCCTCCAACACCCGCGCCGTGCCGTCTCTGTTGACGGAGAGGAACTCCTCCGGGTTTCGGGCGCTGATGCGGCCGGCGACATGATACACGACCTCGGCCCCGGCGCAGCCTTCCCGCAGCGCGTCCGGCATGTCGAGGTCACCCTCCAGGAGGCGGACGCCGGTCCATCCGAGCCCCCGCGCTTTGGCGGCGTTGCGGACCAGGCAGACCACCGTGTCGCCCCGTCGCTGCAGGGCGTCGACGAGATGGGCGCCCACGAACCCGGTGGCGCCCGTGACGAAGGCTCTCACAACGCCTTGTCGTAGACGCGATAGGTCTTGTAGGGACGGAAGCCGAGCCGAATGAGCCCGTTGATCATCGGCGCGTTGTCCTCGAGGATCCACCCGGCTTCGCCCTGGGGGATCCCGCGCGCCACGGACTTGGTCCAGATCCAGTGATACAGGAGGGCGTCGATGCCCTTGCCGCGGTACTCGCGCACCGTGCCGAGCAGGGGGATGCGGGCGCGGTCGATCTTGCGGGAATACCACAGGATCTTGAGGAGTCCCGGGAAGAGCCGGCCCGAGGGATTGTGCTTCAGGGCGACGTTGAAATCCGGGATGGCGACGCCGAACCCCACCACGCGGCCCTGGATTTCGGCGAAAACCACCAGCTCCGGGACGATGATCGGTTTCAGCTGTTTGGCGAGATGCTCGAGCTCCGCGTCGGTCATCGGCACGTAGCCCCAGTTCTGCTCCCAGGCCTCGTTGAACAGCGCCTTGACGAGCTCCACTTCCTCCCGGAAGCGTTTCATGTCGAGCGAGCGCAGGGTCACGCCCAACCGCTCGGCGATGATCCGGTTCGCCCGCTCGAATCGTTCGGGGGGCGCCTGCCCCCCTCCCCAGAAGGCGATCAGGTCTTTCGCCTTGCGGAATCCGCAGCGCTCGTGCAGCCGCACGTAGTACGCCGGGTTGTGGGGCATCAGCACGGCCGGCGGCGTGTCGAAGCCTTCCACCAGCAGCCCGCATTCGTCGTTGATCGAGGGGCTCATCGGACCGCGCATGGTGTCCAGGCCGCGCTCGCGCAGCCAGCGCGCCGCGGCATCGAACAACGCGATCGCGGGGGCGAGATCGTCGATGCACTCGAAGAACCCGAAGAAGCCGACGCGGTCGTGATGCACCCGGTTATGGGCATCGTTGCGGATGGCGGCGACGCGGCCGACGATCCGTTCGCCATCCCTGGCGATGAAATACTCGGCCTGGGCGTGCTGGAAGAACGGGTTCTTCTTGGGGGACAGGATGGTGCGAACGTCCATCCGCAACGGCGGGACCCACAAGGGGTCCCGCCGGTGCAACGTGTAGGGGAAGGCGATGAATCGTTCGAGGTCCCGTCCGGATCGGACGGGGGCCACCTCGACGCTCAAATGACCTCCAACTCCTTGCCGAGCCGGGCGAAGGTATCGATCGCGCGGTCGATCTGCTCGAAGGTGTGAGTGGCCATGAGGCTGGTGCGCAGCCGGCACTGGGACGGCGGCACCGCCGGCGGTACGACGGGGTTGGTGAACACCCCCGCGTCGAACAGCTGGCGCCAGAACAGGAAGGTCTTCTCGAGCGGGCCGATGAGCACCGGCACGATCGGCGTTTCGGTGGGACCGATGTCGAAGCCCAGCCCGCGCAGGCCCTGCTGCAGCCGGCGGGTGTTGACCCAGAGCCGGTCACGCCGCTCGGGCTCCCGCTGCAACACGTGCAACGCGGCCAGCACGCCCGCGGTGTTCGCCGGGGGCAGCGCCGCGGTGAAGATGAGCGGGCGGCTGTGATGCTTGAGGTAGTGGATCACGGTCTCGTCCCCGGCCGTGAACCCGCCGATGGACGCCAGCGACTTGGAGAACGTCCCGACGATCAAGTCGACTTCCTCGGTGAGGCCGAAATGCGCGGCCGTCCCGTCACCCTTGGGGCCTAGCACGCCCACCGAGTGCGCGTCGTCTACCGCCAGGGCCACGCCGTACTTCTGGGCGATCTTGATCAGGTTCGGCAAATCGGCGATGTCGCCCTCCATCGAGTACACCCCGTCCACGATCACCATCGTGCCGGTGCTCTCGGGCACGCGCTGCAGCTTCCGCTCGAGGCCGGCCAGGTCGCCGTGGTTGAAGCGCACCGTCTCGCCCTGGGACATCTTGGCGCCGTCGACGATGGAGGCATGGTCCAGCTTGTCGAGGAAGACCACGTCGCCGCGACCGACCAGCCCGGAGATCACGCCGAGGTTGGCCTGGTACCCGGTCGAGAAGACGAGGCAGGATTCCTTGCCGAAGAACTCGGCCAGCTCCGTTTCCAGCTGCTCGTGCAGGTCCAAGGTGCCGTTGAGGAACCGGCTGCCGGTGCACCCCGAGCCGTACCGCTCGAGCGCCGCCCGGGCGGCGGCCAGGACTTCCGGATGATGCGTGAGCCCCAAGTAGTTGTTGGAGCCCATCATGATCCGTTCCTTGCCCTCGATGACGACGACCGTGTCTTCGGAGCGCGAGATCGGCTTGAAGTAGGGGTACAGTCCGGCTGCCTGGACTTCGCGCGCCTTGGTGAAGCCGCGACACTTGTCGAAGAGCGCGATGTGTTGGAGGGTCTCGGTCCGCACGATTCTCTCACCTTGTGGAAATCGTGCTACAGCTTAGCCGCGGCATGGGCAAACCGCAAGGAGCATCATGGGTTGCACGTTCGCGTAGCGTCGCTGCACCACGTAACTTAGGGGCTCCGTGTTTCACTCCCGCACCGGCGCACGCCGGCTCACGATCCTCTGCGCCGGCCTCGCGCTGGGCGCCGGCGCGCTCGCGGCGCAGAACGCAACGCCGCGCTACAGCGCCGGCTGGGGGGACGTGGTTGCGGTGTCCGGTGCCGGACTGCTGACGGTGGCCGGTGCGCTGGCGCATCCGCCGGCGGCCGCATGCGCGCCGTGCAATCCTGCCGACGTGATCGGTTTCGATCGCGGTGTGATCG
>DATICZ010000024.1:0-19825 GCA_035456525.1 Gemmatimonadales bacterium
CTCGTCGCGACCGTTCCGGCGTTCCGCCTCCTCTGGACGACCCACGACGTGCTGAACCACCACTTCACGCGCTATACCCGGCGCGGTTTCACGGCGCTGGCACGCTCGGCCGGGCTCGACGTCGTGCACGCGCGCTACTTCTTCCACTGGCTCTTTCCGGCGAAGCTCGGCGTGCGGCTGCTGGAATCCGTGCGGCGCCCACGGCCCGTCCCGCCGCGCGTCCCGCCATCCTGGATCAACGAGCCGCTCTACCTGCTCTCGCGTCTGGAGCAGCGGCTCGTCACGCCGCTCGGGCCGCCGTTCGGCAGCTCATTGCTCGCCGTGGCGCGCGGTTCCGCGCGCGGTTAATTTCTGCGCTCGGTGTCCGCTCCACATCCCCGCCTCGCTCCCGCATGCAGCTGACCGTCCACCAGGCGGCCTCCTACCTCGGCGTCGACGAGTCGACCGTGCGCCGCTGGATCTCGCTGCGCGGATTGCCGGCGCATCGGGTCAACGAGCGACTGCACCTGAACGCCATCGAGCTGTGGGAGTGGGCGACGGAGAACGGCATCGCCGTCTCCCGCCGCCTGCTCGACCAGGCGCGGCGCCGGCCCGACGAGGTGCCGCCGCTCTCCGAGCTGCTGGCGGCGGGCGGGATCCATCACGACGTGGGCGGGGAAGGGAAGTCGGGGGTGCTGCGGGAGATCGTCGCGCATCTGCCGCTGCCGGACGACACCGACCGCCAGTTCCTCGTCACGGTGCTCGAGGCGCGCGAGGCGATGGGTTCCACCGGCATCGGCAACGGCATCGCGATCCCCCACGTGCGCAACCCCATCGTGCTGCACGTCGACGCCCCGTTCGTGACGCTGTGCCTGCTGCGCCATCCGGTGGATTTCGATGCGGTGGACGGCAAACCGGTGCATGCCCTGTTCACGCTGATCAGTCCCAGCGTGCCGGCGCACCTGCGGATCCTCGCCCAGCTGGGCTTTGTGCTCCGCGACGAGGAGCTGCGCAGACTGCTGGCACGGCGCGCGCCGGCGCCGGAGCTGCTTGCCCGGGTGCGCCTGCTGGAACAGCAGACCAGCGGAATGCACGATGCCGCGCCGCGCAGCGGCGGGCGCGCCCGCTAGACTCGTGACGCTGTTCTTCCTGGGTCTCACCGCGATCGTCGCCGCGGGCGTGAGCGCCGCCGCCCTCCGACGGCCCGTGGTCGCGGATCGCGCGTTCGCCCTGCTGGTGAGCGCCGGCTGCGTGCTGGGGGCCGTGCCGGCCGTGCAGGTGCTGGCCGGTGCGGGGCCGCTGCGGGCTCGGTTCGGGACGTGGGACTTCGGAATCGATCTCCTCTCCGCCGCGTTCCTGCTGGTCGTCCTCGGGCCGGGGCTGGCGAGTGCCTGGTACGGGCACCGCGCCCTCGGTGAGGATCACGAGCGGCCGGTCGGTGCGGCCCGGTCGCTCTTCGCGCTCGAGCTGGCCGCGCTCGCCCTGGTGGTCACCGCGCGCGGCGTGGTGCCGTTCCTCGTGGCCTGGGAAGTGATGGCGGTGCTGGCCTACTTCCTGGTGATCTTCGAGAGCGAGCGCGCCGAGGTGCGACGCGCGGGGCTCGTGTATCTCGTCGCGACCCACGCCGGCACCCTCGCGCTGATCGCGCTCTTCGCCGTGTGGGCCGGCCCGACCGGTGGGCTGAGCTTCGACGCACTGGCGGCGCGTGCGGCCGTGCTGCCCGCCGGCGGGGCCCTCATCCTCTGGCTCGCACTCCTGGGGTTCGGGCTCAAGGCCGGCATCGTGCCGCTGCACTTCTGGCTGCCGGAGGCGCATGCGTCGGCCCCGTCGCACGTCTCTGCGTTGATGTCCGGAGTCGTAATCAAGATGGGGATCTACGGGTTGTTCCGCGTCGTCACATTGCTCGGCACCCCGCCCGCGTGGTGGGGCTGGCTGGTGCTCGCCCTCGGCATCGTCTCCGGGGTGCTCGGCGTGCTGTGGGCGCTGGCGCAGCACGACCTGAAGCGGTTGCTGGCGTATCACAGCGTCGAGAACATCGGGATCATTCTCATGGGCCTGGGCGCGGGGGCGCTGGGGATCAGCTACGGAATTCCGCTCGTCGCCGCGCTGGGGTTCGCCGGCGCGATCCTCCATACGCTGAACCACGCGCTCTTCAAGAGCCTCCTCTTTCTCGGGGCGGGGGCGACGGTTCACGCCACCGGGACCCGGGCGCTCGACCGGCTGGGCGGCCTCGCGCGTCGCATGCCGCTGACTTGGGTCGCGTTCCTCGTGGGGTCCGTTGCCATCGTGGGCCTCCCGCCGCTCAACGGGTTCGTGAGCGAGTGGCTGGTCTATCAGGCGCTGCTGGGCGGGGGGACGGGAGGGGGACCGATCCGCCTGACGCTGATCGGCGTCGCGGGGCTCGCGCTGATCGGCGGGCTCGCGCTGGCCTGCTTCGCGAAGGTCTGCGGCATTGTCTTTCTCGGGAACGCCCGCAGCGCCGACGCGGAGCACGGTCACGAAGCCCCCCGCGGTCTGCTGGGCCCGATGTTCGGCCTGGTCGCGGGGTGCGTCCTCATCGGACTCGTTCCTATGCTCGCCGTGCGGCCGGCGCTGGCGGTGGGCGCGGCCGTCGCGCGCGTCCCCGCGGCCGTTGCCGGGAACGGCGTGATCGAGGCCCTCACCCCGATCGCGCTGCTGTCGGTCGGGTTGCTGGCGCTGCTCTGGATCGGCAGCGCGGCGCTGGCCGCCGTGCGGCGCGGCCGGCCGATCACCGAGGCCGAAACATGGGGATGCGGGTACGCGCTGCCCAACGCCCGCATGCAATACACGGCGTCGTCGTTCGCGGCGCCGTTGCTCGCCACGTATGGGCCGCTGGGCGGCGTCCACGAGAAGCGATCACCGGGCTCCTACCACAGTCACGCGCACGAGCTCGTGCTGGAAGGGGTGATCCTCCCGGCCTGGGAGGCGGTGCGCGGCGTGCTGTGGCGCCTGCGTCCCATCCAGCACGGCCGCCTGTGGGTGTACCTGCTGTACATCATCGCCGTGCTGCTGCTGCTCCTCCTCTATATCGGTGTGGCCGGCGGCACCGCCGGCGTATCTCCATGACCGCGTGGACGCTCGCCGGACTGGGGGCGATGCTGGCGCTCGCGCCGCTTTTGCCCGGGGTCGCGGCTAAGACGAAGGCGCTGCTCACGGGCCGGCGCGGCGCGCCGGTGTGGCAACCGTATCGCGATCTGCTGCGGCTGTGGCGCAAAGGCGCCGTGTACAGCACGACGACCACCTGGATGTTCCGCCTGGCGCCGGTGGCGGGTGTCGTGACCCCGATGCTCGCGGCACTGCTGCTGCCGCTCGACGGACGCGCCGCCGTGGTCCGTTTCTCGGGCGACTTCGTGGCGTTCGCCGGGCTGCTGGCGCTGGGGCGCTTTCTGCTCGTGCTCGCGGCGCTCGACACGGGGTCGAGCTTCGAGGGGATGGGCGCGAGCCGTGACGCGGCCTTCGCGTCGCTCGTCGAGCCGGCCCTGTTTCTCGGATTCGTGGTGCTGGCGTTGGGAACGGACCAGCGTTCGCTGAGCGGGATGATCGGCGGGGATGTTGGGGGACGGCTCTCCTGGGGGGCAGGGGCCCCGTCGCTCGCGATGGTCGCGGTGAGCCTCTTCTTCGTGCTCCTGGCCGAGTCGTCGCGCGTGCCGGTGGACGATCCGGCCACGCATCTCGAGCTGACCATGATCCACGAAGTGGCGGTGCTGGATCACAGCGGCCCCGACCTGGCGCTGCTGCTGTACGGGGGCGCGCTGCGGATGGGGCTGTTCGCCGCGCTGCCGGTGGGCATGCTCGTCTCCCGCTCCGGACTGGCGGCACCGCTGGCGCTGGTGGCGCTGCTCGTGGGGACCGTGGCGGTGGGGGTGGTGGTGGGCGTGGTCGAGTCGAGCATGGCCCGGCTGCGGCTCAATCGCGTGCCGCAGTTCCTCGTCGCCGCCTCCGTCCTCGCCTCGCTGGGCGTCATCCTCCAATTGCTCTCCTGACCATGGGACACCTGGCCGACCTCCTGCTGCTGCTGGTGCTGCTGAGCGGATTCCTGATCCTCGGCACGACGCGCCTCACGACCTGTATCCGGGGGGTGGCGCTGCAGGGAGGCCTGCTCGGCCTGCTGCCACTGGCGCTGCAGCCCCTCCCACAGTGGTCGGCCCACACGCTCGGTCTCGCCGCGGGCACCATCCTCGTCAAGGCGATCGTGCTGCCGTGGTTCCTCACCTGGGCGATCCGCGAGGCCGCGGTGCGGCGCGAGGTGGAGCCGCGCGTCGGCTACATCGCTTCGATGGCGCTCGGGATCGTCGCCGTGGCTGCCGCGAGCGCCGTGGCGACGCGACTGCCCGTCCCGGGTGAGCACCCGATCCTGCTGCTCGCCACCTCGCTCTCCTGCGTGATCATGGGGCTGCTGGTCCTCGCCACGCGCGCGAAGGCCCTGATTCAGGTGGTCGGGTACCTGATGCTCGAGAACGGGATCTACGTCTTCGGCCTGACGAGTGTGGACCGCGTGCCGTTCCTGGTCGAGATCGGCGTGCTGCTCGACATCTTCGTCGGCGTCTTCATCATGGGCATCGTGGTGTTCCACATCAATCGCGAGTTCGATTCGCTGGATTCCGCCCGGCTGACGGAGCTCAAGGACTGATGCTCCTCGCCGCGCTGATCCTGGTTCCCGCGCTGGGCGCGGTGGGCGCGTACGGCGGCGGCCGCGCCACGCGTCACAGCGTGTGGCTCGTCGCGGTGGCGGCGATTCACCTGCTGATGGTCACGGTCGCGTGGGTCACCGCACCGGCCCCGATGCTCGACGGGTGGCTCGCGCTCGATGCGCTGGGCCTCGCCGTCCTGAGCGTGGTCAGCGTCCTGTTCTTCGTCGTGGCGACCTATGCGGTCGGCTACCTGCGCCGCGAGCGTGCCCGCCGGGCGTTCGCCACCTGGCTGCTCGCCTTCCTCTCCGCCGCCTCGCTCGTCGCGGTGAGCCATCACCTCGCCCTGCTCTGGGTGGGGATGGAAGGCACCACGCTGGCGCTGGCGCCGTTGATCTTCGAGCGGCGCGACCGGCGCTCGCTCGAAGCGACGTGGAAGTATCTGGTGATCTCCTCGGTGGGCATCGCCCTCGCGCTGCTCGGCACGTTCTTCCTGGCGACGGCGCAGGGCGACCTGAGGTCCGGGGGGCTCCGGCCGCTCGTCCTCGAAGACCTGCTCACCGGCGCCGCGCAGCTCCACCCGGCCTGGCTCAAGGCCGCTTTCATCTTCCTGCTGGTGGGGTACGGCACCAAGCTGGGACTCGCCCCGATGCACACCTGGAAGCCGGACACGTACGGCGAGGCCCCGGCACTGGTCGCCGCGCTCATGGCGGGGGGACTCACGAGCTGCGCCTTCCTGGGGATCGCGCGGGCGACGCAGGTGACGATGGCGGCCGGTCTGGCGCCGTTCGCCCGCCCGCCGCTGTTCATCTTCGGCCTGCTGTCCCTCGCGGTGGCCGCGGCGTTCGTGATCGGGCAGAGCGACGTGAAGCGACTGCTCGCCTACTCGAGCGTGGAGCACGTCGGCCTGCTGGTGCTGGGTCTCGGGTTGGGAGGTGTGGGGGTGTATGGGAGCGTGCTGCACCTCGTCAACAACGCGCTGGCCAAGGGGCTGTTGTTCCTCGCCGCCGGCAACGTGGCCCTGGCCGCCGGCTCGGAGCGCGGCGGGCTGCTCCGCACCATCCCCGCGTCGGGTTTCCTGCTGCTGATCGGGCTGTTTGCGGTAACGGGCTCGCCACCGTTCGGCATGTTCCTGAGCGAGCTCACGATCCTGCGGGCGGCCTGGGGCAACGGGCATCCGTGGATCGCGGCCGTGATCCTCGTGCTGCTCGCGTTGATCTTCATCGGCATCGCGGTCACGATCCTGGAACTGCTGTACGGGCCGGACCGCTCCGGCGCGCGCCGCGAGCGCGAGAGCTGGTGGCTCATCACCGGACCCGCGGCGCTGGCGCTGGCCGCGGTGGTGCTGGGGGTGTCGATCCCGGGTCCGCTGCAGGATCTGCTCGCCCGGGCCTCCGCCGCCCTGGGCGGAGCGGTGCCGTGACCGCCTTCCACGAGCTGGGGCTGCGGAACCGGCGCGCGATCCCATGGGGATCGGTGCCGCTCGAGCCGTTGGGCGACTTCCGGGACACGCTGGTCCGGGCGACGGCGGAGGGCTGGCGGCTCGCCTCGCTCTTCGGCCTCCCCGACGGGGGGGCAGACGACCAGACCCGCCTCGTCGCGATCCTGGCCGACGACGTCGGCGGCGAGCTGGGCGCCACGAGCGCGCTGGTGGAGCAGCGCTACGCGTCGCTCGCGCCGGTCTGTCCCCAGGCCAATCGCTTCGAGCGTGAGATCGCCGAGCAGTGCGGCGTGACTCCCGAGGGGCATCCGTGGCTCAAGCCGTTACGACGCCACCCCCCCGACCACGCGCCGCGCAGCCGTCGCGCCGCACCGGCAGACCGGGAAGCCTATCCGTTCCTCCGGGTGGAAGGCGACGAGGTGCACGAAGTGGGGGTGGGGCCCGTACACGCCGGAATCATCGAGCCGGGGCACTTCCGGTTTCAGGCGCACGGCGAGGCGGTGCTGTTCCTGGAAATCGTGCTCGGGTACCAGCACCGCGGTGTGGAGCGGCTGCTGGAGACGCTCGAGGCCGGCCGCGGCGTCCTGGTGGCGGAGTCGATCGCCGGCGACACGGTCGTCGGACATGCCGGCGCCTATTGCGGCGTCCTCGAGGCGCTGGCGCGCAGCCGCAAGACACCGCGCGCGCAGACGATCCGCGGCATCGCCCTCGAGATCGAACGGCTCGCCAATCACGTCGGCGACCTGGGAGCGCTCGCGGGGGACGTCGCCTACGCGCCGGCGGCGGCCTACCTGGGCCGGCTGCGCGGGGAGTGTCTCAATCTCCTGATGACGCTGAGCGGCA
Source organism: Gemmatimonadales bacterium (assembly GCA_035456525.1). Taxonomy (GTDB): domain Bacteria; phylum Gemmatimonadota; class Gemmatimonadetes; order Gemmatimonadales; family GWC2-71-9; genus DASTHG01. The sequence continues at coordinate 6,913 of DATICZ010000024.1, forward strand.
ACCGGTACGGGCGCGGCCTGGTGCGGCCCGGCGGCGCCGGATTCGACATCCCCACCGAAATGGCGCGGGAGATGCGCGACCGGATGCTGTCCCTGCGCCACGAGCTGGAGCCGGTGCTCGACCTGCTGTTCCGCAGCGCCTCGGTCCAGGCGCGGCTCGAGGGCGTGGGCGTGGTGTCCAAGGACGCGTGCGTCGAGGAGGGCTATGTCGGTCCGGTGGCGCGGGCGTGCGAGGTCGCGCGCGACGTGCGGCACGATCACCCGTACGGCATCTTCCGCTTCGCGCACATCCCGGTGGCCACGGCCTGGGCCGGTGACGTGCTGGCGCGGGCGCTGGTCCGCCGGCTGGAGATCGAGCGGTCCCTGGAATTCGTCATCGAGCAGCTGGGCACGCTACCCAAGGGCGAGGCGCGCGTGCCCTGCGGGCCGCTCCGGCCCGACGAGCTGGCGGTGGCGATGGTCGAGGGGTGGCGGGGGGAGATCGTCCACGTCGTGATCACCGACCGCGACGGAAAGGTACGCCGCCACAAGGTGACCGATCCATCGTTCCACAACTGGGGCGCGCTCGCCCGCGCCATGCCGGGAAACGAGATCTCCGATTTTCCGCTGTGCAACAAGAGCTTCAACCTCTCCTACGCGGGGCACGACCTGTGAGAACGCCGTGCTCGATCTGATCCGCAATCGCCTGCGGCAGGGGATCCGCACCCTGGCGTTCCCGAAGTCCCCGCCACCCGAGCTTCCCGAACGGTTCCGAGGGCGCCCGACACGGGACGCCCTGATGAGCCCGCGTGACTCCGCCGGGCTGGATCTCGGCACGTGTCTCTTCAGTCCCGAGGAAGTCGCGACGTACACGCGCGACTACCGCATGGCCGTCGCGCGCCGGGAGGACCTGGTGACGCCGACCGGCGAGGTACAGCTGGCCCGCGCCCTCGACGAGCGGAGCCGCCGCCTGTTCGGACGCTCGCTGCGACTGCGATCGGTCGTGGCGGGGAGCTGCGGCGGCTGCGAGGCGGAGCTCGTCGCGCTGGGCAACGTGGTGTTCGACCTGGGACGCTTCGGCGTGCAGTTCGTCGCCTCGCCGCGTCACGCCGACGGGTTGGTCGTCACCGGCGCCGTGAACGTCAACATGCAGACGGCGTTGCGAAAGACCTACGACGCCGTGCCGGCGCCGAAGATCGTCCTCGCGGTGGGCGCCTGTGCCCTGAGCGGCGGGCCATTTCGTGGCAGCCCGGAGGTCGGGAACGGCGTGGAGGGCGTGCCGGTGGACCTGTGGGTGCCTGGTTGCCCGCCGCATCCACTCACGATTCTGGACGGCATCCTCCGGTTGCTCGGCGCAATCGAGGACGGGACACGGTGAGCGATTCCATCCGGTTCCTCGGGGCCGCCGGGACGGTGACCGGCTCGATGCACCTGGTGACCGCCAACGGGCGACGGGTGCTGCTCGACTGCGGGCTGTTCCAGGGCTTGAAGGAATTGCGGCTGCGCAACTGGCGCGAGCCGCCGTTCGATCCCAAGGCGATCGACGCCGTGGTCATTTCGCACGCGCACATCGACCACACCGGCTCGCTCCCCCTGCTGGTGCGGCGCGGCTACCGGGGGCCGATCTTCTGCACACCCGCCACGGCGGATCTCCTGGGCGTGCTGCTGCCGGACTCGGCCCACCTCCAGGAAGAGGAAGCGGAGCGCGCGAACCGGTACGGCTACAGCAAGCACACGCCGGCGCTGCCGCTCTACACCGCCGCGGACGCGGAGCGGGCGCTGGACCAGCTCGAGCGGACCGGGTACGACCGGCCGTTTCCGGTGGCGGGGGTTGTGTCCGTCACCTACCGGACCGCGGGGCACATCCTGGGAGCCGCGACCGTGGATCTGCAGCTCGGCGCGGGCCAGCGGCTGGTCTACTCCGGCGACCTGGGCCGCTACGACCGGCCCATCCTGCCCGATCCCGAGCCGGTACCCGACGCCGACGTGCTGCTGCTCGAATCCACATACGGCGATCGCCAGCACCCGACGGGAACGGCGGACGAGCTGGCGCGAGTCGTCAACGAAACCGCCGAGCGAGGAGGTGCACTGCTCATCCCGGCGTTCGTGGTGGACCGGACGCAGGAGGTCCTCTGGCTGCTGCAGCACCTCGAGGAAGAGCGGCGCATACCCGTTCTCCCGGTGTACGTGGACAGCCCGTCGGCCACGGAGGTCACGGAGATCTATCATCGTCACGTCGAGGAGCAGGACGGCGAGATGCGGAGCCGCACGCAGGATGGACAGGATCCGCTCAAGCCCGGCCGCATCCAGTTCTGCCGCTCGGTGGAAGAGTCGAAGAGACTGAACGACGTGCGCGGACCCGTCATCATCGTGTCGGCCTCGGGGATGGCCACCGGGGGGCGGATTCTGCATCACCTGGCACACCGCCTGCCGGATCCGCGCTCGACCGTGCTGCTTGTGGGGTTCCAGGCGGAGGGCACGCGCGGCCGATCGCTGCAGGACGGCGCCAAGACGATCAAGATGTTCGGCGAGCAGGTGCCGGTGCGCGCGCGCGTCGAGACGATCCACGGCCTCTCGGCCCACGCGGATCAGGCGGAGCTGCTGCGCTGGCTCGGAGGATTCACGCGCGCGCCCCGGACCACGTACCTCGTGCACGGCGAGCCGGAGGCGGCGCGGGCGATGGCGCAGGCGATCACGGCGCGCTACGGCTGGGCGGTGCGCATCGCGCAGGACGGCGAGCTGGTCTCCATCGCCTGAGGAACGCCAGAGGGCCCGGCGTTGCCGCCGGGCCCCCTGCAACGACGCGACTCCCCGTACTAGGCGACGGTGGCCATCCTCAACTTGGCAGTGGTCGCCGGCTGCGGCGTCGGCGCCAGCCTGGGGACCGGGACGACGAGCAGCATCGGCGCCGGCAGGTGGCCGAGCAGCCGCTCGGTGACGCTGCCGACGAGCATCCGCTCCACGACGCCCTTACCGTGCGAGCCCACGACCACCATGTCGGCCTGCCACGCCGTCGCTTCGGCGGCGATCCCGGAATCCGCGGCCGTGTGGCGGATGATGCGGCTCGCGTCAGCCGGGACGAGCGGCCAGATCTTCTGCTCGCACTCTTCGGTGAGCAACCGCTCGTAGTCCGCCGGATTGGTCGGCGGCGGCACCTCGGGCAGAATCGGCAGCGGCTCGATGACGTGCAGCACCCGCAGCTCGGCGTCGAACAGATCCGCGATCCGGCCGGCCAGGTCGAGCGTGGGCTGCGCGGCGTGCGACGCATCGAGCGGCACGAGGATGCGCCGGATCGCCGCCTGCGGCGAACCGACGACGAGCAACGGGGCGCGCAGCATGCGGGCGACGTTGTGCACTGTGCTCCCGCCCAACCACCGGCCGAGCGCCGTGTGGTGCTTGGCGCCGAGCACGACGAGGCTCGCCTCCGCCTCCCGGGCGACGTCGTCGAGCACCGCCGGGGGCCAACCCTCACGCACGACGAGCCCGCGCAGGGTCTCGGCGGGCACGCGGTCGGCCAGGGCCGTGCTGATCTGTGTCCGCGCGGCGGCCAGGGCCGTTTCGCGGAACGCGCCGGCCTGCTGCGGGACCTGGGCGGCGGCGAGCAGGCTCCAGTTGTCACGCGCCGCGTGCACCAATCGGCACTCCGTCCCCGCGGCTGCGGCGATCTGCGATCCCACCTGGGCCGCAGCGGCGGCGGCCGGCGAGGCATCCACCCCCACGATGATCGGCTTCCAGGACATACGCCCCCCAGTTTGCTTTCAAGCGCAAATTGCCCCAGCCTTCATGAAGCTACGGTGAGGTCCTGCAGAAGGAGGCTTTGGAGTGCGGGCACCCGATGCGCCTCCGGCGCTCATTTCCGAGCGCCGCATCGCGGAGCGCGTCGCCGAGCTGGCGCGGCAGATCTCCGCCGATTACGCGGACGTCGACGAGCTGCTCCTGGTCGGCGTGCTGCGCGGCGCGTTCATCTTTCTCGCCGACCTGGCCCGCCGGCTCGACGTCCCGTGCAGCGTCGACTTCATCGCCCTGTCGCACTACGAGCACGGTTCGACGCCGAGCGCCGGGGTACGGCTGATCATGGACCTGCGCGTCCCGATCGCGGGACGCCACGTGCTGCTGGTGGAGGACATCGTCGATTCGGGGGAGACGCTCGCCTACCTGCGGCGCATGCTGGAGGCCCGGCGTCCTGCGTCGCTGAAGATCTGCGCGCTGACGCGCAAGCCGGACCGGCTCACGTCCGAGGTCCGGCTCGATTACGTCGGGTTCGACATCCCGGACGCCTGGGTCGTGGGTTACGGTCTGGATTACGACAACCGATTCCGGACACTCCCCTACATCGGAGTGCTCAAGCCGGCCGGGAAAACCTAGCGCAGCTCGTCGGCCGCGATTGCCGCCGCGGCGCCCGCGATCACCACAGCCTTGCCGGCGGTCTCGAGTACACCACCGGTTCCCTCGAGCACGCGCGCCACCTGGCGGCGCGTCTCGCGGGAGCGAGCCCGCTTGCCCGCCCGCTTCAGCACCTTGCGCGTGCGCTTGGCGATCTTGCCGGCCACCTTCTTTGTCGTCCGGGCGGCCCGCGCGGCCGTCCGTTTCATCCGTTGCATACGCGACTTCATGATGTCCTCCCTGACGACGCGAGATTCGCGACCTCGGTCGTCTGTAAGTAGCGGCGGAACCACTCGGCCGCATGGCCCGCCACCGCTTCGAGTGTGCCGGGCTCTTCGAACAGGTGGGTGGCGTGCGGGACGACGATCATCTCCTTCACGCCGCCCAGCTCACGCAGCGCCTGCGCGTTCAGCTCGATTACGCCCGTATCAGCACCCCCCACGATCAGCAGCGTGGGGGCGAGGACCTGACGCAACGCGGCACCCGCGAGATCGGGGCGCCCGCCCCGCGACACGACCGCGTGGATGCGGGGATCGCCGGCCGCCGCGACGAGCGCCGCCGCTGCGCCGGTACTGGCCCCGAAATAGCCGGGTGACAGGTCGCGGGTGGCCGGATACTCCGCCACCCACGCTGTCGCCTGACGCAGCCGTTCGGCAAGCAGCGGGATGTCGAACACCGCCGCCCGGGACGCGGCCTCCGCCTCGGTGAGCAGGTCGAACAGCAGCCATCCGACGTTCGCCGCAAAGAGCCGGTCCGCCACGAACTGGTTGCGGGGCGACAGCCGCGAGCTGCCGCTGCCGTGGGCGAACAGCACGATCCCGGCGGGGTGCGGTGGCAAAGCGAGGGTCCCCGGCAGCCGGCGATCCCGGCTGATGGGGACGTGGACGGGCTCGGGCGTGTGGTCGGCGAGCGGGCCGGTGAACGGTGTCGTCATGGCTCCAGCTCCAGTTTGAGCGCGAGGAAATCCAGGAGGTCACGCGCCGAGAGGATGCCGGCCAGCCGCCCGTCATCCACGACCAGCAGGCGGGAGCGGCCGGTCTGCCGCATGCGCCCCAGCGCCTGCATCGCGGCCGTATCGGGCGTAACCGTCACGGTCTCGGCCAGCGGAACGGTCACGGCGCCCACCTGGCGCGACGGCCAGTCCGCGCGCGGCACCTGGTGCAGCTGCTCGGTTGAGATCTGCCCGAGCAGCCGGCCGTTGTCCTGGACTGGAAAGAGCTTGTGGTGATAGCGATAGACGTAAGAATCCAGGAACTCGGCGAGCGTGAGGTCCGGGCGTACGGTGACCGGCCCGGCGGTCATGAACCGCCGTACCGGCTCGTTCTCGAGCGCGTGACGAACCACCACCTGCTGGTAGGATGCGTCGGCGGCCTGCCGCAGGAACATGCCGATGAGGAAGAACCATACGCCGCCGAGCAGGTCCCCGGTGAGCACGCGGAAACCGCCCAGCGCCATCAGCACGACGCTGAACGCGATCCCGACCCGCGACGCGGTGTGGGTGGCCCGCACCACGTTCCCATGGCGGCGCCAGAGCAGGGCCCGCAGCACCCGGCCGCCGTCCAACGGGAACGCAGGCACGAGGTTGAACGCCGCGAGCAGCAGGTTGACCAATCCGAGGTAGGCGAGCACCGTCACCACCGCCCCGGGCCATCCGCTCCCCAGGGCCGATGCGGCGAGCGCCGCAGCGCCGATGGCGATGCTCGTCAGCGGCCCCGCGATCGCCATGTTGAGCTCGGCCTTCGGGCTCGGCGGCTCCGCACCCATCTCCGCCACACCGCCGAAGACGAAGAGCGTGATCCCCTCGATGGGAATGTCATGGCGGCGCGCGATCAACGCGTGGGACAGCTCGTGCACGACGATGGAGGCGAACAGTCCCAGCGCGCCGGCGATGCCCATCACCCAATAGGTCGTGCGCGGCAGGCCGGCGTGCCACGCCGGGAAGAGCTGCGCGGCGAGCGACCAGGTCACCAGGACCGCGATCGCGAACCAGCTCGCGTCGAGCCGAATGGGGATGCCACGGAAACTGAACAGACGCAGGCGAGGGAGCGCCATATGCCCTCCATGCCCAGCCTACGCCGGCCCGGCTGAGATTCGCGTGAAGCGAGCGTTAGATATTGATAGAACGGCCCCTGGTCGCTTGCGGCTCCGCTAATTTGCTGGCAGATGATCTTCGCATGGCGATTGCTCGGACTGCCGTGCGCCGTGGTGCAGGTGCTGGCAGGCGATCCGCGGACGCAGGATTCGAGCGTGGCGCGTGTGGACCTCACACGTTGGCTCACCCGGTCGTGGCCCCCCATCACGCTCGCACAACCTGCGCGCGTCAACGATTCCCTGTGGAGGTTGTCCCGGCGCTTTTATGCGGATCGCGCCCAGCTCCCGGCCTGGCGTCTCGACGAAGGGCGCGGGCGCCTCGACGATCTGCTCGACCGTCTGCAGCGCGCGCAACAGCAGGGACTCGATTCGGCCGACTACGGACTGGGCCGGCTTCGGTCGCTCGCCGCGCGGGGGGACCATTCCGAGAGTCAGGGACTGCTCGACCTTCTCGCCACCGCGACGTGGCTGCACTACGCCTCGGATCTCGTCTACGGCCGTGTGATCCCTCGAGCGGTCGACAGCCTGTGGACCGCGTCGCCGCGTACCGTGGACCTGCTGAGCGCGCTCGCGGCGGCGCTCGACTCGAACCGGGTGGGCGCCACCTTGGACGACCTCGCGCCGCCCCAGCGATCCGCGGTGCACCTGCGTGCCGCCCTGGCCTGGTACAGGGCCATCGCCGCGCGCGGCGGCTGGCCGCAGATCCCGAATGGCCTGCCGTTGCAGCTCGGCGTCGAAGGGCCCGACGTGGCGGTGCTGCGCCAGCGGCTCGAGATCACGGGTGATCTGGCGCCGGGCGGGCCGGGAACGTTGTTCGACAGCACACTCGACGTGGCGGTGCGGCGCGCACAGCAACGGCACGGACTCGAGCCCGACGGCATCGTGGGTGGGGCGACGCGACGGGCGCTGAACGTCCCGGTCCAGGACCGGATCCGGCAGCTCGAGTTGAGTCTGGAACGCTGGCGCTGGCTGCCACGCGACCTGGGGCCGCGCTACCTGATGGTAAACTCGGCAGGGTTCTCGCTGGAGCTCGTCGACTCCGGGCGCGTGGTGCTCCAGAGCCGCATCGTGGCGGGCCGGGTGACCTGGCCAACGCCGATCTTCAGCTCCCGCATCACGGAGATCACGTTCAATCCGCGCTGGAACATCCCGCGGAGCATCGCCGTCCTGGAAATCCTGCCGAAGCTGCGGCGGGATCCGGAGCACCTGACTGGCACCGGGATTCACCTGGAACGCGTCGACGCACCCGGGACCGAGCTGGTATGCAGCGAGGTGCAGTGGGACAGCGTGACCGCCGCGGGGTTCGAATACCGGCTGTGGCAGGAGCCCGGTCCCGAGAATCCCCTGGGACGCATCCGCTTCACCATTCCCGGTCCCTTCGGCGTCGCCCTGCACTCCACGCAGGCGCCCAGCCTGTTCCTCCTGCTCGTGCGGGCTTCCAGTCACGGCTGCGTTCGGGTAGAGGAAGCGGAGCGGCTCGCCGCCTACCTGCTGCGGGACCGCCCGGGCTGGACGGAGGATTCGCTGCGTGCCGCCACCGATACCCTCCTCGAGCGATACGTGCCCGTCCCCGATCCGCTGCCCGTTTATGTGACCTATCGGACCGCGTGGATGAGCGACGGCCTGGTGTCATTCCGCCCCGACCTCTATCGCTGGGATGCCGAGCTGGCCGCGGCGCTGCGGCGCCGCGCACTGGCGGGCAGGCGGAAGTAGCGCCGGAGACCGGGGAGTCGGAGCGCTCAGACCCCGACCGCGCGCGCCGGCACTTCCTCCGCGAGCTCGAACCGCAGGCCGCGCAGCAGGTCGCCGCGGCTGACGATCCCCACGAGCGTGGGCCACCCGCTGCCGCGCCGCACCACGGGGAGGCTGCGCCGCCCGGTGGCCACCATGAGATCGGCCGCGACGACGACCGGATCCTCGGCTTCTACGGTGAGGATCCCCGGCCGCATGATCTCGACCACGCGCGTGGCGCCGATCACCTTGGGGTCCGGAAGGCGAAACTCCTCATCCGGATGCAGCAACCGCAGCACGTCGAGCTTCGACACGATGCCGCGCAGCGTGCCGTCGGCGGCGACCACCGGGAACGCGTTGAAGTCGTACCGGTCGAACAACGCCAGCAGCTCCGACACGGTCGTCATGGGATGCACCGTGACCGGGCTGGTGGTCATGACCTGGTAGATGGGCATTGTCGCCGCGTGACTGTTCATCGGAGCCTCCGAGGCAGCCGGATGGTGAATGCTGTACGTTCTGGGATGAAGCCTTCGTGAAGCGGGTGACATCGTCCGCTCAAGGCCGTTTCATCGACGGCATGGCAGGATTCGGCGGGATATGAAGCCGCGTGTCGAGCTCGTGGAGCATCCGGGTGAAGTGCGGCTCCGGCTGCGGGCCGCCGGCCTGGGCGATCTCGCCGGCGTCGCGGGTCGGGCGCTGGCGGAGCTGGAGTTGGGACGGACGCCCGGTCCGGCCCAGGGACCCTGGCGCGAAGTCGTGGTGGCCGGGCGTGATCCCGAGGCGGTGCTGGTCCACTGGTTGAACGAGCTGATCTACCTGGCCGAGACCGACCGCTGGGTTGGGGTGGAGTTCACGGTGGACCGGGCGACGGAGACGGAGCTGCGGATGCGGGTCCGGGGAGTGATGGTCGACGAGGCCCCGTCGCGCGTGAAGGCGGCCACGTTCCACGGGCTGCGGATCGCGTCCGTCGGCGGGGAGCTCGAGGCCGAAGTCGTCCTGGACGTCTGAGGATCGTATGCCGGCTGTGCAAGTGTTGGTCCGAGAGATTCCGGTGACCGCGCAACCGGGGATGCGGGTCCCGGCGCGGGTCTATGCCGACGACGAGCTGTGGGAGCAGATCGGCGGCGATCGCTCGCTGGCGCAGCTCAAGAACGTCGCGACGCTTCCAGGCGTGACCGGCGCCGTGTACGGGATGCCCGACATGCACGAGGGTTATGGCTTCCCGGTCGGGGGAGTCGCGGCGATGCGCCTGTCCGACGGCGTCATCTCCCCGGGCGGCGTGGGCTACGACATCAATTGCGGCGTCCGGCTGCTCGCATCGGGACTGCGCGCGGAGCGTATTCGCGCCAAGCTGCCCGATCTGGTGCACGAGATCTCGCGCAGCGTGCCGTCGGGGGCCGGACGGGGTGGACGGCTCTCCTTCAGCGACGCCGAGCTGGATCGTGTCTTCGTCGAGGGATGCCGCTATCTGGCCGAGCGCGGCCTGGCGGAACCGGACGACCTCGAGTTGATCGAGGCGCACGGCAGTCTGCCGGGCGCCGATCCTGGAGCGGTATCGGCGCGGGCCCGGCATCGCGGTCAGGATCAGCTGGGGACCCTCGGGTCGGGGAACCACTTTCTCGAAGTACAGGTGGTGGACGAGGTATTCGCGCCGCACGAGGCGGAGGCCCTGGGTCTCGCGCCGGGGCAGGTCACGGCCCTGATCCACACCGGGTCCCGCGGGTTGGGTCACCAGGTGTGCACCGACTACGTCCGCCTCATGGACGAGGTGATGCCCCGCTACGGCATCACGCTGCCGGACCGCGAGCTGGCGTGCGCGCCGTTCGAGTCGCCCGAGGGGCAACGCTATTTCGGCGCGATGTGCGCGGCGGCGAACTTCGCCTGGTCGAACCGCCAAGTGATCACCCAGCGGGTGCGGGAGGCGTTCCGGCGCTTCTTCGGCGACGCGGGGGCGTTGCGGATCGTGTACGACGTCGCGCACAACATGGCGAAGGTGGAGGAGCACGGGGGCGAGCGGCTGTGCGTGCACCGCAAGGGCGCCACGCGGGCGTTCGGGCCGGCGCATCCCGAGACGCCGGAGCGCTACCGTACGCTGGGACAGCCGGTGTTCATTCCGGGAAGCATGGGGACCGGCTCCTTCGTGCTGGTGGGGACGGACGAGGCGATGGCCTTGAGTTTCGGGAGCTGCTGTCACGGAGCGGGGCGGCGCATGAGCCGTCATGCCGCCAAACGCACCAAGCCCGGGCACGAGGTGCGGCGCGAGCTCGAGGCGCAGGGGATCGTGGTGGCCTGTCCGTCCAGCGGCGAGCTGGCCGAAGAGGCGCCGTTCGCGTACAAGGACGTGGAGCGGGTGGTGAACGTGGTGCACCAGGCGGGGCTGGCGCGGAAGGTCGTGCGGCTGCGCCCGCTCGGCGTCGTCAAAGGCTGAAGGAGGGAGTCATGCAAATACCGCTGCAAATCGCCGCTCGCGGCGTCGAATTGGGGGACGAGTCCGAGAAGCTGATCCGCCAGTACGCGGAGAAACTCGAGCGCTTCTACGATCGCATCATGGGGATCCGCGTAATGGTGGAAGTTCCTCAGCGGCGGATGGGCGAGCCGATCAAGCACAACGTCCGCTTCGACATCACGGTCCCCGGGGGAGAGGTGCTGGTCAAGCGCCAGGCGCACCCGGAGCTGCTCACGGCGATCCAGCGGGCGTACGAAGCGGCCCGCCGCCGGCTGCAGGACTACGCCCGGCGCCAGCGGGGAGATGTGAAGGCACGCGTGCCATAGGAAGGAGGATGGTATGCCGACGTTCATCATGTTGACCAGGGTGTCGCCCGAGGCGTTGCGTTCGCCGCGCGGGGTGGAGGTGCTGGAGCGGGTCGCGATGACCGCGGTGCGGGCCGAGTGCCCGCAGGTGGAGTGGCTGGAGAGCTACGCGCTGCTCGGGCCGTACGACTACCTCGACATCTTCCACGCACCGGACATCGAGACGGCGACGAAAGTCGCGACGCTGGTCCGGATCGGCGGCCACGCGCACACCGAGGTGTGGCCGGCCACCGAGTGGACGCGCTACAAGGAGATGGTCCGGGAGATGCCCGACTTCGGGGCGGTGATCAGCGTGACGGGATGACGCCGAACGCCCTTGAAGTCGAAGGGCTCGGCGTGCGGTTCGGCGGTACCCCGGCGCTCGCCGGAGTGAGCTTCGTCGTGCCGCAGGGCGGGACGCTCGCCGTCATCGGGCCGAACGGATCCGGCAAGACCGTTTTGTTCAAGGCGCTGATCGGCGCCGTGCGTCACGAAGGGGAGATCCGCTGGGCGGAGGGGACACGGATCGGATACGTGCCCCAGAAGCTCGACATCGAGCGCGACCTCCCGATCACCGGGTTCGACTTTTTGCGGGCCAAGGCGGCGGTGGTCCGGGCGCGGGAGGCGGACATCCGGCGCTCCCTCAAGCTGGTGAACCTCACGCCAAAGGTCGCGGCCCGGCCGATCGGCACCTTCTCGGGTGGCCAGTTTCAGCGCCTGCTGCTGGCCTTCGCCGTCATGGGTCAGCCGACCGTGTTGCTGTTCGACGAGCCCACCGCCGGGGTGGACGAGCCGGGGGAAGAAAGCCTGTACGCCATGATCCGGCGCCTCCAGAAGGACGAGCAGCTCACGCTGCTGCTGATCTCGCACGAGCTCGCGCTGGTCTACCAGCACGCCGACACGGTCTTGTGCCTCTCCGCCGGTCACCGCACCGCCTTTTTCGGAGCCCCGGAAGACGTGCTCACCCCGGAACGGTTGCGGGACGCGTATCGCGCGCCGCTCAAGTTCCACGTGCATGACGACCATTTCTCCTGAGACGCTCGCACTGCCGATCGCCATGGCGGTCGCGGCCGGCCTCGTCGGCTGCTTCGCGGTGATGCGCCGCATGACGCTCGCGTCCGATGCGATCTCGCACGTCGCGCTCCCCGGGATCGGGGTGGCCCTGGTGTTGCGGATCAATCCTCTTGTCGGAGGAGTCGCCGCGCTGGTCGTCGGGACGCTCCTCGTGTGGGGCCTGGAGCACCGGACGAAACTGCCGACGGAGGCCGTCATCGGCGTGGTCTTCTCGGCGGCGCTGGCGGTCGGGAGCATGTTGACCTCGGGCGAAGAGCTGATCGAGGCGCTGTTCGGTGCGGCCCGGAGGCCCGGACTGCTCGAACTCACGCTGGGCTGCGCCGGAGCGGTCCTCGTGGTGGTGTTCGTGCTGCGGGCCCGGAGCCGGCTGGTGATCGCTCTCGTCTCCTCCGACCTGGCGCGCACCGTCGGGATCGACGTGCGGCGGCTCGATCTGGTCTACCTGCTCGCGTTCGCGCTCACGGTGGCCCTGGGGCTCCGCTACCTCGGGGTGCTGCTGATGGGATCGCTCATCATCATTCCGGCCACGACGGCGCGGTACGTGGCCCGCAGCCTGGGGAGCATGCTCATCGTGGCGGTCGTCGTTTCCGTGGCTTCCACCCTCCTCGGGACGCTCGGCGCTCCGCTGTTGCGCGTTGCGACTGGCCCTCTGATCATCTCGCTGGCCGCGGCGTTCTTCCTGCTGGGCCTGTTGGGGCGCCGACACGCTTGAGTCTGACGGTTTTCAGGACGCATGGCTGCAGCCACCTCAGTCGTCACCCGGATTGACGTGTTGCCAGAACGACTTGCTGTCGAATCCGGCCTCGAGTTTCAGTCAGCGGGTAGACTTCATCTTCACCCGCAACATGCCGCAGGTGGGGACCGCC
>DATICZ010000025.1:0-23754 GCA_035456525.1 Gemmatimonadales bacterium
ACCGGGGCGGTGGCGCCGCCGACACGACCGAGCCCTACGTCATCGTCGCCGATCGGGTCCGCTTCAAGGGCAGCGATCGCATGTGGGCGGGCGGGCGGTCCACCATCGACCGCAGCGACTTCGCGGCCCAGGGCGACTCCATGATGCTCGACCAGACCGCCGGCCTCGGCGTGCTCATCGGAAAGCCGCGCGTCCAGGGGAAGGGAACGCAGAGCTACACCCTCACCGGCACGCGCATCGAGCTGGCCCTGCAGGCCAAGGAGATCCGCCTCGTCAAGGCGCTGGGCAACGGCAAGGCCACGAGTACCGACTGGGTGTTGACGGCCGACACGATTCACCTGGCTATCGAGCGCCGCAAGCTGCAGCAAGCCCTGGCCTGGGGAGGAGCGGGGAAGAACGCCTTGCGGCCCCATGCCATCTCGGCGCTACAGGATATCCGGGCCGATTCCCTGGCGCTCGATGTGCCCGACCAGGTCCTCACCGAGGGGCGCGGATTCGGGAAGGCGTTCTCCGCGTCGAAGCGGGACTCGACCGTCGCCAACGTGCGCGCCCAGTGCACGGGCGACAACACCGACTGCCTGACCAGCTGCCTGCGGATCGCGGTCGACTGCATCGCCGGCGACACGCTCACGGCCCGCTGGGGCCAGGAGCCGGACTCGACCGGCGTCCCGCGCAGCCGCATCCACCGCATCATCGCGCGCGGCTCGGCCCGCGCCCTCACCCACATGTACGCCCGCGACACGACCAGTAGTCCGACGTTGAACTACTCGCGCGGCAAGAGCATCGACATCGTGCTGAAGCAGGCCCGCATCGATCGCGTCACCGTGGGCGGGCGGGCGGACGGCGTGCACCTGGAGCCGCGCCCGCCGGCCAGCGACACCACCGCCAAGAAGGACTCCACGTGAGCGCGCCGCTCCCCACACCGCCCGCCCGCACCGCCATGGCCCGGATCGAGGCCTTGCTCACGGCACGCGACTCCTCGCTGCCGCTGGCCGCCGCCGCGATCCTCCAGGCGGCGGACGACCGCGGGGTCGCGCCTTTCGGGGCGCTGGCGGTGGCCTACCGGGAAGAGTTCCTGCGGGTGCGGGCGCAGGTGCGCGGCACGACGCTCGAGGAGTCGGGCAGCCTGTCGGTGGACGACGCCCGCGACAACCTGCGGACGTCGGTGCTGCCGCGCCTCGAGCTGGAGCAGGTCGTGGACCTGCCCGGCGAATGGCGCGACGATGCCGGCGTGTCGGTGCACGCCGACCTGTGGCCGTTGCTCGCCCCCGACCGCGCGGGCGTGTCGGCACGCCTGCTCGCCGCCGCTGCCGCCACGCTGGAGCGCGCCGAGACGCCGGGCGCTCCCGCGGCCGCCGCCGTGCAGCGCGGCAGCCGCATCGAGAGCCGGGGCCTGGTCAAGGCCTACAAGGGGCGGCGCGTGGTCAACGAAGTGAGCATCCACCTGCAGCAGGGCGAGATCGTCGGCCTGCTCGGCCCCAACGGCGCGGGCAAGACCACGACGTTCTACATGTTCACGGGGCTGATCCGGCCCGAGCAGGGCACGATTCTCCTCGACGGGCAGGACATCACGGCCGAGCCGATGTACCGCCGCGCGCGCGCGGGGCTGGGCTATCTCGCCCAGGAGCCCTCCATCTTCCGCAAGCTCACCGTGGAGCAGAACGTCCTGGCCATTCTCGAGACGCTGCCGATCGACGCCGCCGAGCGGAGCGTCCGGCTCGAGCGCTTGCTCGACGAGCTGGGGGTGAAGCACCTGCGGCGCCAAAAGGCCTTTCAGCTTTCCGGCGGCGAGCGGCGCCGCCTCGAGATCACCCGTGCGCTCGTCACGGAGCCGAAGTTCCTGCTGCTCGACGAGCCGTTCGCCGGCGTGGATCCGATCGCCGTGCACGACATTCAGACGATCGTGGCGGGTCTGCGGCAGCGCGGCATCGGCGTGCTGATCACCGATCACAACGTGGAGCAGACGCTCGACATCGTGGATCGCGCCTACATCATGTTCGAGGGGAAGGTTCAGGTGTCGGGAACCGTGCGCGAGCTGGTGTTCAACGATGACGTCGCCGACCGCTACCTCGGCCCCACGCTCACCGCCCGGCTCCGGACCCGCCTGGGGCAAGCCGCATGAAGCCCGGACTGCAGCAGCACACCGGGATGCGCCAGGACCTGCGCATCAACCCACGCCTGTTCCAGGCGATGGACCTGCTGTACATGCCTCTGCTCGACCTGCAGCAGCACCTGAAGCAGGAGCTGCTCGGCAACCCGTTCCTGGAGATGGTGGAGACCGAGGAGGAGCCCGAGGAGACCCAGAGCGCGGCCGCGGAAAAAGAGAAGATCGAGAAGGAAAAGGAGGCGGAGGACGGGCCGAACTGGGAAGACATCCTGCTCGACGACGGCGCCGAAGCCATGGCAGGACGCCGCGATCTCTCCGAGGCGCTCGAGTACACCGAGCCGGTCTCGGTCGAGATGCGCGATCTCTCCGACCACCTGAAGGATCAGGTCCAGATGCTGGACCTGACGCCGCGCCAGCAGCTGCTCGCCGAGGAGTTCCTGGGCAACATCGCGGAGGACGGTTACCTGGGCGCCACGCTGGAGCAGATCATCGACGGCGCAAACAAGCTGCTCGCGGACTTCGCGGAGCAGCGCAACGGGGACGGCGAGGTCGCCTTCTACACGCTGAGCGAAGCCGAAGAGATGCTGCGCGTCATCCAGCGCCTCGATCCGCCCGGCGTGGGCGCCCGCAATCTGCGCGAGTGCCTGCTGCTCCAGCTCGAGGACAAGAAGCAGACCGATACGCTCGCCTACCGACTGGTGAAGGAGGCGTGGGAAGACCTCAAGAACCACCGCTGGAGCGACCTCGGCAAGCGATTCGGCATCGAGGCGGGCGAGGTACAGCGCGTCGCCGACGTGCTCGCGAAGCTCGACCCGAAGCCCGGCCTGCAGTATGCGGCGGCCAACGACACCTACATCATTCCCGATCTGACCGTCGAGAAGGTCGGCGACAACTATCATGTGACGCTGAACGACGGCGGGCTGCCGCGGCTGCGCATCTCGAAGACCTACCAGGACATCGCCCGCGACCGCAAGAAGTTTCAGGGCGAGAACAAGGACTTCATCAACCAGCGGCTCAACAGCGCCCACTGGATGATCCAGGCGATCGAGCAGCGGCGCCAGACCATGCTCAAGGTGATGAACTTCATCGTGGACCGGCAGCGGGAGTTCTTCGAGAAGGGAGTCGAGTACCTCCGGCCCCTCACGCTGCGCGAGGTGGCGGACGTCATCAACATGCACGAGAGCACCGTCAGCCGGGTGACCAACGAGAAGTACGTGCAGACGCCGCGCGGGCTGCTGCCGCTCAAGTTCTTCTTCTCGAGCGGCCTCCAGACGGCCTCCGGCGAGGACGCCAGCGCCCGGTCCATCAAGGCGCAGATCCAGAAGATGGTGGCCGATGAAGAACCGAAGAATCCGCTGACCGACCAGCAGATCGTAGAGATGTTCGGCAACAAGGGCGTCCGCATCGCGCGCCGGACCGTGGCCAAGTACCGCGACCAGCTCAACATCCTTCCCGCCCGGATGCGGCGACGGCTGTGACCCTGACCCGGGGGACCGGGGAAGGGGCTGCCCGGCCCGACGTAAGCGTCCTCATCCCCGCCAAGGACGAGGCGGAGAACCTCAGCGAGCTGGTGCGGCTGCTGCAGGAAGCGCTCGCACCGCAGCCGTACGGCTGCGAGATCGTCGTGATCGACGACGGCAGCCGCGACGCCACACCCGAGGTCCTGCGCCGGCTGGCCGCCCAGTACGGCTTCCTGCGGGTCGTCACCCATCGCGCGCAGCGCGGCATCGCCGACGCCCTGCGCACCGGCGCCGAGGCCGCCGCGGGTCGGGTCCTCGTGTTCTGGCCCGCCGACCTCCAGTACCTGCCCGCCGACATCCCCACCCTCGTGGCGCCCGTGCTGGCCGATGAAGCCGACATCGCCACCGGGGCGAAGCAGGGACACTACGACAAGCGCTTCGTCTCCGCCGTCTACAACCGGCTGTGCCGCTGGCTGTTCGGCGTGCGGGTCACGGACCTCAACTCAGTAAAGGCGTATCGCCGCGAGGTGATGGACGGCCTGCCGATGCGACCCGACTGGCACCGCTTCATGGTCGTGATCGCGGCGGGGCAGGGGTTCCGCCTCACCGAGCGCCCGGTGCCGCTGCACCCCCGGCGTGCAGGCCGGTCCAAGTTCGGCATCGGCCGGATCCCCGTGGGCGTGCTCGACCTCGTCTCGGTGTGGTTCCAGCTGCGGTTCGGGCGAAAGCCGATGCTGTTCTTCGGGGTGACCGGGGCGGTGCTCGTGTTTCTCGGCTTCGTCGTCGGCGTCTGGGAGTTCGTCCAGCGCTACGTCCACCAGCAGGGCAACCGCGCGGTCCTGTATCTGGTGATGCTGCTCGTACTCGCCGGGCTGATCCTGTTCGCATTCGGGTTCGTGGGAGAGCTCGTGGCGGGGCAACGGGAGGAGATTCGCGCGCTGCACCGCGAAATCGACCAGATGCGGGAGGAGCGGGCGTCCTGACGGGACGATCGCCGCAACTCACCTCACCACATCCACCCAACCCGCCTCGTTGACGATCAGCGCCGTCCGGCCGTCGTGCAGGAACACCGTGTGGCGCGGAGTTCCTCCGGTCAGGATCGTGTATTCCAGGCGCAACGTCTCCCGATCGATCACGACGACGCGCCCGGCGGACGGCAACGTGACGTACAGCCGGGCATCATCGGGGCTGAGACACATCCCGTAGGCGCCCGCTTCCAGCCGCAGGGAGGCGGTGACCTCGCCGGTCCGCAGCCGCACCACATCCACCCACCCAGCCTCGTTCGCGACGTACAGCTCGGCCCCGGTCCGGTCGAAGGCGAGCGCCTGGACCAGACCCTCGACCCCGATCACGCGGCGGCATTCGAGCGAACGGGCATCGAGCTCGAGCACGCTGCCGGCGGCGCGCGTGGCGACGAACACGCGTCGCCGGTCGGGGTGCATGGCGAGATGGTGGGACGTGGCCGGCAACGGAGCTTCGGTCAGGATCCGCTTGCGGCGCGTGTCGATGGCGTAGAGGCGATCCAGATTCGTCGCGACGTACAGGGTCAGCCGGTCGGGAGCGGCCAGCAGCGGCGCGGGGTCGCCCGGGACCGGGAGGTCGTCCACCACCGAGTCCGCCGCGGCATCGATGACGCTGA
The DNA here is from genome assembly GCA_035456525.1 of Gemmatimonadales bacterium. Taxonomy (GTDB): domain Bacteria; phylum Gemmatimonadota; class Gemmatimonadetes; order Gemmatimonadales; family GWC2-71-9; genus DASTHG01. Next base: position 5,207 of record DATICZ010000025.1, read on the forward strand.
TATTGCCGCCGAACTGGTTCGATACATAGGCCAGACTCCCTGAGGCATCGAACACGATGCGCGTCGGGTTGACGCCGACGGGAATCGAGGACGCCGAGCGCAGCGCCGTGAGGTCGAGCCGCTCGACCGTCGCCCCGTACGCACAGGTGACGTAGACGGCACTCGAGCCCGACACGGCCATATCGGTGGGCGTCTGACTGAGCATGATCCGTGCGGCGGGCCGAACGGGCCGGACCATGGCCGTCCGGCCTCGGGGCAGGCCGCGAGGTGAGCCGGACGGAACCGGTACAGCGGCCGTGCGAGGGCGCTCCGGGTGCACCAGAAGATCCAGCCCCGTGGTGATCGCCGTGCCCGGCTTGCGGCAGTGCTGGAGGAACCGGACCAGCGCCCAGGCGAAGCCCATCTCCCGAGCCGAGCGCCACGGCACTCCCAGCGTGCGCTGGCAGCGGCGATAGCACGTGGCGGGCTCGATCCCGAGCCGGCGGGCGACGCGCAGCAGCGGCGTTCCCGTCGATTCCGCCTCCCACACCGACTGCAGGACGAAGATCCAATCGGCCAGGCGGCCAAACGGCGGCAGGCCCTCGCGCCGCAACTGGCGCGCCAGCTGGAAGCGACTGCTGGCCCTGGTGCGCCGTGCCATCGCGGTAGCCTCGATCTGCCCGTTGGCGGCGACCAAGGCGCTGATGACCGCGCGTCCCTGGGGGCTCAGCCACGGGATTCCCGCCTGGATGGTCAGCGCGATCGGGAGCGGTGGCATCGACTACCTCCGCCAGGGGAGGCTAAGCGCCGGAATCGCACACCACGACATACAGTTACGGTGCACATCTAGCACCAAACAACATATGACAGGACCCGCCCAAATGCCATTTTGGGCGGTGTCGCCCACGGAATGAGCTGCAGCGATGAAACCCACCGTCACCGTACACCTCGCGCTCGCGTCGTCAGTCGTCCTCCTGAACGCAGCCTGTTCGACGGCCACCGGACCCGGCGGACTGACGCACCCAGACGGCATCGTCACGGCGACCCCGACGCTCCCCGGCCAGCCCTACGGCGTCGCCATCTCTCCCACCGGTACGGTGCTCATCGCACAGGTGTTCGCCGGAGTGGTGAGTGACTTCACGTTGCCCGATACGTTGCCCGGAGCCAGTCTCACCGCCGGGATCCAGCCGGTGCATGTCGCCATCGATGCGACCGGCTCACGTGGGTACGTCGTCAACCAGGCCGGCCAGGCGGTGCGCATTCTCACGCTGAGTCCGTTGGCCGTCATCGACACGCTCCCGCTCACCAACGATGGCTTCAACATCGCGGTCGCGCCGAACGGACAGCGGGTCTATGTCACGACCGCAGACGGCCGCGTGTACGTGATCGCCACGACCTCCAATACCATCGTGGATTCCATGCGGGTCGGCGGTGCGGCCAACGGGCTGGCGTTCAGTCCGGGCGGGGACCGGCTCTACATCAGCTCGCGTGACGCCGGTACCGTGACGGTCTTCAACACGCAAACCGACGCACCGGTGGACACGATCGTGACGACCGGGGCGCCGCAGCGGCTCGCGATGTCTCAGGACGGCTCGACGCTCTTCGCCGCGAACGAGGCCGTCGGCATCAACGTCATCGCGTTGCCGGCGGGCACGCTGCTCCCGAACATCCCGCTCGACGGGTCAGGGTACGGGCTGGGCCTCACGCCTGATGGAAAACAGCTCTACGCGACGAACCCCGTTACGGGCAAGATCTTCATCGTGGACGTGGCGGACCGTCACCTGCTCAACACGCTGACCGTCGGCGGGGCGCCACGCAACGTGGCATTCGATCACGACGGGCGGACGGCCGTCGTGACTGACGGCGCCGGCCGAGTCATTTTCATCCACTAGAGCTGGAGTCTCACCGGTCTCGCTGCAGCCGGATCCCGTAGCGTCCGATAAACAGCGCCAGCTCCTCGGCGAGCGGCGAGCCATCCGCGCTGCGGGTCTTCGCGCCGAGGTCCAGCCAGGACACCCCGCGGGTCCGGTAGTCCGCCAGCACTTCTTCGGGCAGCGCCCGGTCCGACAGCACCGTCTCCCCACGCGCCGCTCGGGGCGGGGGTGCGTCCCCGCGACGCCAGTGCAGCCGGGCCGGCCGTCCCTGGTAGGTGTACATACGGGACGTGCCTTCCTCGCGCACGGTCACCTGGTCGTCGGCCACGAAACGATCGAACTCGGCTACCATCTCGGCGATGAGCCGCTCGCGATCCTCCTCGCCCAAGCGCCGGGGAAAATCGGGTGCGCTGCGAATCACCTTGGCGGGGGAGCCGACGGCCAGGCTCAGCGGCGGAATCGTCCCGCTCACGAGTGAGTTCGCGCCGATCACCGACCCGTCACCGATCGTGGTCCCGGGCATCAGGAACACGCGCCACGGCAGCCACACGCTCTTCCCCAGCGTCACCGGCTCGTAGGTGACGGGATACCCCTCGAGATTGCTCAGCCAGGCGCCGTGCGTGAAGATCAGGCAGTGGCCGCCGATCCCCGTGTCGTCGCCGATCACGACCGGCTTCGTCGGATTGATGTTGGCCATCTGGAGGATGATCGTGCGGCTGCCCAGGGAGAAGCGCGATTCCGGCAGCTGCGGTCCCCCGACGTACACCTGCTCGCGGATCTTGGCGTCCTCGCCGATCTCGATCACCCGGCACGATACGTAGCTCATGGTGCCGACGCTCGAGTAGCGGCCGATGCGGATCTCGCGCCCCATCACGATCGCCAGCAGCCCGATCTCGACGTGGTCGCCGAGCTCCACGGTCTTGCCGATGACCACGCCGCCGAACCCGAATTTGACCCCCCGGCCGATGCGGTAGCCGAGCAGCCAGCGGTACGCCAGCCGCTTCAGCGGGCTGGGCATCCAACCGAAGGCCAACAGGTGGCCCAGGGGCAGGCGAGCCTTGGGAAGGAGAGATCGTGCCATGGCCTGAGAAGATACGATGCGCTACCAACGCCCGCGCGGGCCGTGTATGATACACGCCCGTGACCCCCACCAGCGCACGACGTCCCCCCGCGCCGCGCCGCCGCGGCACACGCCGGTTGGAGGGCCGGAACGCGTCATGATTCGCCTGCCGGCGACCGGCACGCTGACCGCGCCGGAGCGACGCGCGCTCGACATCCTCACCGACCTCGCCCGCCTCATCCCTGTCGCCGATCGCAACGCCAACGTCGCCAGGATCGACGTGAGCGAGCGCCCGGCCCGGTTCGACACCCTGCGCGACTGGAAGGCCGCGGGGTGGGGAATCGCGCCCGCTGACGGCGTCGTCCACGTCGCGCGTGCCGCGTTGACCGTCGTGGCCGACGTGGTGGCCGCGACCCGCGAGCGCCACACGGCCAGGCGGGACCGCTTCGGCCGCGTGCCCGCCAGCGAGAACGCGCTCGTCGCCGAGGGCCTGGAGCGCGAGCCCCTGGTCTCTCAGGCCGCGGCCGCGCTCCGCACGGCCGCGATCGCCGCGGCCGGCCGTCGCCCCATGCGTCTGGCGGCCCCCTGGCCCCACGGCCATCGCTGGGCGGTGGCAGTGACCCATGATCTCGATGTGGTGGCCTGGTGGCCGGCGTTCACGGCGCTGCGTTTGGCCGAGCTGGCCCGCAAGGGCGCGTGGGGACGGGGGACTCGCGTTGCCGCGGCGGCACTCGGCGCTATCGGACGCAATCCTGCCCAGCGTGGCATCGCGGCTTTGCTGGAGCGGGAGCGCACCCGGGGCATCTGCTCCACCTGGTTCGCCCTGTGCGGGACGCCGACGTGGCGCACGTTCCTGGCCGGCGACCTGACCTACCACCCCGAAGCGTCTGCGACTCGCCGCGCGCTCGCCCAGGTGAAAGGTGAGGGGCACGCCATCGGGCTGCACGGCAGTTTCGCGACCATGACGGCCCCCGCGACCATGGCCGAACAGCGCAACCGCCTGGCGAGGCTGGTCGAGTGTGAGGTGACGGGCGTGCGGCAGCACTTCCTGCGCTTCGACCTCGAGCACACGCCGCGGGCGATGCGGGAGGCCGGCTTCACCTACGACAGCACCACGGGCTTCGCGGACCGCAACGGCTTCCGCCTCGGCGTGTGCGACGTCCTGCCCACCTGGGACGACCCGGGGGAGGGGACTCCGCTCGCCGAGGTGCCGTTCGCCTGGATGGATCGCGCGCTGAGCAAGTATCGCGGCGTCGAGGATCCCGACGTCTGGGTGGCGGACGCCCTCGAGCTGGCACGCGCCTGCCGCGACGTCGAAGGGCTATGGGTCGGCGTCTGGCATCCGAATCTGGTGCCGGCGCTCGGGTTCCCCGGTGCGCCCGCGGCCTACGAACGGCTGCTGGACGGTTTGGTGGCAGAGGGACCGTATATCGGCACGCTCGACGCTCTCGTCGCCTGGCGCGACGCCCGCGCCCGGTTGCGCATCGAACGGGTGGCGCCGGACGGCCGGGTGGATCTGGGACGTGCCTCCCACATCCCGCTGGAGGAACCGGCGCGATGAAGGTGCTGTGCCTGGCCCACTCCTTTCCGCGATTTCCATCCGATCCCGTCGGCTCGTTCGTGTTGCGGCTCGCCGTGGCGTTGCGCGGGGAGGGGGTGGAAACCCGGGTCCTGGCGCCCTCGGCACCGGGCCTCGCCGCGCGCGAGGAGTACGAGGGGATCGTCGTGGAGCGATTTCGCTATGCGCCGGCGCGGCTCGAGACGCTCGCGTACAGCGGGACGATGCGCGACCAGGTCAGGGACTCCTGGGCGGCGAAAGCGACGCTTGGGATGCTGGTCGGTGCCCAGCTGCTGCGCTCGCTGCGCATGCGCGGCGGCTTCCGTGCCGACCTGGTACACGCCCACTGGTGGTTCCCGGGCGGGATGGTGGGAAATTGGCTGCGCCGCTGGTGGCACGTCCCGCTGGTGATCACGATGCACGGCTCGGACGTGCGCCTGGCCCGCAACTCTCGCGCGGCCGCGGGGCTGTTCCGCCGGGTGCTCACCCGCGCGGACGCCGTGACGACCGTCTCGAGCTGGCTCGCCGCGGAGACCACGACGATCGCGCCCACCGTGCATCCGATCGTCGCACCGATGCCCATCAAGCCGGACCTGTTCCACCCGGGCGGTCCCCGTCCACCGGACACGTTGCTGTTCGTCGGGAAGCTGAATCTGCAGAAGGGCATCGAGCACCTGTTGCGGGCGCTGGCCCTGATGCGAGCGCGCCCCACGGTCGATGTGGTCGTTGGCGTGGGCAGCGCGCCCGCCGACGTCGCGGCGCTCGCCCAATCGCTCGGCGTCGCCGACCGGCTGCGCTGGTTTCCCCTGCTGCCGCAAGACCAGCTCGCCGAGCGCTATCGCGCCTGTACCGCGCTGGTGATGCCCGCGGTCGAGGAGGGGTTGGGTCTCGTCGCCGCCGAGGCCCTGTTGTGCGAAACGCCGGTGGTCGCCTTCGCCTCGGGCGGACTCACCGACCTCGTGGTGAACGGCCAGACCGGCATGCTCGTTCCCCCGGGCGACGTCGCCGCGCTGGCCGGGGCGCTGGACGACCTCCTGGCCCGTCCGGATCGCGGCGCTTCGCTCGGTGTCGCGGGGCGGCAGGCGATGCTCGCCACCTTCGGACCGGAGGCGGTGGCTGCTCGCTATGCGGGGATTTACCGGAAGGTGGTTGCCTCCCGTGCGTAGGCCGGTATGGATCGCCGTCCAGGTGCTGTTCGTCGCCGCGGTCCTGTGGTTCGCCGGCCGCGCCCTCGTGGGGCAGTGGGCAGGCGTGCGAGCACTGCTCGCCGACGCACGCCCTGCGTGGGGAATGGTGCTCCTGTCCTACGTCCCGGTCCTGATCGCGTACGCGCTGCTCATTCAGGTGTGGCGCGGCATGCTGACGGCCTGGGGCGAAGGCGGGCGGCTCGGCACCTGGCCGGCGACGCGCATCTGGTTCGTTTCGAATCTGGGTCGCTACCTGCCGGGCAAGGTCTGGCAAATCGCCACCATGGGCGTCATGGCCCAGCGCCGCGGCGTGTCCCCTGTGGCGGCGGCTGGGTCTTCGCTCGTGGTGAACCTCGCCAATGTCGCGTCGGGGCTCGTCGTGGTACTGGCTACGGGTGCCACGGTCTTCCGCTCGTTCGCCGAAGCCGGGCCGCGTGCCGGCATCCTTCTCGCCGGTCTGCTCGCGGTTGGCCTGCTCCTGCTGCCCGTCGCGTTCGCCTGGGCGGCGCCGCTCATCGGGCGCCTCACGCGTCAGCGCGTCGTGTTGCCGCGACTGCCGGCGCGCGCGGTGTGGCTCGCGGCGGTCGGCACGGCCATCGCCTGGATGTTGTACGGGGCCGCATTCCGGCTGTTCACCGCGTCGCTCGTGCCCGGGGCGGCTGGCGCAACGTCCTTCTACGTCGCAAGTTACACCGGCTCGTATCTCGTCGGATACCTGGCCCTGTTCGCGCCGGGGGGGCTCGTCGTTCGGGAGGCGATGCTGGTCGCGAGCCTCACCAATCTCGGGCTCCTTTCCGCACCCGAAGCCTGGCTCGTGGCCCTGGCCTCGCGTCTCTGGCTTACCGTGGTAGAGGCGATACCCGGCCTCCTGTTCCTGCTCGTTCCCGGAGAACGCTCCTGACCCGTCCTCCAGCGCAACCCGACTCCGCGGCGGCACCGTACGCGCCGTCACTCCCTCATCTCGCAGCCTTCGGATTCAGCTGTCTCTGGATCGCGATTCTGTCGATCCCGATGTGGAGCGGGCACTACCTCGCGGGTCAGTACAGCGACCAGTTCGCGACCGGCTACGCCTGGCGCTGGTGGGGAGCGCACCAGATCGCCACCACGCACCATGTCCCACTCTGGAATCCCCATGCGTTCGCGGGATTCCCGACTGTCGCCGGATTCGGCGATCTGTTCTACCCGCTGAGCGCGCTGCGACTGGTGCTCCCGACCGCGCTCGCGATCGACCTCGAGTTCGTCCTGCACTACGTCCTGGCCGGGTTCGCGCTCTACCTGCTGCTGCGCATGCTCGGTTTCTCCTGGACGGCCGCCCTCACCGGCGGCACCGCCTACCAGCTGAGCGGGGTAGTGGTGTCGCTCGTGAGCCCAGGACACGACGGGAAGCTGTTCGTCACCGCGTTGCTGCCGGTGATCATGATCGGGCTCGTGCTCGGGATCCGGCGCCGGCGCTGGGAGGGGTTCGCGCTGTCGGGACTCGGCGTCGGACTGGCGCTGCTCTCGCCCCAGTACCAGATGACGCAGTACGCCCTGCTGGCGTCGGGGTTGTTCGCCCTGTATCTGGCGTTCGGAGAGCCCGAAGGCCTCGCGCCGCGCGACCGCTGGCTCGCCCTGGCGGGCGCCGCGGGAGCCGTCGTGCTGGGATTCGGCATCTCGATGATTCAGGTGCTGCCGTTCTTCCACAACATTCCCTACTCACCGCGGGCCGAGGCGGCCACATACGAGTGGTCTTCGTCGTTCGGGCTTCCGTGGACCCACGTCCCGGAGCTGTTCCTGTCCGGATTCGCCGGCCACTACGAGACGTACTGGGGACCCAACATCCTGAAATTCCACAGCGAGTATCTGGGCCTCCCGGTGCTCGCCCTGGCCGCCGTCGGGGCAGGGACCACGCGGCGCCGGCTCGCCTGGTGGATGCTCGGCATCGGGGTCCTGTTCCTGCTTGTCTCGCTCGGCGGCCACACGCCGTTCTATCGGCTCTGGTGGGCGGTCGTGCCCTACGTCAAGAAGACTCGAGCCCCGGGAATGGCCCTCTATGTCGTCGCCCTGGCGATCGCCGTGTTCGCGGCGATGGGCGTCGAGCGACTCGAGCGCGGAGAAGGGAAAAAGCTCCTCAGGGTCGCGCTGGGCGCTGCGGCGTTCGTGGTGCTCCTCGCCCTCGCCGGGGTATTTGGGTCGATGGCGGAAGGCCTCGCCAAAGGGGTGCCCCCGAGCGGACGCGATCCCGTCCAGGCTGCCATCGTCGCCGGAAGCGGGATCCGCATCGGGGCGCTGGGCAGCGGCCTCGGCCTTGTCCTCGTCGCGGCCCTCGGCCTGGCGTTCCTGTCAGGACGGGTGCGGGCGCCGGCGTTCAGCCTCCTGCTCGTGACCCTCGTTGGAGGCGACCTCTACCGCGCGGGGAGGGAATTCTGGAGCTGGAGCAAACCGGAGCAGGAACTGTTCGCGCCCGATGACCTCATCCGCCGCATACAGGCCGCCCCGCAGCCGGCGCGCGTGCTCAACCTGGACGTGTACCGCCAAATGTCTCTGATGCGGTTCGAAATCCCGCAACTGCTGGGCGGCCTGAGCAGCGTCGAGCTGCGCTCATTCGACGAGCTGATGGGTCTCGAGTCCGGGCGCTTCGCGAACCTCGGCCGCCTCCAGCTGTGGAATCTGCTTGCGATCCGCTTCGTGATCCTTCCCGACACCCAGAACATTCCGGGTTATCACCTCGTACTCGGTCCCGTGACGACCGGCGCAGGCCAGTCCGCGTTCCTGTACGAAGCCGATACCGTGCCGCCCTACCTCCGCGTGATTCCCGCCGCGGCCAAGGGCGACACCGACCAAATCGTGCCGACGTTGATCGACCCGCGTCTCGACTACAACCGCCTCGTCCTGTTCGACCGGACCGAAGAGATCAACCCGTTGCCGGTCACCGAAATGCCCCCTCCGAGCCCGTCCCGGGCCCGCTTCACCCACTGGGCTCCGGGGCGCATGACGATCGCACTCGACCCGCCGCCACCCCACGACAGCTACCTGCTGATTTCGGAGAACTGGTATCCCGACTGGCGGGCCAGGGTAGACGGTCAGCCAGTCACCGCTCTACGGGGAAACCAGACGTTCCTGACGGTTCCGATCAAGACGGGATCGAAGCAGGTGGAGCTGGAATTCGTCTCGGCGTACTACGCCCGCGGGAAGCTCGTCACCTTTGCCTCGCTGTTCCTGCTCGCAGTGTGGGCTGGGGCAGGGGTAGGGTGGCGGAGGATGCGCCACGGTGGCTGAGCGGGCGCTGGTCGTCATCCCTACCTACAACGAGGCACCGAACCTCCCGAACATCGTCCCCCAGGTGCTGGCCCAGGATCCGCGCCTGGAAGTCCTGGTGGTCGACGATGGCTCGCCAGACGGTACCGGCCAGATAGCCGACCGCCTGGTCCAGGAGAGCCCCCGCGTCCACGCGCTGCACCGGGAAGGCAAGCTCGGGCTCGGCACGGCCTACATCGCGGGGTTCCGCTGGGCGCTCGAGCGCGGATATGACTACGTGTTCGAGATGGATGCCGACTTCTCCCACGACCCGACTCATCTGCCGGCCTTCCTCAAGGCCGCCGCCAACGCGGACCTGGTGCTCGGCTCCCGTTACCTGGGGGGCAAGGTGACGGTCGTGAACTGGCCTATGGGCCGGCTCATGTTATCCTACTTTGCGAACGTGTACGCGCGCTGGGTGACGGGGCTGCGTATCTGGGACCTGACGGGCGGATTCAAGTGCTTTCGCACCCGTGTGCTGCAAGCCATTGACTTATCACGGGTTCGTTCCAATGGTTACGCATTCCAGATCGAGATGAGCGTACGCGCATGGCGAAAAGGGTTCACGTTAGCGGAAGTGCCCATCGTGTTCGTGGATCGCACGGAAGGGCAAAGCAAGATGAATCGCAAGATCGTGCGCGAAGCGATCTGGATGGTGCCGCGCCTGCGTCTGCAGGCCTGGTTCGGCCGCATCTAGTCGGCCTCACGGTCTACAAGATGACGGGGTCGGGCAACGACTTCGTCATGGTCGACGGCAGGGTCACGACCCCCGACGACTGGACGGTGGGGGACATCCGCAGCGTCTGCGCCCGCGGCACCGGCATCGGGGCTGACGGGCTCGTCTTCGTCTCGCCGGCCGCCAGCCCCTCCCAAGCCGGCGCGCGTATGGTCTACTTCAACAGCGACGGCTCCCGGGCGGCCATGTGCGGCAATGCCGCCCTGTGCAGCACCCGCTTCGCAGCACTCCTCGCGATCGCCCCACCGGAGCTCATGCGCCTCGAGACGGACGCAGCGACGTACGAGAGCCGCTGCGCGGCGGATGGCGAGCGCGCGGAGCTGCACCTGGCGACGGTGGCCGCGCCGACCACGCCGGCGGTGCGCCTCGGCCCTGGCGAGCGCCGGGTTGGGCTCGCCGTCGTAGGCGTGCCGCATCTGGTGGTCGTCGTGGAGGACCTGGAGGCCGTCGATCTGCCGCGGCGGGGCCGGGAGCTGCGGTTCGACGCCGCGCTGGGGAACGGCGGCGCCAACGTCAACTTCATTGCCCCCACGGCCAAACGGTCGGTCTGGGCGATGCGCACCTATGAGCGTGGTATCGAGGGGGAGACGCTGGCCTGCGGGACCGGTGCAGTCGCCGCTGCGTGCCTGCTGCGGGAATGGCGGCTTGCCGATCTGCCGGCGACGATCATGACGCGATCGGGCTTGGCCTTGGGCGTCCGGGCCGAGCGCTCACGAGACGGCCGCTACCAGGAGGTCTGGCTGGAGGGGCAGGCGCGCCTGGTATTCAGAGGCGTGCTGACGTCGTGAGGAGCTTGTCCACATCTGTTCACATGCGAACTTAACATAACATCTATTATACGAAGTTGATTCCGCCAGGTCAGGCTACCTGCTGCCCTCGGGCCGAAGCTCCCCCAACCGTACCTTCGCCTCGAACGCCGACCCAGTGGAATCCAGCTTCGACACGATCTCCTGGTATGCCGCAACGGCCCGGGCCGTATCCCGCGCCGCCAGCCAGGCCCGGCCAGCGTCCGACAGGAATTGCGCCCGCTCGAACGGCAGCCGCCCGCTCCTGGACGCTTGTTCGTAGGCCTCCGCTGCTTCCTTCGGGTGTGCCACGTTCTCGTAGGCAGCCCCCAGCAGCCCGTACGCCTGGGCGCGATAGTCCGCCGAGGCCTTGGGCGCGAACTGCTTGAGCACATCGATGGCCTGCTGACTCTGCCCCTGGGCCAGGCGTGTCTGCGCCAGGAGGATCGAGGCTTCCTCGGCCGAGCGCGAGCCGGCGTAGTTCGCGGCGATGCGCGACAATTCGCTCGCCGCGAGCGCGTAGTTCCTGGATTCCAGGGCGAGCCGCGCCGAACTGAGCTGCTGACTGGCCACGCGCTCGCTCTGGCGCGTGGAGATGAGATTCCAGGCGAACGCGCCGGCCGCCAGCAGCAGAATGAACGCGACCCAGGAAACCGCCTTGCGATGCCGCGTCACCCACGCAAGGAGCTTCGACTCGCCCGGATGAGGACTCGTTCCCTGTGCCGCTCGAACCGATGTCGCCACGGTACCCGCTTTCAAGGTGAGATGCCCCGGAGCCCCATGCCCCTGGGGCGACTCGAACGCCCGGCCAACGGTTTAGGAAACCGCTGCTCTATCCACCTGAGCTACAGGGGCGTAAGCTTCGCAATTTACTGGAGTTATGCGTACGTTTTCAAGCCCCGCCTCAATAGCGAACCAGCGACTCGACGCGCACCGGGGCGAGGCGATCGCGCCCATTCAGAAACTCCAGCTCTATCAGGAAACTGAACCCCGCAATCGTGGCTCCCCTGCCGCGCACCAGTCGACTCGCCGCCTCCGCGGTCCCCCCGGTGGCGAGCACGTCATCCACAATGAGAACCCGGTCGTGGGCGCTGATCGCGTCCGCGTGCATCTCCAGCGCGTCAGTGCCGTACTCCAGTTCGTATTCGACTCGCTCGCGAATGGAAGGCAGTTTCCCCGGCTTGCGCACCGGCACCAGTCCGGCTCCCAGGTCGAGGGCGATCGGCGCCCCGAACATGAATCCCCGAGACTCAATGGCCACGACCCGCGTGACGCCGGCGTCCTGGAACGGGCGCGCCATGCCCTGCGCGGTGAGGCCGAACAGCCGGGGATCGAGCAGCACCGGCGTGATGTCCTTGAAGATGATGCCGGCCTTCGGAAAGTCGGGGACGTCCCGGATGGCCTGTCGTATCACGGTGAAATCGCTCATCGCGTGCGCCTTTGATGTCAGTGTGAACTACCAGATTTCAAAGGAGTTCAGCCGCTCGATCTCATGTGAAAGTTTGTGTTTTTCCACAGACTCTACTATCGCTCCTCGCGGTCCCCGGGCCAGCTCCTGTTCGAGTGTCTCGAGCGCCTCCGGCGTCCCTTTCGCACACACCTCCACCTGCCCATCGGGAAGGTTCCTGACGTAGCCGGCGACCTGCAGCCCATTGGCCACCCGCATCACGAACCAGCGGAAGCCCACTCCCTGCACCCGCCCGCGCACCAGAAACCGGAATCCGGTATCCGCACTCACCCCGAGGGTTTCCCCGTCATCGTGGCCACCCGGCGCCGGTGGCGGATCACGTAGACGACGATCCCCACAACGATCAGCGGTATCAGGACCATCAGCACGCGCCCCACGTACCGCTGCACTTCCTCGTTCCGCAGCACCGCTTCGTTGCGGCCGAGAAAGTAGCCGATTGCGGTCAGGACCGCGCACCAGGCGAACGCCCCGATCGCCGTGAAGGTGATGAAGCGGGAGAGCGACATCCGGGCGATGCCCGCCGGGATCGAGATCAGGTGCCGCACCACCGGTAGCAGGCGCCCCACCAGCGTGCTGATCTCCCCGTGGTCGGCGAAGAACCGCTCGGTCTTGTCCAGCGAGCGCTCCGAGAGCAGCACGTAGCGGCCGAACCGCCGCACGAACGCGCGACCCAGCACATGCGCCATCCAGTAGTTCGCCAGGGCGCCCAGCACGCTGCCGACGGTGCCACAGGCAAGCACGATCCAGGCGTTCATCTCCCCTTTGGCCACCCAGTAGCCCGCGGGCGGCATCACCAGCTCCGCCGGCACGGGCAGGATCGAGCTTTCCATCGCCATGAGGGCGACGATCCCCGGGTAACCGAGATGGAGCAGCGTCTGCAGCAGCCAGTCGATCAGGCGTTCAATCATCGAACCCATGCTCCCCGACGAGAGGGACAAACAGCGCCGCGCCGAGGGGAGTCTGCCGCAATCCTGCCTCGCTGCGCTCCACCAGCGTGAGCGTCTGGCTCCCACGCTCGCCCAGCGGCAGGAGCAACCGGCCGCTGGATGTCAGCTGCTCCACGAGCGGAATGGGAATCTCCGGACCGCCCGCGGCGACGAGGATGGCATCGTAGGGGGCGTAGGCGCTCCAGCCCAGCGTGCCGTCCCCCAGCAGCACCGACACGTTGCCTGCTCCCGCGGCCCGCAGCGCCTGTTGTGCGGCCAGCGCGAGCGCGTGGACGCGTTCCACCGTGAACACCAGCGCAACGAGCCGTGACAGCAGCGCGGTCTGATAGCCCGAGCCGGTGCCGATCTCCAGCACCTTCTCGGTCCCGCGCAGCCGCAGCGCTTCCAGGGTCCTGGCCTGCGTGAACGGCTGGGAAATCGTCTGCCCGGCGCCGATGGGCAGGGCCGCGTTCTCGTACGCGCGGTGCCGCACTGCGTCCGGAACGAAGAGATGGCGCGGCGTCTCCGCGAAAGCGCGCAGCACCGCCAAGTCCCGGATTCCCTGCTCGCGCAGCTGCTCCACCAGGCGCACGCGGTAGCCCCCGAACGCATCGGGGCTCGCGGCGCCTCCTATACGCCCAGGCTCCATCCGCGCACGGCCTCGAGGAGGTTGTAGTTGGTGAGATCCACGTGCAGCGGCGTCACGGAGATGTGGCCCTCGCGCACCGCGCGGAAATCGGAATCCGCGCCTCCGGACCAGGTCACGTGCCCGCCACCGATCCAGTAGATGTCCCTTCCCCACGGGTCTTTCATGCGCGCTACCTCTTCGTGGAACACCCGGCTGCCGAGGCTCGTGACCTTCACGCCCTTCACCTCGTCGCCCGGAATCGCCGGGAGATTCACGTTCAGCAGCATGTCGCGGGGAAACTCGGGGACCGCGACGATCTTGGCGAGCAGGCGCTTGAGCCAGGCGGTGTGGCTCTCCAGGTGCTCGAGGTCGAAGCTGCCGTACGAGATCGCCACGCTGGGGATCCCGGCGGCCAGTCCTTCCATGGCGGCCGCGACCGTGCCCGAGTAGAGCACGTCCTCGCCCATGTTGGGGCCGTGATTCACGCCGGAGAGCACGAAGTCCGGCTTCTCGGGCATCAGCGCGTCGAGCGCCAGCAGCACGCAGTCGGTCGGCGTGCCGTCCACCTGGTACGCGCCGTCGCTGCGCCGGGTGGCCCGGATCGGCCGGTGCAGCGTCAACGAATGCGAGGTGGCGCTCTGCTCCCGGTCCGGCGCCACCACCGTGACCCGACCGAGCGAGCTGGCCGCATCGGCGAGCACCGTCAGCCCCCGCGCGAGCACGCCGTCGTCGTTCGAGACCAGAATGTTCATGATGCTCCGAGGAGATACCGCACGAACACGCGCGTCACGCGCCAGCCGTCGCCCCAGCCGCGAAAATGACTGCCGGCCCGCGTGTAGATGGTCGGCACCTCGACGGAGCGCACTCCGTAGCCACCGCGCAGGGCCGCCAGGAGAAACGCCGCTTCGTAGTCGTAGCGGCGGTAGCCGGCGACCAGCGGCTGCAGCGCCACCGCCAGGCGGCGCGTGAACGCGCGCAGTCCCGTCTGGGCGTCCGGCACTGCGACCTTTCCGATCCGCGTCGCCACGGTCGCCGACAGCCAGTTGGTGCAGCGCCGAGCCAGCGGCATGCCGCCGGTGCGCGCCCGGGCTCCCAATACGAGGTCCGCATCGCCACCGCGAACCGGCGCGAGCAGGCGCGGCAACGCGTCGGGCGGGTGCTGTCCGTCGGCGTCGAGCGTGGTCAGCACCGTGGCACCGTCCGACAGCGCCCGCGCGATGCCCCCGGCGAGTGCCGCGCCCTTGCCCCGGTTGCGGGGATGCCGCAGCACCACCGCGCCGGCGGCCGTGGCGACCGCGCCCGTGGCGTCGCTCGAGCCGTCGTCCACGACGTAGACCGCGGCGCCCGGCAATGCCGCCCGGGCACCGGCCACGACGGCCGCCACGTTCTCGGCCGCCTGGAAGGCCGGCACGATCACCGCGATGCGCTCGGTCTCAGGAGCGTCCGCCATGGGGCGGCACGGCGCCGTCGAGCAGCGCGAGCACGGCCTTCAGCTCGGCGCGCAGGTCCTTGACGGTCTCCGACGCCAGCGCCCGCCTGGCCTCCGGCTTGAGCTCACCGGAGCGTCGATACTGCTCGATCTTGGCTCGGGCTCCTTCGATCGTGTACTTCTCGGTGTAGAGCAGATGCTTCACCAGCATGATGAGCTCGATCTCGCGCCGCTGGTAAACGCGATTCCCCGAGCGGTTCTTGGCGGGATTCAGGAAGCGAAACTGGCTCTCCCAGTAGCGCAGTACGTGCGGCTTCAAGTCGGTGAGCTGACAGACCTCGCCGATCGAGAAGAACTCCTGCACCGGATGCGGCGCGCTCACCGCCACTGCTCCGGCTTGAGGGCACGCTCCATCAGGTCCGCGATCGCCTGCCGCGGCGACTTGCCCGCGAACAGAATCGCGCTGACCTCACGCGCGATCGGCAGCTCCACGCCGTGCCGCTCGCCCAACGCCACCGCGGTGCGCGCCGTCGTCACCCCTTCGGCCACCGTTTTGCGGCTCGCCAGGAGCTCCTCCAGGCGCCGTCCCTGCCCCAGCTCCACCCCCAGCGTGCGGTTGCGTGAGAGCGCCCCGGTGGCGGTCAGCACCAGATCTCCGAGCCCCGCCAGACCCGCGAAGGTGAGCGGGTCGGCGCCCATGGTGACCCCCAGACGCGTCAGCTCGGCCAGCCCTCGCGTGATGAGGGCGGCGCGCGGGTTGTAGCCCAACCCGAGCCCTTCGGCGATCCCGGTCGCCAGGGCGATCACGTTCTTCAGCGCGCCGCCCAGCTCCACGCCGATGACGTCGGTGTGCGAGTACACGCGGAAGCTGCCCGTGGAGAACAGCGCCTGCACCCGTCGGGCGACGTCGTGGTCCCCCGCCGCCGCGACCACGGCGGTCGGCTGCCGGTCGTACACCTCCCGGGCGAACGAGGGCCCGGACAACACCGCCACGGGTGTCGCATGGCCGAACACACGGGCGAGCACGCACGACAACCGCTCCTGTGCCTCCGGCTCGAGCCCTTTGGACACGCTGACGACGAGCGGCGCCGCCGCCCCGCTCACGGCCGTCGCGACGGCGGCCATCACGGAGCGCACCGCGTGCGACGGCGCGGCGCACACGACGACCTCCGCCTGCCGCACGGCCTCGGCGAGGTCACCGGTGGCCCGCAACGCGGGGGCGAGCGGTGCGTCGGGGAGGAAAACCGCGTTCTGGTGATCGCGGTTGATCCCCTGCACCACCTCCGGCTCCAGCGCCCAGATCGTGACCGCCAACCCCTTGCGAGCGAGCAAATCGGCGAGCGTGGTCCCCCACGCCCCTGCCCCGATCACCGCCACCCGCCGCGCATCGCTCCCCGGCGCGGTCACGTGAGCCCCTTCCGCGTGCGGAAGCGGTTCTCGGTGCCCGCCAGGAGACGGCGCAAGTTGGCGCGGTGCGAGAAGACGATGAGCGCCGCGAGACCCACGCTCGCCCAAAACGCGGGGAGTGCGGCCGGCTGGGTGAGCCGCACCCACACCGGGAAGCTCGCCGCGGCGAGCACGGAGCTGAGCGACACGTATCCGGTGAGCCACAAAGTGCCGCCCCACACCGGCAGCGCGATCGCCACCGCCAGGGGTGCCAGGGCCAGGAACATGCCGAGCGCCGTGGCGACGCCCTTCCCTCCCCGGAATCCCATGTACGGCGAGAAGACGTGGCCCAGCACCGCGGCAATCCCCAGGGCTACGGCGCCCCACGGATCCGTCTCCGCCCAACGCGCGAATAGGGCCACGGGGATGGCGCCCTTGGCGACGTCCACCAGGGCCACGGGAATCGCCCAGCGCCATCCCAGCACGCGGTACACGTTGGTCGCGCCGAGGTTGCGGCTGCCGTGCTCGCGCAGATCGATCCCCCGGGCCAGCCGTCCCGCCAGGTAGGCCGTCGGCGTCGCACCGAGCAGATAGGCCGCTGCGAGCCACAGAGCGATCGTCACCGCCGCTCCTGGCGTTTGCGGCGAAACTTGACGTTGACGGGCGCCCCGGTGAACGCCCAGGCCTCCCGGAAGCCGTTCACGAGATAGCGGGTGTAGGACTCGGGGATGGCATCGGGACGGTTGGCGACGATGGCGAAGCGCGGCGGAGCGGTACCGATCTGGGACGCATAGAAAAGGCGTACCGATTCTCCCACCGGTTGCGGCGGCTGCTGGCGACTCACCAGCGACTCGAGCACGCGATTGACCTCCGCCGTGGGCACCCGCTTGGTGCGCTCCTCGGCGACCGTGAGAATCAGGTCGAACAACTTCGACACGCGCTGGCCCGTCTTGGCCGACACATACAGGAACGGGATGAACCGCAGAAACGGCGCCCGCGCGACGAGCTCGCGCTCGCCGCGAACGGCAGTGTTCGTGTCCTTCTCCTCGATGAGATCCCACTTGTTCACGGCCACGATCACTCCCGCGCCGCGCTCCCAGGCGTCCCCGATGATCTTCAGGTCCTGGGCGTGCATGCCGTCCAACGCATCCACCACGAGCACGCACACGTCGGCCCGTTCGATGGCCCGCGAAGTGCGCAGCGTGGCGTAGAACTCGACGTCGTCCTGGACCTTGCTCCGCTTGCGCAGGCCCGCGGTATCGATGAACACCAGGCGCCGGCCCTCGTGCTCCACCGGCGTGTCCACGGCGTCGCGGGTGGTGCCGGGCTCGTCCGCCACCACCATGCGATCGCGTCCCAGCAGCCGGTTCAGCAGGCTCGACTTGCCGACGTTGGGCCGCCCCACGATCGCGACCTGGACGGCGGCTTCGTCCTCGCGCTCCTCCCGCGCGGGCAACATGTCCACGATGCGGTCGAGCAAATCCCCGGTGCTCTTGCCGATGACAGCCGACACGGGGAACGGATCCCCCAGGCCGAGCTCGTAGAACGCCAGGTGGCGCTGGTCGTCGGGCAGCCGGTCGGCCTTGTTGGCGACCAGCAGCACCGGACGGTCGACCCCCCGCAGGTACTGCGCGATCTCGAGGTCGGCGGGGTGCACGCCTTGCTCCACATCCACCACGAAGAGCAGCACGTCGCTTTCCGCCACGGCAGCCTCGACCTGGGCCTGAATCGCCCGGCTCAACGCGTCGGCGGCGCCCGGAACGAGCCCGCCCGTGTCCACCAGCCAGAAGCGGCGGCCGTTCCAGTCGGCGGCGGCGAAGTTGCGGTCGCGCGTCACGCCCGGCCGCGCGTCGACGATCGCCTCGCGCCGGCCGATGAGCCGGTTGAACAAGGTCGATTTGCCCACATTGGGGCGGCCGAGGATGGCGACGGTCGGAGCGCCCTTCACGGCCCCTCCCCCAATGCGGAATGCGGAATGTCGAATGTGGAATTCGATGAGCGAGGCTCCTGCGGCACGGAGTCACCCGGCTCAATTCCGCGTTCATCATTCCGCATTCCGCATTCGCTCAGCACATCAGCAAAGTCGTACGAGAACCGGATCTCCATCGGGACCGCAGCGGCGAGCACATGCGCATCCATGTCGTCCATGAATCGCAGGTCGTCATTCACGGCTTCCGCCGGCAACAGGGCCAGATCGACGTCGCGCCGGTCCCGCAACGCGGCGAGGAACGCCGCCCCGGGGAGCAACCCGGCCGT
>DATICZ010000026.1:0-47961 GCA_035456525.1 Gemmatimonadales bacterium
TCGCGGCCGTCGGGTGAGGGGACGGCGGTCGTCTCGAGCGCCGCAGGATCGGAGCCGACGTCGGCCTCGGTGAGCGCGAACGCCGACACGGCGCCCTTGGCGAGCCGCGGGAAGTACTTCTTCTTCTGCTCCTCGGTTCCGAACATCTTGAGCGGCTGCGGCACGCCGATCGACTGGTGGGCCGAGAGCAGCGCGGTGATCGAACCGTCCACCGACGACACAAGCTCGATCGCTTTCATGTAGGAGAGCTGCGACAATCCCAGGCCGCCGTATTCGCGCGGGATCTTGATGCCGAACGCGCCGATGTCCTTCAGGCCCTGGACCACGGCGGGCGGGATCTCGCCCTCGCGGTCAATGCGGTCCGAATCCACCTGCGACAGGAGCCGGGTGAGCTGTTCCAGGAACGGCCGGGCCCGCTCGGCCTCCTGGGCGTCCTGCAGCGGGTAGGGATGGATCAGATCCATCCGCAGCTTGCCGAGGAACAGGTCCCGGACGAAGCTCGGCGCCGCCCACTGCTCCTCGCGCGCCGCCTCGGCGACGGCGCGCGCCTCATCGGCGCTGACTTTGGGCTTGGGTTCGGCAGCGGTGGTAGTCATGCCCGTAATGTAGCCCAGCGAAGCCCGAAAGTCGGGGACGCGCATCACCTTGACACCCCGGCTCGCACGGGGAGATTCGCCTCGCCCACACGCCCTCCGGAGCCACCCATGCATCGTTTCGTATTGTGGTTCGGCCTGCTCATCCCCGCCGGCCTCGCCGCCCAGAATCCTCCCGCCGCTCCTCCTGAGCGCGTCTTCATAAACGCGGGCCGCTTGATCGACGGACGGTCCGACCAGGTCCAGACCAACATGGGGATCCTGATCGAAGGCCAGCGCATCACGGCGGTGGGCCCCCTCGCCCAGATCCAGGCCCGCGCGGGGAACGCCCGGGTCATCGACCTCTCGCAAATGACGGTGCTCCCCGGTCTGATCGATACGCACACGCACCTGCTGCTCCAGGGCGATCCGACGAGCGCGTCCTACGATGAGCAGCTGCTGTATCAGTCCATCCCCTATCGCGCGATCCTCGCCGCGCGCGACGCCCGCTTGTCGCTCGAGCACGGCTTCACGGCGCTGCGCGACGTGGAAACCGAGGGCGCGATGTTCGCCGACGTGGACGTGAAGCTGGCCGTGAACCGGGGCGAGATTCCGGGCCCGCGCATCTTCGCTTCGACGCGCGCCATGGCGCCGACCGGGATGTACCCGATCCTCTCCCAGAACTGGGAGCTCGAGCTGCCGCACGGCGTGCAGCCGGTGGACGGCGTGGACGGGGCGCGCCTTGCGGTGCGCGAGCAGGTGGCGCACGGCGCCGATTGGATCAAGTACTACTCGGACCGGCGCTACTACTTCACGCCCGACTCGACGCTGCGCAGCTGGGTCAATTTCACTGACGCCGAGGCGAAGGCGATCGTGGACGAGGCGCACCGGCTCGGCCGCCGCGTGGCGGCGCACTGCATCGGCGCGGACGGGATCGCCGCCGCGCTGCGCGCCGGGGTGAATTCCATCGAGCATGGCGACGGCATGACCGATTCGCTCATGGACGTCCTGGTGCGCCAGAACGTCTACTGGGTCCCGACCGTCACCGTCGCCCATTACGTGGCGGACCCCCGCGGCGGCATCTGGAAGCCGATGGTGGCGTACCAGCGGGCGGCGTTCCAGCGCGCGGTGAAGAAGGGGGTCAAGATCGTTCTGGGGACCGACGCCGGCGGGTTTCCCTGGACCGAGATCAATCAGGCCAAGGAGTTCGAGTACTACGTCCAGTACGGCATGACCCCGATGCAGGCGATCAAGTCCGGGACCTCGCTGGCGGCCGAGCTGCTCGGCCAGCAGGAGAACTTCGGGACCATCGCCTCCGGATTGTTCGCGGACATCGTCGCCGTGGCGGGCGACCCGCTCAAGGACGTCACGGAACTCCAACGGGTCCGGTTCGTTATGAAGGGTGGCACCGTGTACCTTTCTCAATAGTGCGACGCGTCCTCACCACCCTCGCAGGGCTCGCGCTCGGCGCCGCCGGTTCCGGATGGGCTCAGCAACTCGCCCCCGCCGGAACCGGCGGCGTCGCGGCGTTGGCGAACGCGCTGGAGCAGCTGGGGAGCACCAAGCGGGTGCTGGTCATCGGGGCCCACCCCGACGACGAGGACACCCAGCTGCTCACCTGGCTGTCGCGCGGCCTGGGCGCCCAGGCGGCGTACCTCGCGCTGAACCGCGGGGAAGGCGGGCAGAACCTGATCGGTCCGGAGCTCGGGCCGGAACTGGGCATCATCCGCTCCGAGGAGCTGCTCGGCGCGCGCGCGGTCGACGGGGCGCGGCAGTTCTTCACCCGTGCCTACGACTTCGGCTTTTCCAGGTCCGCCGACGAGACATACCGGTTCTGGTCAGGCGATACCCTGTTGCGCGACGTGCTGGACGTGATCCGCCGGTTCCGGCCCCAGGTCATCGTCTCGATCTTCTCAGGCACGCCCCGTGACGGCCACGGCCACCACCAGGTGGCGGGGATCCTCGCGCGGCAGGCCTTCGATCTGGTGAAGGATTCGAGTTGGGGACCGGTCAAGCTCTATCGCTCCACGTTCTTCGACACGGCGTCCACGACGCTGACGATTCCGACCGGTGGCCTCGACCCCATCCTCGGCCAGTCCTATTACCAGATCGCCATGGCGGGCCGCAGCCGGCACCGGTCCCAGGACATGGGCCAGCTGCAGCGCCCCGGACCCGCCCAGACGCGGCTCGCGCTGATCGAGTCGCGGGTGGGCACTGCGCCGGGCGTCTTCGCCGGGGTCGATACCGTCTGGCACGGCCGCGAACGGTTCCGCGCGCTGATCGACTCCGCGCGCGCCCGGCTCAATCCGTACGCCCCCGACGGGATCGCACCGTTCCTCGCGCGCGCGCTCTCACTCCTGGGTCCCGATGACGGTGAGCAGCGGGCGATTCTCGAGCGCGCGCTCGCCAACGCCGCCAACGTCGTGGTGGACGGCGTCGCCGACGATGGAATCGTGATCCCCGGTGAGCGGGTGCAGCTCGAGGTGTCCATCTGGAACGCCGGCGCCGCGCCCGTCCCGGTGGACGCAATCGAGTTCGCGGCGCCCGCGGGCTGGCGGATCGAGCAAGTAGAGCCGGCCGCGGGAACGGTCGCCCCCAACACGTTGTTGACGCGCCGGTTCGCCGTGACCGTGGCGCCCGAGGCGCCGCGGTCGCAGCCCTACTACCTGCAGCGGCCGCTGCCGGGCGCGATGTACGACTGGAGCGGCGTGCCCGCGGAGGTCCGCGGCCTGCCGTTCGAGCCGCCGCCGCTCGTGGCGCGCGTCCGCTGCACCATCGGCGGCGCACCCGTCACGCTCACACGCGAGATCGTGTACCGCTATCGCGATCAAGCGAACGGCGAGATCCGCCGCCCGCTGCTCGTGACCGGGCCCTTCGACGTCGCGGTGACGCCGGGTCTCATCGTCTGGCCCGCGAGCGGAACGACCGTCGCGGAGCGGACCGTGATGGTGTCGGTCACGAACCGCTCGCGCGGCAGCGCCACGGCCTCGGTCCGGCTCACCGTGCCCCCGGGTTGGGCCCCGCCGCCGCCGGAGACGCTGGCGTTCAGCCAGGAAGACGAGTCCCGCAGCGTGACGTTCAGCGTGCGCCTGCCGCCCAATGCGCAGCCCGGCTCGTTCACGTTCCGGGCCACGGCGACCGGCGCGGACGGCGTGCCCAGCCGTGACGCGCTCACGATCATCGACTATCCGCACATCCGCCCGCGCCCGTCGGTGCACGCCTCCACGGTCCAGATCGAGGTGGCGAAGATCCTGCTGCCTGGCCTCGCCCGCGTGGGCTACGTGCGCGGCGCGTCCGATCGCGTGCCCGAGGCACTTGCGGAAGTCGGCGTGCCGATCGTGATGCTCGATGGCGATTCGCTCGAGCGCGGCGACTTGTCGCGCTACGATGCCATCGTGATCGGCAGCCGGGCTTACGAGACCGACACGGCCCTCGTGGCCTCGAACGGCCGTCTGCTCGACTACGCGCGCGCCGGCGGACTGCTCATCGTCCAGTACCAGCAGTACCCGTTCATCAGCGGAGGCTATGCGCCGTTCCGGATGACCATCGCGCGACCGCACGACCGCGTGACCGACGAGACCGCGCCCGCCACGCCGATCGTCCCGGGCAGTCCCGTCTTCCACAGCCCGAACCAGATCACCGACGACGACTGGCAGGGGTGGGTGCAGGAGCGCGGGCTGTACTTCGCGCACGACTGGGATTCCACCTACGTCCCCGTCCTGGAGATGCACGACCCGGGCAGTCCGCCGCTCACGGGGGGCCTGCTGATCGCGCCGCTGGGGCGGGGCACCTACGTGTACACCGGGTTGAGCTTCTTCCGGGAACTGCCGGCGGGAGTCGTCGGGGCGTACCGGTTGTTTGCGAACCTGCTGGGGCTCAAGGTGAAGAATGTTCCGTAGCCGGAGCACAAAGCACGGAGCAGGGAGCAGGGGTGCGCACCGTAGCAGACTGCTCCCTGCTCTGTGCTCGGTGGTCTTGGGGTGCAGTGGGGGGGGCAAGACTCCCCTCGTCATCTACACCCCCCACGGCCGCGACCTGTTGACGCTCCTCAAGGGGCGCTACGAGCAGTTGCACCCGGACGTGGACATCCGCTGGCTCGATATGGGATCGCAGGAAGTGTACGACCGCGTCCGCAGCGAGCGCGCCAATCCCCAGGGAGACGTCTGGTTCGGTGGCCCGGCCTCGATCTTCGCCCTCGGCGCCGGCGACTCGCTGCTCGAGCCCTATCACCCGACCTGGGCGGACCACATCAGTCCCGAGGGCCGCGGGCCGGCCGATCTGTACTTCTCCGCGTACGAAACACCCGCCGTGATCGTCTATGCCGAGCAGGCGCTGACGCCGGCGCAGGCGCCACAGGATTGGGACGATCTCCTGGATCCGAAGTGGAAAGGCAAAATCCTGATTCGCGACCCGATCGCCTCGGGGACGATGCGCGCCGTGTGGGGGATGATCATCGAGCGCGGCTTGAAGCAGACCGGTGACACGGCCGCCGGCTTCGGCTGGCTGCGGCGTCTCGACGCGCAAACGAAAGAATACGTGCTCAACGGGCCGCTGCTGGACCAGAAGATCGTCCGCCAGGAAGGTCTGGTGACGATCTGGGACCTCCCCGACATCCAGATCAACAAACGCGACGGCCTGCCGTTGGGCTACGTCTTCCCGAAGAGCGGTACGCCGGCGATCGAGGACGCGATCGGGGTGATCCGCAATGCGCCGCACCGCGACGCGGCGCGCGCCTTCGTCGAGTGGGTCGGGAGCACCGAGGCGCAGCTCGTCGCCGCGCGCGAGGCGTATCGGCTGCCGGCGCGGGAAGACCTCCCGGTCGACTCGCTCCCCGACTGGGTGCGGGAGGTGCGCAGCCGTCTCGTCACCGCCGACATGGACTGGGACCTGCTGGCCCGGCAGGGCGGCGCGTGGATGCGGTACTGGGACGAGCACGTCCGGGGGAAGGGAGACGGGGGAAGGGGGAAGGGTGGGCGTTGAGGAGGCGTTTCTCTCGCTCGACGAGCTTCGCGTCCGCTTCAGCGACACCGTCACGATAGGACCGGTTTCCCTCACCATCGCGCGGGGGGAGATCCTCGCGCTACTGGGTCCGTCTGGGAGCGGCAAGACTACCCTGCTGCGGATGCTGGCGGGGTTCGAGCGGCCCGACGGCGGCACGGTACGGATCGAGGGCGAGGATGTCACGGCGGTGCCGCCCGCGCGACGCCGGGTGGGGATGGTGTTTCAGCATTACGCTCTGTTTCCGCATCTCGATGTCGGGGAGAACGTCGCGTTCGGACTCCACGGGAAGGGGAAAGCGGGAAGGGGGAGGGGGGAGATCGTGGCGGAGGTGCTCTCCCTCGTGGATCTCGCCGGGTTCGAGCGGCGCAAGGTGCAGGAGCTGTCGGGCGGGCAGCAGCAGCGGGTGGCGCTGGCGCGGGCGCTGGCTCCCGCGCCCCGGGTCCTGGCGCTGGACGAGCCGCTCTCCAATCTCGATCCCTCGTTGCGCGAGCGCACGCGCCGCGAGCTGCGCCAGCTCATCAAGCGCATCGGCATCACGGCCGTCTTCGTCACGCACGAGCAGGAAGAGGCGTTCGATCTGGGGGACCGGGTGGCCGTGTTGAGCGCCGGTCGCTTGAACCAGGTCGGCACGCCGGAGGATCTGTACGAGCGTCCGGCCAACCTGTTCGTGGGGACGTTCGTGGGTCGCGCCAACGTGCTGCGCGGTGCGGCGGCGCGCGCGCTCGGCGCCACCGACGGCGAAGTGATCCTGGTGCGCCCCGAGCAGCTGCGCTTCGGTGCCGGAGCGGGAGAACGTAGCGGCCTGAACGGCGTGGTGGCCGAGCGCCGCTACACCGGCGCCGCGGCGTTCTTCCAGGTCGATCTCGAGGCGGGGGAGCGGGTGGAGGTGGAAGCCGAGCCGCGGGCGGCGCGCGTGGGCGATCGCGTCTGCATCGTGGCGGTGCGCACGCTGCGCCTCGCGGATCGACAGGGGGAAGTGTGACGCGCAACCGGGGTGGGGGACGGAGCTGGCCGGCCGGTGTGGCGCTCACGCTGTTGCTGGCCTGGCTCGTGCTCTATCCCATCGTGCTGCTGGTGGTGGACGGCCTGCAAGGCGACGCGCTGCGCACGTTCGTCGCGCGGAGCGGGGAGTGGCGCGCGTTGTGGGCGAGCGTGTGGATCTCGCTCGCCAGCGTGGTCCTGGCGGCCGGAATCGGCGTGCCGCTGGCGTTCCTGTTCGAGTGGTTCGAGTTCCCGGGGCGCAAATTGCTGGGGTCGCTGATCGCGCTCCCCGCCGTGCTGCCGCCCTTCGTCGGCGTCATCGCGTTCCTGTTCCTGTACGGCGAGTCGGGCTTCGCCGCGCGCTTCCTCCAGTTCGTGTTCCGGTTCCAACAGGCGCCGTGGCACCTGCAGGGGGCCGGGGCGATCCTCCTGGTGCACGCGTACTCGATGTACGTGTACTTCTACCTGTTCGCGCGTGCCGGGCTGGCCCGGCTCGACGCCGCCACACTGGAGGCGGCGCAGGCGCTCGGGGCCGGGCGGTGGCGGACCATCGTCCGGGTCGTGCTGCCGCTGATCCGTCCGTCGCTCGCGGGCGCGGCGCTGCTCACCTTCATGACCTCGCTCGGCTCGTTCAGTGCGCCGTACGTGTTCGGCGGCGGCTTCCGGGTGATGACCACCCAGATCTTCGCCTCGAAGCAGAACGGCGAGCTGGGCGTGGCGATGGTAGAGACCGTGGCGCTGGCGTTGGTCGCCCTGGCGGGTCTCGTCTTGCTGCGGCGCACCGAGGGGGACGCCATCCTCGCCGGCCTGGGGAAGGGGACGGCTCCGCGGCGGCGCGCCCTGCGCCGTCCGCTGGTGCGGGCCGCCACGACGCTCGCGGGCTGGGGGCTCGCGGTGCTGCTCCTGCTGCCGCACGCGACGCTGGTGCTCGTGTCCCTCGTTCCCTACGCAACCTGGACGACCGAGACGCTGCCGCCGGTCTTAAGCTTGGTGAACTATGGGCGCCTGTTCGCCGAGCCTGAGCGGCTCGAGCCGCTGGTGAATTCGTTCTGGATGGCCGCGGTGAGCACGAGTCTGGCCGTCGCGGTCGGGCTGGCGGCGGGGTGGCTCGTGGTGCGGCGCCGAGTGGCGCTGCGTCGCTGGATCGAAGGGTTGCTCGCGTTGCCCTGGGCCCTGCCCGGCACGGTATTCGCCATCGCGTTGGCGACGGCGTTCAGCGTGTCGGCCCCGGCGCAGCTGCGCTGGATCCTGGTCGGCACCGTGGTGCTCCTGCCGCTCGCGTATTTCGTGCGGAATCTCCCGGTCACGGGGCGGGCGATCCTCGCCGGGTACCGGCAGCTCGACCCCGCGCTCGAGGAAGCGGCGGCGAGCCTGGGCGCGGGCGGGTGGCGTACGTTGCGGCGCGTGACGCTGCCGCAGCTCAAACCCGCGCTCGCCGCGGGGGCGAGTCTCGCGTTCGTGGGGGCACTGGGTGACTTCGTGACCTCGATCCTGCTCTACACGTATCGCAACCGTCCCATCTCGATGGAGATCAATGCGGCGCTGCGGGTGAACGAGATCGGCGTGGCGGCGGCGTTCGGCGTCGTGCTGATGGCGGTGAGCGCGATCGTTCTGTCGATCGGAGCGCGCCGGTGAAGCGACTCTCGGTGCTGATGGCGGTCTGCTTCGTGGACATGCTGGGGCTGATGCTGGTGGCGCCGCTGATGGCGTTCTACGCCCTGCGGCTCCACGCGCCGGAGTGGCTGGTGGGCCCGCTGATCGCGGCGTTCGCGGTGGCCCAGCTCGTGTCGTCGCCGGTGTGGGGGAAGTTTTCGGACCGCTATGGCCGGCGGCCCGCGGTGATGATCGGGCTCGCCGCCTCGGCCTTCGCCTATCTCATTTTCGGGTTCGCGAACAGCCTGTGGTTGCTGTTTGCGTCGCGCATCGTGCAGGGGTTGGGCGGCGGCACGACGGGCGTCGCCCAGGCCTACGTCGCCGACACGATGGAGCCGAACGAGCGCGCCAAGGCCCTCGGCTGGCTCTCCGCCGCGACGAGCGCCGGCGTGGTCATCGGCCCATTCATCGGTTCGGCAGCCTACAATTTCGGAGTCGCAGCGCCCGGGATCGTCGCCGCGGTACTGTCGCTCGTGAATGTGGTGTTCGCCTGGAAGTGGTTGCCCGAATCGCGCGTCGGACACGCGCGTACGCCCAGCGGGCATTTCGCCGGGACGCCCGGCGCCCGCACGGTCAAGCAGGCGTTGCTGGAGATCGTGTCCCACCCCAACCGGCCGGCCCATCGGGTCATCTGGATCTACGTGGTGGGCATGCTCGCGTTGAACATCGTCATCGGCGTGCTGGCGCTCTACCTGAAGGATACGTTCGGCGTCACCGAGAAGACGATCGGCTATTTCTTCCCGATCTTCGGCGCGGTGGGCGTGCTGATGCGCGCCTCTCTCGTCGGCTGGATCAACCACCGGATCGGAGAAGTCCGCACCATGCAGCTGGGCATCCTCCTGCTCATCATCGGGCTCGTGCTGATGCCGCTGCCGGCCGCCGTGCTGCCGCCGTCGGCCGCATTGCCGTTGTTCATCGTGTGCCTCGCGCTCCAGCCGGCCGGGACGGCGCTGCTCTTCCCGGCCTCCACCTCGCTCGTCAGCCAGCGCGTCGAGCGCCAGGAATTCGGGCTCGTGATGGGCGCGCAACAGACCTTTCGCGGGATCATGAGCATCATCGGTCCGATCGGGGCGACGGTGGCGTTCGACGGCCTGGGCCACGGCGTGCCGTTCCTCATGGCCGCGGCGATCGTGGCGTACGCCGGCGTCCTCGCGGCCCGCGAGCGGCGGGTGGGGCCGGTCGGGTCGGCGGCCTCCGTGAGCCCCATCTAAAGGGGCCTTCACCCGGTCTTCAGAGTCTTCCTCCTCCCGCCTACCTACAGTCCACCACGTTCATTTCGATTTGCCCAGCCCATCCCCTGCTGGAGAATTGGCGTGCGCATACATACATCCGCAATCCGACTTGGCGCTGTAGCGCTGGCAATCGCCGCCTGCGGCAACGCGGTAGCCCCCAACTCCAGGACCGTCGTGGCGAGTGTCATGCCCACGGGCGGCAGTTCCGGAGTCCCAACCGGTGCCTCGATGACTGTGACGTTCTCGGGACCGATGCAGGGCGGGATGGAGATGTACGCCGTGCTGCACCAGGGCAGCGTCACCGGACCAGCCGTCCCTGGATCATGGATGTGGTCGGCGGACCGGACGCAGCTCACGTTCACGCCAACCATGCCGCTGCAGGCGCACACGGCCTACACGCTTCACATGGGTGGCGGGATGCTCGACGCCAGCGGGGCACCTGTCGACTACCAGCCCTGCGTGGATCGGATGGGAGGAGCCTGGGTGACGCCGACCATGATGGGTGGCGGCATGATGGGCGACTCCGGCATGATGGGGCCGGGGTGGAAGGGGTCGAACGGGATGTACGGCATGACGTTCACGTTCACGACCGCCTGAGCCAGGTTCAATCCCCCCTCTCCCTACTTCAACGACGGCACCGAGGGGGTCGCCGCCCGCACGAACAGTGATCGGTGCCGCTCCAGCACGGCGGCGATATCCCGTATCGTCGCTTCCGCTGCCTGCTCGCCCGCCGCGATCAATCCGGCGGGATCGCTGAAATCGGCGAAGTGACGGATCGCGACCTCGGGCCGCACCACGAAATCGGCTTCCTTCAGCTGGCTCTCCTCGAGCAGCTGCCGCGCCAGGGCATCCGCCAGCAGCGCCGTCGAGACGGCGCCCCGTTCCGTCTCGTGTACATGTCGGTCCGCGACATCGACCGCAACGACGTGAATCGCGCCGAGGTGATGACAGGTATTCGCCGGCACCGGCTCGGCCCAGCCGCCGTCCACCAGCACGTGGTCGCCGATCTGCAACGGCTCGAATAGCCCGGGGATGGCGGAGGAGGCGTAGACGGCGTCGACCAGCGACCCCTCGGCGAAGATGACCCGGCGGCCCGTGACCAGATCGAGGGCCGTGGCGGCGAAGGGGATCCGTGCGCCGGCGAACGTGGCTTCACCGAGCAGGCGGCGCAGCGAAGCCCGCATCGCGTCTCCCCCAATGAGGCTGCCCCCCGGCCGGGCGGCACGGCGCAGGGTTCCCAGCATGCCGAGCAGACCGGCCGGGCGGCGAGCGTTGGACTCCGCCAGCGCTTCGAACGTCTCCGTGTTGAACCCGATTCCGGTGGTCGCCAGATGCTGGAGAATGCGCTGCTCCGCCTGCTGCGCTGTCTCCGAAGTCGCGTAGACCGCCCCGATGACGGCCCCGGCACTGGTTCCCGCGACGAAGGAGACGGGGACGCGTGCTCGCTCGAGCACTTTGAGCACACCGATCTGGGCCAGTCCCCGAGCGCCCCCGCCCGAGAGTGCGACTCCCAGCTCCCCGCCGGTGACGCAGGCGCAATGGTCAGCAGTGCAAGCCGTGGTCATAGGGCACTCCTTTCGCTGCGCGTCGCGAGCCCGTCAAGAACCGCGGGGCTCCCGCCCGAGCTGCCACCGGCGCCACAGGTAGTAGATCGCCGGAATCACGGCCAGCGTGAGCACGGTGGACGTGATCATGCCGCCCACCATCGGCGCCGCGATTCGCTTCATCACGTCGGCTCCGGCGCCGCCACCCCACAGAATCGGCGCCAGGCCGGCCATGATCGCGACCACGGTCATCATCTTCGGCCGCAGTCGTTCCACCGCGCCTTCGTGCACCGCCGCCGCGACGCCCGCCGGGTCGTTCACCTGCCCGTGCGCACGCCGCTGGTGGTACGCCTCGTCCAGGTAGATGAGCATGATCACCCCGGTCTCTGCGGCGACGCCCGCCAGGGCGATGAACCCCACCCACACCGCCACGCTCGTGTTGTAGCCCAGCAGCCAGATGGACCAGACCCCGCCGACCAGCGCAAAGGGAAGCGCGAGCATCACGATGAGCGAGTGCGGCACGCTGCGGAAATTCAGATAGAGCAGCAGGAAGATGATCCCCAGCGTCAGGGGCACGACCAGCTTGAGTTTCTCTCGGACCCGCTGCATGAACTCGAACTGGCCGCTCCAGGCGAGGCGATAGCCGGCCGGCAGGGTCAACTCCTGCGCGACGACGCGCTGCGCCTCGCGCACGTAGCCGCCCAGGTCGCGCCCGGCGATGTCCACGGTGACGGTCGTGACCGGAAACGCGTCGTCCGTCTTCACCGCCATGGGACCCTGCACTACCCGCACCGTCGCCACCTGGCCCAGCGGGATTTGCGGGCCACTCATGGTGGGGATGACGACGGCGCGCAGCCGGTCGAGGTTGTCGCGCAGCTCCCGGGGATAGCGGACGTTCACCTCGTAGCGCTCGCGCCCTTCGACGGTGATCGCCGCGGTCATGCCGCCGGCGGTGGCCATGATGGCGTCGTGCAGGTCGCCCGCGTTGAGGCCGTAGCGTGCCGCCTCGGTGCGATCGATGTCCACGTCCACGTAGTAGCCGGACACGTTGCGCTCGGCGAACACGTTCCGCGTCCCGGGTACGCCCTGCAGGATGCGCTCGACCTGCTCCCCCAGCCGTTGCAGCGTGTCGAGATTCGGGCCGTAGACCTTCACGCCCACCGGGGTCCGCACCCCCGTCGCCAGCATGTCGATACGGTTCTTGATCGGCATCGTCCAGGCGTTGGTCACCCCCGGCATCTTGACCGCCTCGTCCATCGCGCTCACCAGCCGATCGGTGGTCATTCCCGGACGCCACAATTCCCGCGGTTTGAGCACGATGGTGTTCTCGTACATGTCGAGCGGCGCCGGGTCGGTGGCGGTGGCGGCGCGCCCGGCCTTGCCGAGGACCGAGGCTACCTCCGGGAAGGTGGCGATGATGCTGTCCTGGCGGCGCATGATCGCCACCGCCTGGGCGATGGAGACGCCGGGGACCGTCGTTGGCATGAAGAGCAGCGACCCTTCGTCAAGCGGCGGCATGAACTCGCTCCCCAACCGACTCCAGGGAAGGACCGTCGCGGCGAGCACCAGGACCGCACCGGTCACGACCTGCCACGGGTAGCGCAAGACCCGCTCGATGACCGGTCTGTAGACCCGCATCAACCAGCGGTTTACGGGATTGGATTCCTGGGGACGGATCTTCCCGCGCACCAGGTAACCCATCAGGACGGGCACGAGCGTGATGGACAACAGCGCGGCGCCGGCCATGGCGAAGGTCTTCGTGAAGGCGAGCGGCTTGAACAGCCGGCCCTCCTGCTGCTCCAGCGAGAACACCGGCAAGAACGAGACGGTGATGATGAGCAGCGAAAAGAACAGCGGCGGCCCCACCTGCTGCGTGGCCTCGAGCACGACCTCCCAGCGCGGTCGGTCTCCCGCGCGCTCCAGGTGCTTGTGCATGTTCTCGATCATGACGATCGCGGCGTCCACCATCGCCCCGATCGCGATCGCGATCCCGCCCAGGCTCATGATATTGGCGGTCACGCCGATGGCGCGCATCACGAGGAACGAAACCAGGATACCGAGCGGCAACGTGACGATCGCCACCAGCGCCGAGCGCAGGTGCAGCAGAAAGAGCACGGCGATGACCGCGACGATGAGCGACTCCTCGAGCAGCGTGCGTTGCAGGTTGCCGATCGCGCGATGGATCAGGTCAGAGCGGTCGTACACGGGGACGAGGCGAACTCCGGCCGGCAAGGTGCGCTGGATCTCGGCGATGCGCGTCTTCACCGCCTCGATGGTCTTCAGCGCGTCCGAGCCGAATCGCATGATGACGATCCCCGCCACGACTTCGCCGCGGCCGTTCAGGTCGGCGGCGCCGCGGCGCGGTGCAGGCCCGATGTGCACGGCGGCCACGTCGGACACGCGGATCGGCGTACCACCCATGGTCGAGCCGACGGCGACGTTCCCGATGTCGTCCACCGTCCGCAGATACCCGAGCCCGCGGATCATGTATTCCCGGCCGCCCATCTCGATGACCCGTGCGCCCACGTCGGCGTTGTGGCTGCCGATCGACTGGACGACGCGCATCACCGGGATGTTGAAGGCGCGCAGCCGCTCGGGGTCCACCTCGACCTGGTACTGCCGTACGAATCCGCCGAGGCTCGCCACCTCCGAGACCCCCGGAACGGCGGTCAACTGGTAGCGGACGTACCAGTCCTGCAGCGTCCGCAACTGCGCCAGGTCGAGCGAGTCGCTCTCGAGCACGTACTCGAACACCCAGCCGACGCCGGTCGCATCTGGCCCGAGGGTCGGCTCGACACCCCCTGGGAGCCGTTGCCGGAGGCCGTTCATGTACTCGAGCACCCGGGAGCGCGCCCAGTAGAGGTCGGTCCCGTCCTCGAACAGCACGTAGACGAGCGAGAGCCCGAAGAACGAGAACCCGCGCACCGCGCGGGTACCGGGCACCTTGAGCAGCTCCGAGGCGATGGGGTAGGTGACCTGATCCTCCACGATCTGCGGTGCCTGCTCGCTGAATTCGGTCTGGATTACGACCTGGACGTCGGAGAGATCGGGCAGGGCATCCACGGGAGTCGTCCGGACGGCCCACAGTCCCGCGAGCACGAGGGCGACCGTGCCGAGCGACACGAGGAACCGGTTCTTGAGCGACCAGGCAATGACGTTGGCGATCATGGCCTGGGCTCCTTCTTGGGCTGTTCCATGTTCATCCCGGGCATCCCCGCCATCCCGCCGCCGCCCGCGAGGCGCGACTCCGCGTCGATGAGGAAGTTGGCGGACGCGGCCACCCGCTCGCCCTCCACGACGCCGCGCAGGATCTGGAGGCGGCCGTCGGCGCGGCCGCCGATCGTCACTTCCCGCGGTTCGAGCATCCCGCCGGCGCCCTCGACGAACACCAGATTCCGCTCGCCGGTCTGGACGATCGCTTCCGCCGGGAGGCTGAGGAGGTCCCGTCCCAGGGTCGCTTCGAACAGCAGGGTGGCGTACATGCCGGGTTTGAGGAGTCCCTGCGGATTGGCGAGCACCACGCGGACCCGCCCGGTGCGGCTCTGGGCCTCGACCATCGGCCACACGAAGCTCACCCGTCCCGCGAACGTGCGGCCGGGGTAGGCGGCCATGTCCACCTGGACCGGCGCCCCGACCCGGATCAGGCCGAGGTCCTGCTCGAACACTTCGCCCTCGACCCAGACGGTCGAGAGATTGGCCAGGCGATACAGCTTCATCCCCGGCATGACACCCTGTCCCGCCACCACCATCTTCTCCATCACGACGCCGTCGAACGGCGCGACCAGGGTCAGGTTCTTGGTCACCTCTCCGGTGCGCTCGAGACGATCGATCTGCTCGGCCGAAATGTCCCAGTACGCCAGGCGCCGGCGCGCCGCGGCCACCAGATCCTGCGCGTTGCGCCACGCCTCCGGCGCGGTCGAATCGACGGACTGGGCGAGGTGGATGGCGGTAAGCAGCTCCTGCTGCGCCGACACGAGCATCGGGCTGTAGATGGCGAGCAGCGCCTGGCCGCGACGGACCGGGACGCCGGTCGCATCCACGAACAGCCGGTCCACGAATCCTTCGATCTTGGGGGTGATGTCGGCCAGATTGGGCTCCGCCGGCACCACCTGCCCGACAGTGCGCACCGTGCGGGACAGCGGGCCGCGCGTGACTACTGTGAACCGGACGCCGATGGCCCGGGCCTGGTCGGCGCTCAGGTGCACGGGCTGGCGGGCCGTCGCGCCGGTGGTGTCCGCCGCGCCCGCCGTCATGCGGGCATGCTCTTCAGCGGTCATGCCCGTTGTCTCCGCCGGTGCCGACTTGCTGCGGCACGCCGCGGCGATGAGGACGCCGGCGAGGCCGGCGGCGACGATGCGCTTCATGGCTCTCCTCCCGTCAGGGCTATCAGCTCGCCCACGGCCTGCTGGTAGTCGGCGAGCAGGCGGATGGTCTCGATCTCGTACCGGTTCACGGTCATCTGGTTGTCCACGAGCTGCATGAACGACACTCGACCGACGCGATAGCTGCCGAGCGCGGCCTGGACCGCCCCGCGCGCCTGCGGCAGGATGCTGCTGCGATAGAGACGAGCGAGGTCGGCATCGCGCACGGCGCGCGCCCGCATTTCGACGATGCGGGCGATCGTCTCGTTCCGGGCAGACAGCAGCTCGGCCGACGACATGTCGCGCATCGCCGCCATCTGGCGCCGCATCGGCAGCTGGCGGCTGCCGGCGAAGATCGGCAGAGTGATGCCCACCATGAGGCTGACCATGTTGTCGTAGGCTGGCCGGGCCTGATAGGCGACCCCGACCTGCAGGTCGGGATAGAGCTCGCGTCGCGCGCCGGCCAGAACGGCGTCCGCGGCCGAAACGCGCTCGGCGCCGGCGCGGAGTGCGGGCCGATGGGTGAGGGCCAGGGCTATGAGCGTATCAGCCGCCGGCAGCTCCGCGCCCGGCTCCGGCAATTCGACGGCCGGGATGGGGACGCTGGCTTCGCGGCCGAGCCGCGCGTTGAGTCGCGCGGCCATGGCCACCCGCTCCTGCTCCATGCGCGTGATCTCTTCCCCCATGCGCGCGACCTCCACCTGCGCGCGGAGCACGTCCTGCTGCACCGCGTCGCCCACGGCGTACATCGTCGTACTGACCTGGAGGAAGTCGCGCAGCAGGCCCTGCGTGCGGCGCATCACTTCGAGCGAGCGGTCCGCTGCGGCCACCTCGAAGTAGGCCATGCGGACCTGGGCGGCGAGCATCAGGGCCTGGTCCTCGGCATCCGCCCGCGCCGCGGCGGCGGCATGCTCTGCCGTGCGGCGCGCGCTCCCGAGCTTTCCGGGCCAGGGGAGCATCTGCATCAGCTGCACCTGGTTCATCGTCATCGGGTCCATCGTGGACCCGAACTGCCGGATCATCCGGTTCATGAGCCCGAACTGGAGCTGAGGATCGGGCAGTGTTCCGGCCGGTCCCACGCGCTGCGCGGCGGCGTCCGCGGCGAGGCGCGAAGCTCCGAGCATCGGATTCGCCTTCATGGCCATGTCCGTTGCGTCGGCCAGGGTGAGCGTATCCGTCGCGCCGCCCTGGGCCCGCACCCGCGTGGGCAGCAGGGCGACGACGAGCAGTGCGATTCGCACGATCGTTCGTGTCTGCGGGCGCATCAGCGGACCTGCGCGGCCGGGCGCACCATCCGGTTGTAGGCCGCGCCGAGAATCGCCCCGGCGATGGCGCTCACGGCCGCTCCCTCGCCCATGCCGACGATCCAGCCCCAGAGGGTGGGGCCGGATCCGTAGAACAGATCCATCCACGGGTCGGGACGGCCCAGCAGGGCGTACAGACCGAAGCAGAGTGCGGTGATGACGGCCCCCGCGATCGCGCCGGCAATGGCCAGCGCCCGGATGTCCAGTAGCGCTTTCATGGATCCTCCTTGTCTCCCAGGGAGGCGGAGACAAGACGACGTTCAGGGGCTACAGCCAGTCTGCAGCCCGCACGTGGTCGCCGTCAGGCGACGAGGATCAGCGGTTGGGGGGAGGTGTCGGTGGAGCGGAGTGGGGACCAGACGGACCGGCGATGCGCACCGGAAGCTCGCGCACGGCCCGCGGCGCCACGCGGCCGGCGATGACCCGTTCCGGTTGCACGGCGATCGTCGCGGTGCAGGTCCCCGAGGGGCAGCCCAGTTGCTCGGTGTGCTGGCAGGGCGCCCCAGCGTGATGCGCGACCGAGGAGAGAACTCCACCGGCAGCGGGGGGCATGGCGCAGCCGTGGGACGAGGGCATGGCGCCAAACGCCGACGACGGCGCGAGCCACAACACCGCGATCGCCAACAATGTGGCGATCGCGCGTTTGCCCGCGGGGCGTGTCGGTTTCGTCAATCGATCTCCCGGTGCGACGTGTCCGGCCGAAGACTGCCGGGCCCGGCATGAAGAAATACGCAAAGACGCGTGAAGAGCGCTAGATTGGACGCCCCTGCTTCGGAGTGACACCCATTCTCGACGTGATAGTTCCATTGTTGCTGGGGCTTGCCGGCGCGGCGCCTCCGGCTGCGCCCCTGAAGCCGAAGCTGGTCGTGATGATCACGGTGGACCAGTTGCGCGGCGACTACCTGATGCGTTGGCGCCCGCAGTTGAGCGGCGGGCTCGCCCAGCTCCTGACGTCCGGCGCGGTCTTCTCCAACGCCTATCAGGATCACGCCATCACGGAAACGGCGCCAGGGCATTCGACCGTGCTCTCGGGACGCTGGCCGGCCCACACCGGCATCATCGCCAACACTCTCGGCGTCGGCGATTCGACCGCCCCGTTGCTGGAAGTGAGGGGTCCCGGCGCCTCGCCGCGGCGGTTCCGCGGCACCGGATTCTACGACTGGCTCGTCGCCGCGCAACCGGCCAGCCGGGCGCTCTCGGTCTCGCGCAAGGATCGCGGGGCGATACTCCCCATCGGCACCGCCCGGCAGGAAGTGTACTGGTACCAGGACGGCAAGTTCACGACGAGTCGCTACTACCGCGATTCGTTGCCGCCGTGGGTGCGGTCGTTCAACGCCCTGCGGCTGCCGTTCCGCGCCGCGGGCCGGGAGATCCGCGCGCTGCTGCCCGATTCGGCCTATGCGGAGCCCGACAGCGTTCCCTGGGAGAACGGCGGGCACGATCTGAGCTTTCCGCATCGCCTGCCGACCGACAGCAACCGCGCAGCCGTCGCCTACATGGCGACGTCGCTCATGGATTCGCTGACGCTCGCATTCGCGCTCGCGGGCGTGGAGACGCTCCAGCTGGGACGGCGCGGCTCCACCGAGCTCCTCGCGGTCAGCCTCTCGGCCACCGACTACATCGGCCACAGCTTCGGACCCGATTCGCGCGAGATTCACGATCAGGTGCTGCGCCTCGACCGCAACCTGGGGTGGTTCCTGAGCCGGCTGGCGGACCGCTACGGCCGCGACAATCTGCTCGTCGTGCTCTCGGCAGATCACGGCGTCACGCCGTTCCCGGAATTCTCCCAGGCTCACGGCCATCCCGAGGCGCGGTGGGTGAGCGTCGATACGCTGATCACCGCGGTCAATCAGCAGCTCGACCGCGTGACCGCGACCGCCACTCCGCGGGGCTGGCTCGATTTCGACACGGGATTGCTGTTCGTGAAGGACAACGGGCGCCTTGCGGCGCTCGGCATCCGCATCGACAGCGTGCTCGCCGACGTGGCGCGTCGTCTCCGGGCCGTGCCGGGGGTGGCACGCGTGGACCGGCCGGATTCGCTCGCCGCGGCCGACACGGCGGCCGACCCGGTGGCGCGGCGTTGGCGTCACGTCGTCGCGCCGGACGCGGGAATCGGCCTGGTCGTCACGCTGGACGACTGGAATGCCTGGGGCTACGCCGGAGGCGTGCGATATGCGGCGCACGGGCAACCGACCGACCGCGACGCCCACGTACCGCTGATCATCTGGGGAAAGGGTGTGCGGGCGGGGACCTATGGCGCGCGCGCCAACACGGTAGATATCGCGCCGACGCTGGCCCGTCTGCTGGGGCTCGCTCCGCTCTCGATTCCCGACGGACGGGTGCTCGGCGAAGCGCTCGCGTCACAATGAAGAAAACGGCGCGTGGGATGTGAAGAGGTAGAATCGCGGAAGGTGACGGCCCTGTCCACGTCCCACCGCCCACATCCCACGCCTCCGTAGAATATGCTACACGCGCCCCGGGCAGGCAAAAGCTATCTTTTTGGCCATGGCCGATCCAAAGCTCACCCCCCTCCAGGCCGAACGGGCCCAGCAGATCCAGGAGTTCCAGAAGAGCCTCGCCCGTGTCAAGAAGCTCGTCAGCGAGCTCGAGTCCAGCCGCGCCGCCCGGCCCCAGGTGTTGCAGGATCTCGGCAGTCAGATCGCGCGCGAGCTCTCGCGCCTCCGGGCACGGGCCGTGGGCGCGAGCATCGGGACGGTGGCCGACCTGGCCGGGCAACTCTCGGTCGCGGCCAACCGCTCGTCGGGACTCCTCATGAAGCTCCGGACGCTGAACGACGGGGTGGCGAGCCTCACCTTTCAGCTCGACCGCGCGTTGACCGCCGCCACGACGCCCGAGCCCAACCGCCCGGAGTGACGGCTCCCGCGGCACAAGGGCCGGCGATTCGCTGTGCCGGCCTCGTGAAACGTTACGGCGACGTCACGGCCGTGGCGGGTCTCGATCTCACGGTGGCAGCCGGGGAGTGCTTCGGCCTGCTCGGTCCCAACGGTGCCGGCAAGACCACGACCGTAGAAATCCTCGAGGGCCTCACCCTGGCCGATGCCGGCCTGGTGGAGGTCCTCGGGGCTTCCTGGAGCGGGGGGTCGGCCGACCGGAGCCTGCGCGAGCGGCTGGGGATTCAGCTCCAGGAGACCAAGCTGCCCGAGAAGCTCTCCGTGGAGGAGACGATCCGGTTGTTCGCCAGCTTCTACTCCCGTGCGCATACGGTGGAGGAGGTACTGGCGCTGGTGGGGTTGGGCGAGAAGCGGAACGCCTGGTACAGCAAGCTCTCGGGCGGCCAGAAACAGCGGCTCGCGGTGGCGTGCGCGCTGGTCAACCGGCCGGAGCTGCTGTTCCTCGACGAGCCGACCACGGGTCTCGATCCGCAGTCGCGGCGCCAGCTGTGGGATGTCGTGGCGACGTTCCGCGCCGATGGGCATACCGTGGTGTTGACGACGCACTACATGGAGGAAGCGGAGCGGCTGTGCGACCGCGTGGCGATCATGGATCACGGCCGGGTCATCGCCCTGGGCACGCCCCGCGAGCTGATCGCGGGACTCGGCGCCGAGCATGTGGTGGAGTTCACGCTGGCGGGAGGCGAGGCGGGGGCGTTGGACGGCGAGCTGCGTGTACTGCCGGGCGTGCGCGCCGTGCGATCCACCGACGGCGTCGTGTCGCTCACGGTCGCGGAGCTGCACCATACTCTCCCCGCGCTGATGGCGACGCTGGAGCGGAAGGGCCTCTCCCTGGCGTCGCTCACCACGCATCACGCCACGCTGGAGGACGTCTTCGTGTCCCTCACGGGGCGTCGCATTCGCGATGACTGAGCGCCCGCTGGCCCAGCTCACCCTCGCCTGGATGCGGGGCTTCTACCGGGAGCCCGAAGCGCTCTTCTGGGTGTTCGGATTCCCGATCGTGCTCGCGTTCGCGCTCGGCATCGCCTTCAAGAACCGCGGCCCGGGCGAGCTGCGCGTCGGCGTGGCGCGCGGGGCGGGGGACAGTGCCGCGGCGAGCGTCCTCGAGACCGCGCCCGGTCTCGCCGCCGTCGTGCTGGACAGCGCGGCGGCCCGGGCGGCGTTGCGCACCGGCCGGGTCGCGCTCGTCGTAGTGCCCGGCGAGCCGGTGGTGTACCGCTACGATTCGACGCGGACCGAGAGCCGGCTCGCGCGCCTCGAGGTGGACGAGGCGCTGCAGCGCCAGCGCGGGCGCGCCGACCCCGTCCTGGTGCGCGACGATCGCACCACCGAGCCAGGGTCGCGCTACATCGATTTTCTGATCCCGGGCTTGCTCGGCATGAATCTGATGGGCAGCGGCCTGTGGGGCGTGGGATTCACGGTCGTGCAGGCGCGGACCAAGGGATTGTTGAAGCGCTTCCTCGCCACCCCGATGCGCAAGGGTGAGTACCTGCTGTCCTACATGCTGTCGCGTCTCGTTTTTCTGGTGATCGAGGTGGCGGCCCTGATCGGATTCGGCTGGCTGGTATTCGACGTCGGCGTGCGGGGGTCGGTCGCCGTATTGGGCCTGGTGACGCTGATCGGCGCGTTTTCGTTCGCCGGGCTGGGACTGCTGGTCGCCAGCCGGGCCAAGACGGTCGAGGCGGTGTCGGGTCTCATGAACCTGGTGATGCTGCCGATGTGGATCCTCTCGGGGACGTTCTTCTCCTATGCCCGGTTTCCCGAAGCGCTGCAGCCGTTCGTGAAGGCATTGCCGCTCACCGGGTTGAACGACGCTCTGCGAGGGGTGATGATCGACGGATCGTCCCTGGCGGGCATCGCGGCACCGGTCGCGGTGGTCGCCGGGTGGGGAGCGCTGAGCTTCATCGTCGCGGTGAAGATCTTCCGCTGGCGCTAGATTGGCGGATTGGGGTGATCGGCTGTCCCAGCCCGTGAGGTTCGCGAGGAGGCTCCCATGCCCGATTCCATCACGCTGGCGGACTACTACTACACGATGGTTCCCGACAAGCCCGGCGAGGGCGTACGCGTGTTGAACGTGCTGCGGGACGCCGGGGTCAATCTCCTGGCGTACTCGGGATTCCCGGCCGCGCGGCGCACCCAGATCGACTTCGTTCCGGAGAACGCGCCGGCGTTTCTGGCCGCGGCCAAGGCGGCGAAGATCAAGCTCACCGGTCCCAAGAAGGTATTCCTGATCAACGGCGAAGATCGGCCGGGCGCGGTGGCGGGGCTCTACGAGAAACTCGCCGCGGCGAAGATCAACGTCACGGCGACTGACGCGGTGTGCGCAGGAATGGGGCGTTACGGCGCGATCCTGTGGGTGAAGCCGCGAGACGTGAAGAAGGCGGCGCAGGTGCTGGGGGTCGCTCAGTCCGGCTGAGCGCCGACCAGTCGATGTCGTTGCGAACGCCGCTCCACACTTCGAGCGGCCCGACGAGCATCCGGTTCCCGACGGAGTTGCCCTCCAGGACGATCCAGTAGCGCTCCGTCGGAGGCATGCCTTCGTGCGTGATGGCCAGCGGCTTTCCGTCCACGGCGATGCCACACCGGCCGTCCGGGAAGAGCTGGACCACGAGGGAGTACCACTTTTCCAGGTTCACCCGGGTGGGAAGTGGCACCGCACGACGGTCGAAGTATGTCCAGGGCCGGGTGAACACGCCGTCACCAGGAGCGTACTGAAAACCGCATTCCCGCGCCTCCAATCCTGCCGTCGGCAGATTGCCGGTCCGGTGATCCCAGCGCACCAGTCCAGCCGAGTCGATGTTCGTCGTGAAGGCGATGTGCACGTTCTGCTGTCGCGGCCCGACCACCGGGGTGGACAGCTGCACGGCGATGCCGAGCCCGTGTGCCACCGGGAAGCGGCGGCGGGCGTACGCACCGCTCATGTACCACCCGTCGCCGTGGTTCCAGAAGGCGGGCGTTCCACCCGGTCCGACCGTGGTCGCGGGCCGTGGGTCGCCGAACGGCACCCATTGCGATTGCAGCGGGCCCGCCCACTCTTCCTTCAGTAGGACCGCGGATGGAGGTGCCGGCCCGATCACGAGGTTGACTGCGGCCTCCCGCCAGCCGCCGGCCGAGGCGCGCACGGTGACGGTTCCTGGACGCCGTGTGTACACCAAACCGCTCGGGTGGGCCACTGTCGCGAGTGTCGTATCATCGGA
This sequence comes from Gemmatimonadales bacterium, assembly GCA_035456525.1. Lineage (GTDB taxonomy): Bacteria > Gemmatimonadota > Gemmatimonadetes > Gemmatimonadales > GWC2-71-9 > DASTHG01. Next base: position 22,758 of record DATICZ010000026.1, read on the forward strand.
GCGCCAGGACAGCGCTTCCAGCGGAACGGGGGCGCCGGTCGGGTCAAATCCTCGAGCGACCAACTGGTACTCCGACCCGACCGCCACCGTATCGGAGCCGGCCGGGATCTCGAGGCGGGCCAGATAGCGTGGCCTCGCACCTGTGGGCAGCCAGCGCAACGTGTAGCGGCTGCCCGCATCGGGTCCGAACAGCACGCGTCGCGCCAGATCCGGCCGCTCGGACGGATACACGTACCAGTCGGCGCGGGCGAGACCTGCCCGCGTGCACCAGCACGCTTCCCACCGGCCGTCGGGGCTGAAGGACCGCGACCCGTCCCAGACCCCGTCGACGATGACCGTTCCGCCTGTCCTCAGGCCGAGGCGGACGACGCCTGAGGTACCGGAAGTGTCGATCGACAGGAGGAGCTGATCGGCGTCGTACCATCCCAGCAGGTTGTATGGTCCCCACACGTGGCAACTCGGCGTCCCGCCGCTGATCGTGAGGATGCAGATGCGCTGGGTCCCGTGACCCTCTTCGAGCGACTGATGACTGTAGGCCACGCGGGTCCCGTCCGGACTCCAGTAGGGGTTCCAGTCCCCCGGCTCCCCGTGGGTCAGCTCGCTGACTGCGCGCGTCGCCACATCGAGTACAGACAGGCGGGGATAGCGATAGGGATTGCCGCCCGTGGAGCTGAAGACCAGCCGGCGACCATCCGGCGACCAGGACGGTGCGGCATCATCGCCCGGTGAGTACGTGAGGCGCCGCACCGTGCCATCCGGTCGCGTCAGGAACAGGTCGATGTCCCCCGAGTCGCCGCTCATGTCGGCGAACGCCCAGGTGAGACCATCGGGACTGGGGACCCACGAAGCGTTGTAGTGTCGGCCGGCCCCGACCAAAGTCCGGTAGGGGCTTCCCAGCCCTCCGACGTCCAGCGGGGGGGGAGCGCCTGTTTCCCAGTCGTCCCGCCGCAACGCGACGGTGCGTGCCTCGAGCGAATCGCTCCCGGTCCGGATGACCACGAGGGTGATGTCGGGTAGCGGTGAGGCTGGCCGCAGCAGCCACGCCGTCACGCCTGCGCCGACCGCGATGACACCCAACGCCGTCGCCGCGATGCGTCGCCCGGTCACCAGGCCGAGTCGTACGTACGCCGGCAGAGAGCGCACCAGCTGTGAGACTCGCGGAGGAGTGGCGGTCTCGCCGAGCAGATCCACAGCGACCGCCCGGGCCGGGCGCCGCTCCGCGCGGCGCCGCTGTAGCAGCAGGCGGCGCCGGAAGACGCGGGTCAACTGCTCCTCTTCTCCTGCCGCCGCGAGGTGGCGTCCCGCCCGCTGCAGGATTCCCGGATCGTCCCTGCCGGTCGCGGCAAGGAGGCGGCCGAGGGTGGCGTTGGCCGCCCGCCGCGCACCCGGTGTGGCGACCTCCAGGACGCGGGCGGCGATTTCGTCATGCGCCGGCTGCCACTCGCCGCCGTCGCGAGCCACGAGCCCACGCACATCGAGCGCGAGCAGGTCGGCCTGCACCGCCTCGAGGTCCCGGCCCGCCGCTCGAGCCAACACGTCGGTCGGGAGCGGCGTTCCCGCGGTCGCAAGCAGCGCCAGCAGCCAGGATTCACGACGGGAGAGCGCTGCGAGGCGGCGCCGCAACGGCCAGCCCTGCGCCAGCATGGCGTCGAGCTCGGTAGGCTCGCGACACGACCACGCGCCGTCAACGAGTGTCAAGGTGCCCTGTTCCAGCAGCAGGTTGAGCGTTTCCAGCACGAGCAGCGGCGTGCCCGCGGTGGTCGTGTAGAGCGCGCCGGCGAATCGAGTGGCCCAAGGTTCGGCCGGCAGTCGCCCCAGACTCGCGAGCAGCGCACCGACTCCATCCGCCGTCAGCGGCTCCAGTGCGAGCGGCTCCACCGAGACGCGACCCACTGCGCCGGAGATACCGGGTCGGGCGGCCGTGACGACGAGCACCGCGTGCTTCAAGGCCAGGGAAAGCAGGTGGTTCAGGACCTGACGCGACGGCTCGTCGATCCAGTGCACGTCGTCGATGAGGAGCGCCACCGGGTGCTCCTCGGCGACCGCTCGGAGCAGTTCGGCCAGCGCGATCGTCCGGCGTCGCAGCGCCTCGAGGTCGGACGCGCGGTCGGGTGCGGCACCGTAGTAAGACGACAGGGTCGGGTTCAGTGCCACGAGCGCCGCCGCCGAGTCGGGAGAGACAGCGGCGGCGCCGGGAAGGTGCGCCAGCGCGAGTCCCACCTCGGACACGAGGGCGTAGGGCACCGATCGCTCTCCCGGGTTGGCGCGGGCGACGACGACGCGACTCCCCATGGTGCGCAGCCGGGCGTGTACGTCGGCCAACAGCCGGGTCTTGCCGAGCCCGGCGGCGCCGGTGATGTGGACGTGCCGCCCCAGGCCGCCGCGCGCCGCACCCCAGGCGGCGAGGATGGCGGCGAATTCGCGCTCGCGTCCGATCAGCTCCGTGCTGAGCGACTGCTTCGTGGAGACGGCCGGGTTCTCAGGCGCCGCCTGATGCACCAGGGCGAGCAGGCCGACGGTCGCGGGCTCCGGCGGGCGATCGGCACGTGTGAGGACCTGCTCGAGGCGATGCGCCGCGAGCTCCGCGCCGACGCGGTCGTTGGCGGCGAGCAGTGTTTCGAGCTCGAGCCGCCAGCCGCTCTCGTCGTCGGGATCGTTCTCGCGCAGCCGGGCCGCGAGGTCCTTGGCCTTGCGCAACCGGCCTCTCGTCATCCAGTCGCGCACGACCGTCTCGCCCGCCCGGCGGAACATCCGCCGCAGCCGGTAGCGCTCGAGATCGGCCCACTGCTCGAAATCCGCACCTCCCGGGGCCGCGAAGCCGGGGAGGAAGTCGCCGCCGTAAAGGTCGAGTGCACGCTCGAATTCGACCTGCTCGATCGCCTCGAGGAACGCATCGCGATCCGAGTCTCCGGTGGCGCACAGCGTCACCGTGTCGTCGGTGGCCGTGATGGCGTGCTCTCCGAGACGCTGGCGCAGGAGCCAGACGGCCTGACGAACGGAGTGACGCGCGGCCTCGGTGTCCTGGTCGGCCCAGAGCAGATCCATGAGGTGCTCGCGGCTGGCCGAGTGGCCGGGGGAGCAGGCGAGGTAGACGTAGAGGCCGAGCGGTTTGCTGGAGGACAGCAGCTCGTGGCGCTCGCCCGATTCGGTGACGCGCGCGAGGGAGGCTCGTCCGAGAGTAGTGAGGACGAGTCGGCCGGAGGGATTCAGCTGAAGTGCCTGCCCGTTCGACATTTGACGCCCGATAGACGCTCGGTTCACAGCCTGTATGCGACCACTGACGTGACCGCCCCTCGGTCACCGGTCGTCCGTCGGGATGTGCTTCGCTCCTGCTAGGGAGAAGCTACGGCGGATGGGCGGGTCAGCAAGGCGCCGTGTGCGTGGCCGGGGGGTTGGGCGATCGAGCCATTTCGGCTTGCCGCCCGAGCGGCTTCATAGGAATTCCATGGCCGGCTGATAGGGAGTTCTGGGAGATCGCCGGGCCCTCTGCGCGTTCGCTGACGTCAACTTACCCTGAGCAGCGCCAGCATCTTCTTCAACACCCCCCCGGTGGCCAGATCCAATGCCTCCCGGAACGCCCCCGCGTTGGGGAACCGCTGCGCCGGATCGCTGCGCACCGCGCGCCGCAGTACCTCCTCGATCTCGCGCGACACATCCGGGCGTGCCTCTCGCAGCGCCGGCACGTTGTCCGTGGTCTGCATCGCCAGGATGGCCTCGGGTGTCGGTCCCTCGAACGGCGCTCGGCCCAGCAGGGCGAAATAGGCGACGGCCCCGAGGGAGTAGAGGTCGGTGCGCGGATCCACGCGCTCCCCCAGCAGCTGCTCTGGCGCGGCGAACTGCGGCGTGCCGCTGCGCGACGTCGCCCCGCCGAAGCGGTCGCCGCGCAACGCCAGCGCCAGCCCGAAATCGGTGATCCGCAACAGGCCGGTCGGCTCGAGCAGCATGTTCTCGGGCTTGATGTCCCGGTGGACGAGGCCCAGGGCGTGCGCGTGCTCGAGCGCGCTCAACGCCTCGAACAGGACCCGGGTCGTCTTCTGGAGCGGGAACGGTCCATCCTTCTTCACGATCTGGGCGAGGTTCGCTCCCGGCACCAGCTCCATGACGTACCACTGCAGGCCGGCGCGACTCTGAATGTCGTAGATGCTCACGATGTTGGGATGGCGCAGCCGGGCGGCGAGCATGGCCTCGCGCCGGAACCGCTCCATCACGCCGGGATCGGCCGTCAGCTGGGGGTGCAACACCTTGATGGCCACTTCCCGCTCGAGCCCCAGGTCGCGCACCCGGTACACGCGGCCGAACCCGCCCGCGCCGATCTCCTCGAGCAGCTCGTAATCGTCGCCGAACGCCCGGCGCAGGCGGCGCTCGAACCCCTTCTCGCTCGTGGCCGGGGCCGCCGCCGGCTCGTGGAAGACGCCGGCATCGGACACGAAGTCCTCGAGCATCTCCGTGGCCGTGAAGTAGCGCTCCCGCGGGGTGGGCCGCAGCGCTCGCAGTACCACGCGCTCCACGGCCGACGGCACCGCGGGACGCAAGGATCGCGGCGGCACCGGCGGCGTCTCCGGCTCCTTGCCCGTGAGGGCGTAGTACACGATCGCCGCGACGGCGTATACGTCGCTCGCCGGCTCGCCGGCCTCGCGCGCGCACACCTCGGGCGCCGAGAACGGCGTCACATGGGCGGGATCGTCCGCGGGAACGTGCGAGAGGCACCAGTTCGAGTAGCGCAGGTCGGTGACGACTCCGCGCCCCGAGAGCTCGAGGATCAGGGTGGTCGGCACGATGCGGCGGATGATGATGCCGCGCGCGTGCGCGTGCTCGAGCGCGCCCAGCAGGTCGCGCACCAGCGACATGACGCTCGGAATCGGCCTGGGGCCCCGCCGCATCGCCTCGGCGAGACTCTCGCCGTCGATCCAGTTGGTGGTGCGGTAGGCGAACGGTCCGACCTCGCCCGCGGCGTAGACGTGGCGCACCGCCGGGTGGTTGAGCGCCGCCAGGGTCTCGTTCTCGCGCAGGAACCAGGCGCGCCCGGGCGAGTCGGGGATGAGGTGGACGCGCAGCGCCACGCTGCGCTTCAGCCGGCGGTCCCACGCCCGGTACAACGCGCGCTCGCGCGACAGCTCGACCAGGTGGTCGAGCCGAAAATCGGGCTCGAGCGCCGGCGTGATGCCGCTGAGAAGATCGACCGGCGGAGTGTCGGAGGACGTCAACGGGATCCGCCCTCGATCGGTAGAGGGACCGTTACCACTCCCCACCCGCTCATCGCGGTGCGGGCGTAGCGCACATCCCGCAACCGCACGACCGGGGAAGGGGTCGAGTCCACCTCACCTGCCAGGAACCGGGCGAAACCTTCCATTGCCCGCCCCGCTGCGGTTTGTCGTAACGCCGCCTGCACGTGCACGTCGTCCAGGTGCCGGGGGACGGCCCAGCCGCGCCCGGCCACGCTGTCGCGAGAGGCGTAGACCGCCTCCCACCGAAACGGACTGCCGACGCTGGTCAGCGCGGCCCACGTCGCGCCCGGGCCAAATCGCGCGACCGCTTCGCGGTGCACCCTGGCTTTCGCGGGTCCGCTGGCCACCGCCTGCATCGCCGCGTACCCGGCGAGCACGGCGAGCGACCACGCGGCGGCCGTCCGCCGTCCCGCCACGCCGAACCAGTGACGCACCCAGCCCACCACCCCGAGTGCGACGAGCGCGACGCTCACCGCGCGCAGCCACGGGGCCGGCACGTTCGGGCGCCAGATGAACTCCGCCCACAGCACGAAGCCCGCGGCGAGCAGCACCGGGGTGAGGGCCATCCAGTGGCGCGCGGCTCCCCAGGCAAGACCGACCAGTGGGAGGATCCAGAACAGGGGATCCACGATCGCCACCCAGTCGGCGTAGTACCACCGGCCGCTCCATGGCAGCCAGGGGCGCAGTCCGTAGGACCCCTGCCAATCCATATAGACGTGACTCCAGACCGTCAGCGTGACCAGTGCGCCCAGCGTGAGGAGCGAGACCGCTCCGATGCGCCGCCGCAACAGGATGAAGAGTCCCCACAGCACACCGGTGATCGCCGCCGACTCGACGGCGGCTCCGATGAAGGAGTGGGTGATCCCGCGATGGAGCGTGTAGTACCCGAGCGATCCCCGAAAGGGGCGGAACCCGAGGAGCGGCTCGGTCCAGTCGGGCGCGTTGGCCGCGACGGCGCCGATCCAGCCGGCGGCCGGTACCTTGCGGCCCGCCACGGCGCGGCCCAGAGCGGCTCCCACCACGGCATGGGCGAGGTTGTCCACGGGCTGGGAAGATAGCCCCGTCCGCCCTAGCCGTGGCGGGGGAGGCGTGTAGGTTAGGCGGCGTGTCAACTTCGGTTCCCCATACCCGTCGCGAGCGGCGTCGCACACCAGAGCGCCGCGCCCTGATGGACCGGCGCTCCGGAGTTGATCGGCGCGGCCGCGCCGAGCGTCGCCAGGCGAATCTCGCGGTTGCCGAGGAGCGCCGCGGCGGTGTGGACCGCCGTTCGGGCGTGGATCGGCGCGATGCCGCTCGCCGAATTCCGGGGGAACGCCGGGAAGAGCCACCCGATCTGCCTTCCTGAGCGCTGCGCTGTAGACGCAATGCCGTATCTCAAGCTCCAGCTGATGTCGACCGGCCGCATCCTCGAACTGCACGACACCGTCGTGCGGCTGGGTCGCGATGCGGCCGCGACAATCCCCTTCATGGGAGACGATGCCCGAGTTGTCTCCACCCGGCACGCCGAGGTACGCCCGGCGGGGGAGGGGTGGCAGCTGGTGGACCTTGGGAGTCGCAACGGGACCTTCTTGAACGGCCGCCGCATCCAGGGTGAGGCCCCGCTCACCGCCGGAGACGAGGTGCGCCTGGGGGAAACGGGGCCGCGTGTCAGCGTGCTCGCCGTGAGTCAGGCGCCGCTTCCCGAAGGGACGCTTCCCGAGTTCCAGGCGCCCCAGGTCGCCCCGCCACCCGAACGGCGCGGGCCGCTGCCGCCGGAGGCCCGTCCCTACGGGGTGACCCTGATCGCGACCGCGACCGGAAAGCGCTTCGAGGCACACGGCACGCGCATCCGGATCGGCCGCGGCAAGGAGTGCGAGGTCCGCGCGGTCGAGGGCAGCGAGGGAATCGTCTCGCGGGTGCATGCCGAGCTGACCGTGGGCCCCGGCGGCGGCCTGTCACTGCGGGACGTCGGGAGCAAGAACGGGACGTACCTGAACGGCGACCGCATCGCCGATCCCATGCCGGTGCGGCTGGGCGACCGCATTACGCTCGGACCCGGCGGACCCGTCCTGATCGTCGAAGGGATCGGCACCGGGCCCATGAAGGCGGCGGTGCGTCCCCCGGTGGTGCAGGGGATGGGCCACAACACGGTCATGGGGCTGATCAACAGCGCCCTGGCGCAGGCGCGTGAGGAAAAACGCCGCGGGGGCCGAGGCTCGACCGCCTTCTTCAAGGCGGTGGCCGAAGAGGTCGGCAAGGACTCCCGGCGCAAATTCCGCTGGCTGACCACGTTGGTCGCGGTGCTCGTGCTGCTGCTCGGCGGAGCCGTGTATGGCGTGTATTGGCTGCTGTCACAGCAGGTTGAGCAGACTGAGGTCGAACGGCGCAGCGCGGAGGACTCGGCGCGGGCGAGCGCCGAGCGCCTGCGCCACGAGCTGGAAGCCGCGCGGGCGGCGGCGGCGCCGGCGGCCACGGTGGACAGCCTGCGGGCCCAGCTCGAGTCGGCGCAGGTGCGGACGTCCGAGCTCCGCGCGGCGCTCGAGCGGGCGCAGGGTGCGCTGGGCCAGCAGTTGGCGCAGGGGGAATCCCAGCGCCTCGCGTCGCAACGCGAGCTCGAGCGTCTGCGCGACCAGCTGAATCAGGCCCAACGGACTGCTCCCTCTTCGGGGACGATTGACAGCCTGCGCCGGCAGATGGCCGCGACCGAGGCGCAGGCCGCCAGTCTGGACGCCCGGATGCGGGCGATTCGTGGCACCGACTTCGCGGCAATCGCGCAGCAGAACCAGGCGGCGGTCGGGCTCATCACGACGCGGTTCGGCAAGAACATCTACAACGGGACCGGGTTCGTCATCTCCCCTGATGGATACATGCTCACCAACTGGCACGTCGTAACCGACAGCGGCTACCCCCGGCCGGACACGATGTGGGTGACCATGGCAGACCAGTCGACCTCCCGCCTGGCCGACGTCATCGCCAGCTCCCAGGAGCGCGACATCGCCCTCATCAGAATGCGCGGCTACCAGGGGCAGTACCTGGCCAGCGTCGATTGGGGCGGCACCAAGTCGCGACAGGGCGAGCCGGCCGCCCTGATCGGGTATCCGGCCGGATCGGGCTTCGCCCACCTGCGTTCGGCAGTCGTTCGCACGTCCATGACGGCGGGGATCATCTCCCGCGTGACCGAGGACGTGATCCAGTTCGACGGCATGACGATTGGGGGGTCCTCGGGCAGCCCAGTCTTCAACGCCAACGGCGAGGTGATCTCGATTCACCGTGCGGGCCTACCCCAGGCGCCCGGGTTTGCGCTGTCGGTGCCGATGCACCATGCCGTCTCGCTCTTGCCGCCGGAGGTGAAGCAACGGCTCAGTATCCCTTAGGGCTAGGTGTTGCAGAGTCGGCCAGTTACCTGCATTCCGCCATAATCGCTAAAATCAGCAATAGCATCATACCCCGTCTCGTGTGAGGCTTGACCCGGCCCGCTGTGCAGTTCCCACCGCGGCATGCAAGTCATTTTGGTATTGTTGTTTAGGTCCAAGGCTTGTATTATGGGCCGTCTGCAAGTGTCAAAAAATAAGACGGTTTGTGAGGAAACGCCTACAAGAGGCACGGCGCTTGCTTCGGTCCAGCGTCGAAGTCCGGGAAGTCTCCGCACCCTCAAAGGGAGAGCACTCACGATGAAGCACGGGCTGATGCAACCGTCCTTGGCCTTGGTGGCGCTGCTGGCTGGGTTGGCGCCGCCGGCCACGGCGCAGGCGAACTCAGGGAGCATCACGGCGACGGCCGTGGTGCTGCAACCGATCAGCGTGACCGGTGCGGTGAACCTGTCGTTCGGCAACGTGTTCCCGGGTGTCCCTGCGACCGTCGCGCTGGCCGACGCCGGCGCGGGCCGCTTCGATGTCGCCGGTCAGGCGAACGCGCCGGTGACGATGTCGTTCACCGCGCTGCCGGGGAACTTGACCTTCGGCGCCAACAACATGCCAGTGGTATTCACCGCTGGCTTCAACACGACAAACTCGGCCGCCGGGGCAACGCCGTTCACGCCGGCGAGCGGGGCGGCTACCAGCCTGTCGGGTACGGGCGCCCTGTTCGTCTTCATGGGCGGCACGGTGACGCCGGCGGTGAACCAGGCGGCGGGCACGTACAACGGGACCGTCACCCTGCAGGTGACGTACTGAGCTAGCCGGATTCACGGCCGCATGGTGAGCCGTATCGGCTCGGCGCTGGCAGGGGTCGTTTCGGGCCCCTGCCGGCGCGTGCGTTGGAGGGGCAGTGTGCCGGCTCTGCTCGCCGTGGCGGCTCTCCCTGCGCCGGCGGCCTCCGTACACGGTCAGGGGCAGCCGGTTCGGGTCAACGGCGTGCGGTCGGTGAGCTTCGGGACGGTGTTTCCGGGGATCCCCAAATCGGTGCCGCGGACGGATGCCCTGAACAGCGGGCGGTTTGATATCCGCGCCGCAGCCGGGTCTCAACTTCAGTTGAGTTTCGCGCTCCCCTCGGCGATGACCGGGCCAGGGGGAGCGACGATGCCGTTGAGCTTCGGCGGCGGCGACGCTGGTTACTCCGCAACGCAATCCGTGGCGAGCCAGGTCGGGTTCGATCCGCGCGTCCCCTTTCTGGCGACCATGGGTGGCCCCCCGGGCAGGGCGGCGGTGTTTCTTGGCGGCACTGTCACGCCACTCGCATCACAGCCCGCCGGGAGCTACACGGGGACGATCACCCTCACCGTCGTGTATTTCCCGTGACTAAAGCCGCGTGGCTCGCCCTGGCGGCGCTGTGCACGACCTCCCGACTGCCGGCTCAGGGAGTCATGGTCGCCCCCAAGGCGGTGTTCATGTCGTCGGGCAGCGGCAGCGGATCGGTCACCCTGCTCAATCCCGGGACCGATCCGGTCGAAGTGGTGGTCTCCGTCTTCTACGGCTATACGGCAACCGATTCGGCCGGTCAGCTGAGGCTGATCACGATCGATCACCCCGATTCCACGCAACCTTCGGCGGCAGCCTGGCTCCAGGCATTCCCGCGCCGCCTGACACTGGGGCCGCGGGATCAACAGGTCGTGCGGTTGCTCGCCACACCGCCGGCGGGTCTTCCCGATGGTGAGTACTGGGCTCGGCTGGCCTTCACCGCCAAAGCGGGCGAGCTGCCGGTCGCGGGAGTGAGCGACAGCGCCACCATCAAGGTCGGCCTTACGCTGCAGATCCAGCAGGTGATCGGTCTCCACTACCGCAACGGGCAGGTGCGAACGGGGATCGCGCTGTCCGGACTGGAGGCGGTGCGGCAGGGGGATTCGGTGATCGTGCACGCGCGCCTCGAGCGACAGGGGAACGCCGCCTATCTCGGCACCGTGCACGCCGCCATCGTCGGCTCGAACGGGAAGCCTGCAGGCGAGCTCCGCGTCCCGATCACGGTGTTCTTCGCAAATCGACCCCGTTGGGCGGTGAGCATCGCCGGTGCACCTGCCGACCAGTATCGGCTGCGACTCGACATCACCCCCCAGCGGGACGACCTGGAGCGGCAGGTTCTGCTGCGGAGCCCGGCGGTGAGTGATTCGGTGGCGGTGCAGAGCCCGTGATTTCGCGCGCCGCGGCTCTGGCCCTGCTGGGGCCCTTGCTCGGCCTTTGCGCCGTCGCCGCCCCCACGCTCGTCCGGGCGCAGGAGCGGGTCGTCTCGCGGCCGGCGGTCCCCGAGCGCAGCCTCCCGGACACCGAGAAGCCGTTCAGTGCGGGCTCCCTGGACTCCGTACCGCAGGCCGTCCTGATCGAGCTGCGGATCCGGGGCTTGGCCTCGGCGACAGTGCAGGCGTACCGCGTGCGGACCGAGGCCCTGCTGCCGCTCGCCCAGTTCCTGAGCCTCGCCCAGGTGCGCTACCACCTCTCCCCGGACGGCGCGCTCGAGGCGTCGGTCCCTCCCGGGCCGAGCCGCCTTTTCATCGCGGCTGGGAACGACACGATGACGTTCGGAGACCATCGCGTGCGTCTCGAGCCGGAGTTCCGCCTCTTCAAGGACGGCGAGCTGTACGTCGGCGCCGAGCGGCTGGGGAACCTGCTCGGCGGCACCTTTGTGGTGGACTGGACCGGCCTCACCGTCACTCTCATGGATGCCGGCATGCTGCCGATCGGTCAGCGGGCCCGGCGCGACGCAGCCCGCGCCGCGCTGGCGCGTCGCCGCGAAGCAGCGCCGGCCGACGTGCGGCTCGATCTCGAACGGCAGCGCTGGGATGGACTCGTGCTCGACTATTCGCTGTTCGCGCCCGGTGGCCGGCCGGTCGGGGCGGGGTCGTACGCATTCGATCTGGGGGGCGACGCGTTCGGAGGATCGCTCGCGATCGGCGCCCACAGCGTCGGTCCTGCGGACGCAGGCGTGGCGCGCGGCGATGTCTCGTGGACCGGCGTATGGGAAGAGAGTGCGTGGCTGAAGCAGCTCCGCCTGGGCGACGGCTTCTCCACCGGACCGCGGCTGCGCGAGCTGCGTGGCGTGGCGCTCACCAACGCGCCGTTCCTGCGGCCCGCGCTTCTGGGCACGAGCCGCTACCTCGGCCGCCTCGAGCCGGGTTGGTCCGTCGAGGCGTACCAGAACGGCCGACTCGTCGCCGTGGACACGACCGGCGTCACCGGAGAGTACGGCTTTGCGCTCCCGGTTCGGTACGGTGAAAACCCCGTGGATTTCGTGGCCTACGGACCGCTGGGAGAGGTGCGGGAATTCGATCGCACTTACCGGGTGCTGGCTGACCTGCTGCCCTCGCGCCGGTTCGAGTACGGCCTGTCGGGCGGCGCCTGCCGTGATCCTCGCTGCCATGCGAGCGGCAACCTCGACCTGCGCTACGGTCTGACGCCGCGGGTGACGCTTCAGAGCGGCGCCGATCGTTTCTGGCGCAACGGCCTCGCCGACCTGTGGCATCCGTACGCGCGGGTGACCGCGAACCCGACCAACGATTGGGGGCTCGAGCTGTCGGGCGTCGGCAACGCGCTGGTTCGGGGGGCGGTGCTGTTCGAGCCGTCCATCGATCTGCGGGTGAGCGCCGCGGCGGCCGCGTTCGACACGCGCACGCAGGCGCCGATCGTGACCGTGTCGGGCCAACGGTCGGCCTGGAGCGTTTCCGCGTTGCTGCGGCCGCTGCCGAGATACGGGCTGTTCTATTTCGAAAGCAACATCGACCAGGTGCGCGGCCAGTCGGCGACGACGACCCGCGCCCGCCTCGGCGCTTCGGTGCAGACCGGAGCGACCCGGCTGATGCCGTACGTGCGGGTCGAGCGCCAGGCGCTCGACGGCGCGGGCAGCAGCACCGAGCCGTTCGTCGGCGTCAGCGCCTTCGTGCTGCCGCAGCCGCGGTGGGGACCGGTGCTGGGGCCGGCGTTCTTCCGAGGGGCCGTCGAATCGCGGGTGTGGGGCGGGGGAAGCGCGCCGCGCGTCACCCAGGCGTCACTGTTTGCCTCGCGACCGGTCTGGGGCGGCGTGAGCCTCGAGACGGGGGTCGTGTGGCAGCGCGGCAACCGCGGGCCGCTGATCCAGGTGACGTTGAATACCTATCTGTCGGCGATGCGCTCGTACACGACCATGAGCGCCGGGGCCGGGTCCCCAGCCACGGTGTCGCAGCTGGTGCAGGGGTCGGTGCTGTGGGACCGCACCGGCGGCCGCCTGGCGACGGCCCCGGGTCCCTCGATCGAGCGTGCGGGCGTCGCGGGCCAAGTCTTCCTCGACCGGAACCAGAACGGCCGGCGCGATCCCGACGAGGCTCCGGTGGCCGGCGTGCGAGTCGTCATCGGCTCGCGGCTGGCGGTGTCGGATTCCCAGGGATCCTTCCGGGTGTGGGACCTGATGCCATTCGAGCCCGTGGATGTGCTGGTGGATTCGCTGAGCATCGACTCGCCGTTGCTCGTCCCTGCCTTCGCGCGGGCCACGCTCGTTCCCAACCCGAACCGGTTCCGCACGCTCGACGTGCCGATCGTCGCGGCCGGCGTGATCGAAGGGCACGTGTGGCGGGAGATCGGCGGGACGCGTGAGCCGATCGGTGTGGTGGGCCTGGTGCTCACCGATCGGCGGGCCGGCACGAGTCGCCGGTTCGCCTCGTTCTCCGACGGCTCTTTCTACCTGATGGGCGTGAAGGCGGGAGACTACGAGCTGACTGTGGACGGCACGGCGGCGGGCATGGCCGAAACGGGGCTCTCGGCTACGGGGCTGCGATTCATGATCGAGCCCGACGGTGCAGCCTCGGGACGCAGCGGCCTCGAGCTGGTGCTCCGCCCGGCGCGCTGACCCTTCCTGTTTTCGTCGGCCCCCGTCCCTCTTCCCTCGTCCCTCTACGTCCCTGCTCGCCGCGAGGGCCGCGCTGCGACGTCCCGCACCAGCCGTTCCAGCGCGTCGAAATCGAACGGCTTCACGAGCGAGGGCGCGCCGGAATCGGCCAGCAGCGCCGCCGTATCGGCATCGAGCGAGTCGCCGGTCGCGAAGATGAGGGTGGAGACGAGCTCCGGCGCCTGCTCGCGGAGCCGGATGAGGAAATCACGACCGTTCATTCCCGGCATCCGGACATCGCACAGGATCACGTCGAAGCTCTGGGCGCGGAGCGCGCGGAGCGCCTCGGCGCCGTCGCTGACGGCACGCACCTGCATGCCGCTGCGGTTCAGGAAGCGGGCGGTGGCCTGACGGATCCCCGGCTCGTCGTCCACCACGAGCACGGCCACCGGCTGTTCCGCGGCCGCCGGACCCTGAACCGCCGCACCGCCCGAGGGGCGCTGCATGGTGCGGAGGTCGAGTGGGAGCACGACCTGGAATGCGGCCCCGTGGCCCGGCTCCGATTCGACGGTGATGCGCCCGCCGTGGCTGCGCACGATGCCGTAGCAGATCGAGAGCCCCAGGCCTGTGCCCACGCCTTCCGGCTTGGTGGTGAAGAACGGATCGAAGATCCGCGAGCGGATTTCCGCCGCGATCCCGGGACCGGTGTCGCGGCACTCGAACCTGACTTCGGGCCCCTCGGCGTGCGTGCGGAGCGTGATGCCACGGTGTCCGGGGAAGCCGTCCAGCGCCTGCTCGGCGTTGATCAGGAAGTTCAAGAGCATCTGCTGCAGCTCCGACATGTTGGCCCAGACCCGCGGCTCGACCGGATCCAGCTCCAGCCGCACTTCGACGTTCAGCGTGTTCAGGTGATAGGACCGCAAGGTGTGCGTCCGGCGCACCAGCTCGTTGACGTCCACCAGCGAGCGCTCGGGCCCACTCATCCGGGCGAAGGCGAGCAGGTTGGTGGTGATCTGGCCGATGCGCATCGCCTCGTCGCGCACCATTTCGACGATCTCGCGCTGCTCGGGGCGGAGGTCGTCCAGCATCAGCGTCTGGGCGAAGCCGGAGATGATTGCCGCCGGGTTGTTGATCTCGTGCGCCACGCCGCTCACCAGCTGACCCATGGCCGCGAGCTTGTCGGCCTGCTGCAGCTGGCTCTGGGCGCGACGCAGCTCCGTGACGTCGCGGGCGATGGCCAGCACCCGGGTGATCTGCCCGTGCTCGCGGATCGGGGCATACACCACCGAGCTGACCACGCGTGCCCCGTCGGGCCGCCGTTGCGGCACCTCGAAGCGGCGCACCTCCCCGGCGAACGCCGCATCGAGGTGGGCGCGCAGCAGCGCGACGGCGTCCGGGTCCACGAAATCGAACGCCGTGCGGGTCCCGGCGGCCGCGCCGTGGGCCGGCCGGTCCGGCGCGTAATCCAGGACCTGGCCGTCCCGGTTCAGCAGCACGATCGGATCGGGCGACGCCTCCATGATCTGGCGGAGGTTGCGCTCCGCGGACGCGGTGGTCGTCAGCGAATCGACGAGCGTCTGCGTCTGTCGCTCGACCTCGCGCTCCAGCGCGGCCTCGTAGCGCCGGTCGGCCACCAGGGAGTACGCAACGCGGGCGGCGATGATCAACCCGCCGACGGTCGGGACCAGGACGTCCTCCGCACCCATCCGGCCCGAGGCCATACTCTGGAGGTGGAGGCCCACCAGCCCGGCGAGTCCCAGCAGCACCGCCAGCAGGCGCGGTGCGACGGCGCCGCTTCCCGCGGCTGCCGGCCGCGGTCCCGCCGGGGCCGCGGCGGCCACGACTCCGGCTGAGGCCAGCACCAGGTTGGCGACGTTCCAGCCGAAGTCGAGCACCGTGCCCGGAGCCTGCGCGCGCGGCAGGCTCACCGTGCCGAACAGCAGGTCGGCGATGCCGTAGAGCAGGAGCCCGACCACCGCGAGCGCCGCGCCGCCCCGTGGCAAGGGATGCGGCTGCAACAGCAGCATGCCGATCAGCCAGACGAGGGCGAGCCCGCCGGTGGCATAGGCGACGCTGCCCAGGACCTCCGGCTCGCCGACTCCACCCGTGAGCGGCTCGACGAACAGCTCGTACGCCCAGGCGACGGCGGTGAGGGTGAGCAGCGCGGAGTCGAGCAGAATCTCCGCGGTGAGCTGCCGGCGCGGCTGGATGGCGAGCAGGTTCCAGGCGGCGATGAAGAAGCACGGATACACCGCGAGGTATCCGATGTCGACGGCGGTCATGCCCGGCCGGACGATCCCTCGCGCCAGCTGGATGTCGGCGTAGCCCAGGGTGAGGAAATCGACGACGCTTCCCGCGAGCAGCCACCCCCACCCGCGTCGCTGGACCGGATCGGTAGCCGCGCGCCACGCCAGGGCGATCCCGGCCGTGCGCGCCAGCGCCGTCAGCGTCCAGCTGCCGGCGGGCAGCAGGCTCCGGGGGACGGGAAGAAAGAGGTAAGCCAGGACCAGAGCAGCCAACAGGCCGCCGGCTGCCACGAGGACGGTGCGGGTGACGCGGGTGCCTGGGATCACGCGGATAGCCAGAAAGTAGTGACGGGCGCATCCGCAAGCGAGGGCGCGCGACGCCGCGGAGCCCGCGTTAGCTTAGCGCCGGCATGGAAGACCGACTCGGTTGGACCAGGGCCGTACCCGACTCCCTCGCGCGATGGCCGGAATGGACGCGTTTCGCCGCCGCGGTGCGGCGCGACGGTCTCGACCGGGTCCTCGTGTGCGGCATGGGCGGGTCCGCGCTCGCTCCCGCGGTGCTCGCGCGCAGTTTCCGGACGGCGGGGCTGGACGTGCTGGACAGCACCGACCCCACGGCCGTCGCCGCGGCGGAGCGGATTCATCCGCTGGACCGGACGCTCTTTCTGATCGTCAGCAAGTCGGGGTCGACGGTCGAAACGCTCGCTGCCTTTCACTACTTCGCCGCGCGGGCTCGTTCCGCACAATTCGTGGCGGTCACCGATCCCGGCAGCCCGCTCGAGCGGCTGGCGCGCGAGCGGGGATTCCGGACGGTGTTTCCACATCCCGCCGATGTCGGCGGCCGCTACGCCGCCCTCACGGTCGTCGGGATGTTGCCGGCCGCGCTCGCGGGAATCGACGGAGCGGCGTTGCTCGAGCGCGCCCGGGCGACCGATGTTGCCGCGGCCCAGGAGCTCGGCCGGACGCTGGGCGCCGCCGCGGCGGCCGGTCGCGACAAGCTGGCCCTCGAGCCGCCGGCCCCCGTCGCGGCGCTGGCGGACTGGATCGAGCAGCTCGTCGCCGAGAGCTCGGGGAAGAACGGGGCCGGAGTCGTCCCGCTGGTCGGAGGCGTCGATGGCGCCGGCCGCGACGTCCAGGTGGTGCGGGAGTTCTCCGGCGATCCGCTCGATCTCGGTCGGGAGTTCCTGCGCTGGGAGTACGCCACCTGGGAGCTGTGCCGCGGCCTCGGCGTCAACGCGTTCGATCAGCCGGACGTCGAAGAAGCCAAGGCGCTGGCCCGCGCTGAGCTGGCCGCGCCGCCGGAGGCGGCCCGCGCCGTGCCGCACACGCTGAGCCTCGCCGAGCTGCGCGGGGCCGCCCGCCAGGGTGACTATTTGGCGATTCTCGCCTACCTGCCGCCCCGTGCGGATCTGGAGCAGGCGCTCGCGCGTGTGCGCCGGGCGTGGGGGAATGCCCTCGGCGTCGTGACCACACAGGGCTTCGGACCGCGCTACCTCCACTCCACCGGCCAGCTCCATAAGGGCGGTCCGAATACCGGTCTGTTTCTCGTCATCACGTCAGAGCCCGCCCAGGATCTGGAGATCCCCACGATGAACACGACCTTCGCCCGGCTCGAGCGCGCGCAGGCGATCGGCGACGTCCGCGCCCTGCTCGCACGGGGCCGCCGTGTCTGCTACCACCATCTGCGCCGGCCGGAAGACGTGGCCGAGCTCGAGCGGGTGTGATCACCTTCCACCTGATCCTCCATACCCACTGGGACCGCGAGTGGCACCTCCCCCGCGCCACGTATCAGGCGCGGCTCGTGCCCATGATGGATGAGCTACTGCAGCGTCTCGAGGCTGATGCGGGATTCCGCAGCTTCCTGCTGGACGGTCAGACGGTGCTGCTCGAGGACTACCTGCGCGCCCGGCCGGAGCGGCGTGAGCTGATTCAGCAGCTGGTGCGTGCGGGACGCCTGCAGGTGGGGCCGTGGTACGTGCTCGCCGACGAGATCGTGCCCGCGGGAGAGTCGCTCGTGCGCAACCTGCTGCTCGGCGCGGCCGACGCCGCGCGATTCGGCGGGCGGCTCGACGTGCTCTATTCGCCGGACGCCTTCGGGCATCCCGCCTGGTGGCCGGAGCTGGCCCGCGGAGCGGGGTGCGCGTCGGGCGTCCTGTGGCGCGGGCTGGGCGGCGCCCCGGGACAGGAGCGCGACCGCTATCGGTGGCGCGGCCCGAGCGGTGCCGAGGTGCGGCTGTGGCACCTCCCGCCGACTGGCTATGAGATCGGCGTGGAGCTCGCAGCGGACTCAGAGGCGTTGCCGGAGCTCTGGGCCTGGGTGCGCGGCGAGCTGGTGGGCCGAGCCGGGGGCAGCAGCCACATCCCGGTGTTCATCGGCGCCGACCATCATGGGGCGCCGACCGAGGTATCGCGCCTCCGCGAGCAGCTCGCCGAGCTCGAGCGGCCCAATGCGGTGCGCGTGTCGCGACTCGACGAGTTCTTCGCCGCAGCCGCCGCCGAATTCGACGCGGCCCCGGTCCTGACCGGATCGTTGCGCTCCGCTCCTGGATACGCCTGGACCCTGCAGGGCGCGCAGGGCACTCGCGCCCCGCTCAAGCGACGGGCCGCGATGCTCGAGTTGCGGCTGGCGCGCATGGCCGAGCCGCTCGCGGCGCTGGCGGCCCGGCAGGGAGCGCACGATCAGCGGCCCGTGCTCGAGCTCGCCTGGCGCGCCCTGGTCCAGTCCCAGTTCCACGACACGATTTGCGGGACGACGAGCGATGCGGTAGCGCGCGCGGCCGAGCTGCGGCTCGACGCAGCGCACGCGTACGCGGACGAGGTGATCCGGTCCGCCGCGTTCGCGCTCGTGGGTCACGACCCGGACCGCGCCCGCGAGCGCCCGGAGGGGCAGTCACCCACGCTGGTGCTCTGGAATCCCGCGCCGCACGCGCGGGGGGGCATCATGATCGCCGACTGCACGTTCTTCCGTCGCGACGTTCCGGTCGGACCACCCGGGCCCCGCAAGCCGCGCTCCGGTCCGGGAGCCCAGGCGTTCTCGTTGCGTGCGGCCCGCGGCCACGCCGTCCCACTCCAGGTTCTCGATCGCCGCCGCGGTCAGGAGCGGCTCGACGCGAGCCGGCACTACCCGGATCAGGACGAAGTGGACGTGGTGCGCGTTGCCTTCCGGGCGCCGCTCCTCCCGGGGTTCGGACTGGCCGCGCTCTCCTGCGGGGCGCCGGCTACGGCGGCGCCCGAGGACACGGTTCAGGTCCAGGCGCGCTCGCTGGTCAACCGCTTCGTAGTGGCCACGCTCGACCGGGCCGGCAGCCTGCAGCTCTACGATCGTCGCACCGGCGGGCGCTGGCTCGACCTGCTGCGTCTCGAGAGCGAGGCCGATGCCGGGGACGCCTACAGCTTCTGTGCGGCGGCGCGCGATCGCCTCGTGCGCAGCCAGGGGCCGATCCAGGTACGGCGTGTCGCGGCGGGGCCGCTCGTCGCGGTCCTCGAGGCTCGGTGGACGCTGCGCGCCGGCGGGGGACGCCGGGGAAAAGTCGGCGTGCGGCTGCTGGTGTCGCTCCACGCCGACAGCCCGGTCGTGCGGTGTATCCTCGACGTGGACAACGGCGCGCTGCATCACCGGCTGCGCGCCCGGGTGCCAATGGGGTCGGCCGATCCGGCTCTGGTCGGCACGCAATTCGGACAGGAATCGCGGCCGCTCGCGGCGCCGAGCCCTGCGCGCGGGGCGCTCGAGGCGCCCGTGGCCACGGCGCCGGCGCATCGCTTTCTCGCGGTCATGGGCAATGGGCGCGGACTGGCACTGCTGGCTCCCGGGTTCTTCGAGTACGAGCACACGCGGTCGGGAGACATCGTCGTGACCCTGTTGCGCGCCATCGGCGTGCTCTCGCGGGGCGATCTGCCGGTTCGCCCCGGACATGCGGCATGGCCCACGGCGATTCCCGAGGCCCAATGTCTCGGTGTTTCCCGTATCGAGTTGGCCCTGGCGCCGCTCGCCCCCGGGGAAACGATTCCATCCGTGTGGGAGGGTGTGTTCACTCCCGTCCGGGGACTCTGGATCCGCGACGCGCTCGGCGGCGCACCGACGCCGCGTCGCTCCGGTATCACGCTGGACGGCGCGGGGCTCGTGTTCTCCGCGATGAAACCGGGCGAGGAGAATCCACGGGACGTCGTGCTACGCTGCTACAACCCCGAAGACCGGCCGGTCGCCGGCGCGTGGCGTTTCGGCGTTCCGGTCAGCGCGGCATTCCGCACGCGGCTCGACGAGCGGGAGCCGGTCCCGCTCATACTCGAGGACGGTGGCCGTGTGGTGCGCTTCACCGCCGAGCCGCGTGAAATCGTAACCGTGATGGTGCGTTGACCGTGCAGGAACATCACTTCACGGCGTCCCGGACCTCCCGCTACTACACGCTCGGGCCCGCCGCGTCGGCAGCGCGCGAAGTCTGGTTGCTGCTCCACGGCTACGGGCAGCTGGCCGGGCGGTTCCTGATCGCATTCCAGGCGCTGGACGACGGAAGCCGGTGCCTCATCGCGCCCGAGGCGCTGTCGCGGTTCTATCTCGGCGAGGCGACCGGGCGGCACGACAAGGTCGGCGCGAGCTGGATGACACGGGAGGACCGCCTCACCGACATCGCCGACTACGTACGCTACCTCGACGCGCTGTACGGCGACCTGGTGGGCGGGCGGCGGGACGGCGGCGGGGTCACCGTGCTCGGGTTCTCCCAGGGCACGGCGACGGCAGCGCGCTGGCTGGCGCTGGGGACCACGCACGCCGACCGGTTGATCCTCTATGGGGGAGAGGTACCGCCCGATCTCAATCTCGCCGCCGCGCGGGAGCGCTGGGCCCGGACGGAAGTGATCCTCGTGGCGGGGAGCCACGATGCCTACATCACGCCCAAGATCCTGGCGCGCGACGAGGAGCGGCTACGCTCACACGGTATCGACTTCCGCGTGGAGCGATTCGAGGGTGGACATGAGATCCGGGATGATGTGCTGCGGCGGCTGGTCGATGATCAGGACCCTGATGGCTGACGGCTGACAGCTGACGTCTGACGGCTCATGACGTCTCTCAAGGCGTCTCCCGCCAACGTGCACCCAACCACCACGACCACCAGCATCCCACCCGGCGCGGCCGCGACCCAGGGCGCATTGACCAGGGTATCGCGCCCCGAGGCGATCATGTTGCCCCAGGAGGCCGTGGGCGGTTGCACGCCGAGCCCGAGGTAGGAGAGCCCGGCCTCGAGCAGGATCGCGTTGCCGACGCCGAGCGCGGCGGCGACGATCACGGGCGTCAGAGCGTTGGGGAGCACGTGACGCCACAACACCTGCAGGGGACGCACCCCCAGGCTCCGGGCGCCCTCCACAAAGGGCCGCACCGCGAGCGCGCGTACCTCGCCGTGCACGAGGCGGGCGACCGGCATCCATCCCGTGGCGGCCAGCAGCAGCACGACGAGCAGCGCGCTGGGTTGCCACAGCGCCGCCAGGAGCAGCAGCAGGACGACGCGGGGCAACGCCAGGGCGAAATCGGTCACGCCCAGAAGCAGCGTGCTTGGCCAGCCGCGCCACCAGCCGGAGAGACCGCCGATCGCCACGCCGACCGCGACCGACAGCAGGACGGACAGGAATCCCACGGCGAGGGAAATGCGGGCGCCGTACACGAGTCGCGTCCACACGTCGCGGCCGAAGCGGTCGGTGCCGAGCAGGTGCAGGGTGCCGTGCACGTCGCGCGCCAGGGGCCCGAGGAAACGGGTCGCGATGATATCGCCGGGTGCGTTGGGGTCACCGCTCGTGACGAGGGGCGCCGCCAGGGCCAGAGCGGCCACGCCGGCGAGCAGGGTGAGTCCGACCGTGAGGCGCCGATCCTGCAGGGCGATGTTCACTAGGGAAGCGCCGCCTCGGCGGCGCGCAGGCGCGGGTCCACGAGTCCGGCCGCCACATCGGCGAGCAGGTTGCCGGCCACGACGAGCAGGGCGCTGATGGCGGTCGCCGCCATTACGACGGGGTAGTCACGCGCCTGCACCGCTTCGACGAGCACGCGTCCGACGCCCGGCCAGGCGAAGACCGCTTCCACGAAGACCGCGCCTGAAAACAGCGCCGGCAGGGACAACCCCAGCAGCGTGACCACGGGAATCAACGCGTGCCGCAGCGCGTGGTGTACCATCACGGCCGAGTCCCTGAGTCCCTTGGCACGTGCGGTGACGACGAATGGCTGCTCCAGCGCGTCGAGCAGAGCGCCGCGCACGAAGCGGGCCGCCGCGCCGATGCCGATCAGCGTCAGCGTCGCGAGCGGCAAGGCCAGATGACGCGCGCCGTCCGCGAACCGGGCCCAGCCGCTCAAGTAGTCGGCATCGTAGCCCGAGGCGCCGAAGGCGGGGAGCACCCGCAGCAGATAGGTGAACACCGTCACGAGCATCAGGCCGAGCCAGTAGCCGGGTAGCGCGACGAGCGTGACGCTCACCACCGAGAGCGCGGTGTCCAGCCGGCGCCGATGCCGCGCCGCCTGGACGGCGCCGACCACGAGTCCCAAGCCATAGCTCAGCAGCAGCGACAGCACCACCAGCCGGACGGTCGCGGGCCAGGCCGCAGCGATCATCGCGCGCACCGGCCGGCCGGTGGCGAAGCTCGTGCCCCAGTCGCCGCGGACGAAGCGCCCGAGCCACGCGCCGTACTGCACGAACAGGGGACGGTCGAGACCCAGTGCATGCCGGCCGGCGGCCAGCTGCTCCTCGGTGGCGGTGGGACCGAGCAGCAGCCCGGTGGGGTCGCCCGGTGCCGCATGCAGCAGCAGAAAGGTGAGCGTCACGACCCCCGCCACCACGGCGAATCCGGCCAGTGCACGGCGGGCGAGCATGCGCTGCATGCCGCAATCTCGCGCGGCCGGGCGGGCGCCGCTAGAATCCTGCGCGTGACGCGGCGGATGAATCGAACGCTGTGCTGGCTCGGCGTCGTGTGGACGGGGGCGTGCGGGGGCGCCGCCGGCACCGCGGCGCGCCGTGGGGCGACCGTGCTGTACGCGGCCGGCGCCGACCTGGTGAGCATCAATCCGCTGCTCACGGACCATCCGCTCGCCAGGCAAGTCCAACGCTACGTGCTGCTCACGACGCTCGTGCGCTACGACTCGACGCTCACGCTGCAGCCCTACCTCGCGCGACGTTGGGATTGGTCGGCCGATCGCACGACGCTGACCCTTACGTTGTTCGCGGGGCTCCCCTGGGACGACGGCCGGCCCACGACGGCGCGCGACGTCGCCTGGACGCTCGAGACGGCTCGAGACCCGGCGACCGGCTATCCGCGTCTCACGGATCTCTTGGCCGTGACCGACGTGCGCGCACCCGATGACACCACCGTCATCGTCCGCTTCCGCACTCCACAGCGGGGGTTCCCCGACGTCTTCGCCGATCTGGCGATCCTGCCGGCCCATCTGCTCGAGCGCGAGCCGCACGCGCAGCTGCGCCAGGCGGCCTGGAACAAGCGCCCGGTGGGAAACGGGCCGTTCCGCTTCGTGCTGCACGAGCCGCATCGTCGCTGGGTGTTCACGCGCAACTCCGCGTTCCCCGCCGCGCTCGGTGGCCCGCCCCGGCTCGAGCGTTTCATCGTGGTGGTCGTGGACGAGCCGATGACCAAGCTCGCCGCTCTGACCGCGGGGGAGCTCGATTTCGCCGGGATCAACCCGGCCCACGCGGAGTTCGTGCGGCGCGATCCGGATCTGACCGTTCTCAGCTATCCGCAGATCTTCGTGTACGGCCTGGTCTTCAACACCAGGCGCCCGCCGTTCGACGACGAGACCATCCGCCGCGCCGCCGCCCTCGCCATCGACCGGAACGAGATCGTGCAGGGGTTTCTCTTCGGATTCGGCGAGCCCGCCGGGAGCCCCGTGCCCCCCTTCGTGCCGGGCTACGTCCCGGTGCCGCCCGTGCCGTTCGCGCCCGATTCCGCCCGCCGCCTGCTCTCGGGCCGCCATCCGCAGGTCGTGCTGCTGACCGTCGGCAGCGGCGAAGCGGCGCTCGAGCAGCTGTTGCAGGCGCGGCTCGCCGCGGTCGGGTTCGACGTGACCATCCGCCAGCTCGAGCTGTCGGCCTTTCACGCGCGCGTGTACGGCCCGCGCCACGATTTCACGGCGGCCGTGATGGGGATCCCGGGCGATCCGGGTCTCGGCTACCTCGCCCTGATCGGCGACATTTCCGGCGTCGCATCACCGGCGGATCCCGCCGCCGCCCAGCGCGCGCTCGTCGAGCGTCAAGCCGCGGCCTGGCTCTACGTCGCGCGGGGAGGGGCAGGGATGAACCGGCGGGTGCGCGGCGTCACCATGGACATGCGCGGCGACTTGGTCAGCGTGGCCCGCTGGTGGACGGCGCCGTGAGACGCCGCGATCTCCCCACCGCGTTCCGCGCCACCGCCCCGGTGCGCCTCGATTTCGCCGGCGGATGGACCGACGTGCCGCCGTTCTCTTCCCGCGCCGGAGGCGTGGTGGTCAACGCGGCGCTCGCCCTCCATGTGACGGCCGAGCTGCGGCTCGGCGGGTCTCTCGTACGGCTGGTGTCTCACGATCTCGCCGAGACGGTGGAGTGCACCAACTCGGGCGGTCTCGTCCTGGACGGCCGGTTGAATCTCCTCAAGGCCGCGTTGCGCATGTTCCCGGTACAGGGAGCCCTGACGCTCGAGACGCGCTCGGAAGTGCCCCCCGGCTCCGGCCTAGGCAGCTCCGGCGCGCTCGACGTCGCGCTCGTGTCGTGTCTCGTCGCCGCGCGTTCCGAGCGGATCGATGCCCGCGAGCTGGCCGAGCAGGCCTGGCGGCTGGAGGCGCACGAGGCGGGGATCCCTGGCGGTCGGCAGGACCAGCTGGCGGCCGCGCTGGGCGGATTTCACCGGTTGAGTTTCCGCGACCCCGACGTCGGCATCGAGCCGATCACGCTCGACGCGGCGTTCGCCGCCGCGCTGGAGCAGCAGCTGGTATTGTGCTACACGGGCCGCTCGCGGCTCTCGGGCGATACCATCGCACGCGTGATGAGCGCCTACGAGCGCGGCGACCGGACGGTGACCGGCGCGCTCGAGGCCATGAAAGACATCGCCCTGGCGATGGCGGAAGCGCTGCGGGAGGCTGACCTTGCCAGGGTGGGGGCGCTGCTCTCGCAGAACTGGACACGACAACAGGAGCTCGATCCGGGGATGCGGACCGACGACATGACTCGCCTCGAGGGCGTCATGCGCGACGCGAGGGTGCTGGGGGGCAAGGCGGCGGGTGCGGGCGCCGGCGGCTGCATGTTCTTTCTGGCGCCGAGTGGGCGGGCGCAGCCGTTCGAAGCGGCGCGGGAGGCGGGCGCGACGGTCCTCCCGGTGCGGTGGGCCTGGGAAGGAGGACGCGCATGGTGACGGCGGAGCAGCTCGCGGCGCGCCGTCACGCGATCGTGGCGTCCCCCGACCTCGCCAGGCTGGCCGACCACCTCAGCCGGCGCAACGCGCCCGTACTCGAGCGGATGCCGCCCGTGCCGGAGGTGAAGGCGTTGCTGTCGGTGGATGGAGGGCGCTGTCCGGCCGATG
>DATICZ010000027.1:0-14135 GCA_035456525.1 Gemmatimonadales bacterium
TGTGCTTCAGGATTCTCAACCCCTGCAGGAACTGCCACGGACTCCGGACAGATCGTCACGGGGTTCTTGCGTGTTTCTTCATGACACCCGCCCTACACTGCGCGCCATACCCGAAGGAGTAGCTGCCATGACTCGTACGACACTCGCGATCGCGACCGCCTTCGGCGCCGCGCTCTTGACCGTCCCGGCCTGTCGCAGGAAAGCCGTCCAGGGCGGCGACACTCGCACCGCCGTTCTCGTCCCGGTCGAAGCCCGCGATGCGATCCTCGCCGAGATGCGCACCATGCTCGGCTCCATGAACGGCATTCTGAATTCGGTGGTGAGTGGCGACACCGCGTCGATCCGCAGCGCCGCCAGCGCCTCCGGCACGGCGATGGCCGCCGATCCGGCACTCGAGCAGATCTTGCCCGAGCAGTTCCTGCGCATGGGGATGAACACGCACCAGCAGTTCGACAGCCTCGCGGCGGCCATTGGCGCCGGCGCCCCGCGGGACACTGCGATCGCGCGCCTCGCCCGCCTCACCGGCAACTGCGTCTCCTGTCATGCGCAGTACCGTCTGGTGTTACGCTGAAAGGAGCTGCGGAGGGTTCTACTTGAGGGTGAAGCTCCTTCGGAACGTCAACGACCAGGGACTGCCCGTGAAGCCGTCCCCCCAGCGCCACGACACGTCCAGCTCCGCCACGTCGCCGCGCGACGATCGCGGGGAGCCGAGTCGCAGCGCGAGCCCGGCGTCTCCCCCCAGCCGCGCCGCCTCGCGCTCCGCGTACCAGGCGCCGCCGTACTCCACATAGGGGGCGATCCCGAGACCGACCAGTCCCCACAGCTCGTCCGCGACGACGATCCGGTCCTCCAGCATGGCGTACACCAGTCGTGTGCCGGTGAACGCGTGCGCACCGAATCCGCGCGGCCCGTTCTGCGTGGACCAGGGATCGAAGACTTCCCCGAACTTCGGGCGCCGCAGCGCCCTGCCCTCGAGATGCAGCAGCACGGCGTGGCCACGGAGCGCGAGGCTTGCGATGTCGAGCGTCCCCCGGGCGAGCCCGGAATCGAGCCCGGCTGAGCCCACGACGCCGTGCACCTCGGCCCGCAGCAACGCCAGTCCCCCGCGCCAGCGCGCCCCCACCTGCCCCTGCACCTCGGGCCCCACACCGGCGCGATCGGCCGGGTAGCCCCAGGCTCGTGGCGCCGCCCACAGACCCACGCGTATCGTCGACGACAGGTCGACGTCCTCGCGCCGGCCGAAACCGTTCAGGCGCTCGACCACGGCGTAGCGCACCCGGCCCGCGTCGACTCCCACGCCCAGCGTGCCGAACCCGGAATACGGGGACGTGGTCGAGGACTCAGGCGCGAAGTCCTCCCGCCGCCACCCGGCGCTGGCCCAGAGCCGCACATAGCCGCGCTCCGTGCCGCGCAGCGCCACCCCGCCGGTGAGCGACAGCGCGAGCGTGCGCCGGCGTGCGCTGTCCGAGAGCACGCCGTCCTGGAACTCGAGCACCCGGTGGCTCGCCGCTTCGCCCTCCGTCACGAGCGACCAGCGTGCGTCGCTACGGTAGAAGGGCCGGCCGTAACGCCACGCCCCCAGCCGGCCGTCGGACAGGTTGCTGTAGGCGGCGAGCAGCGGCGCGTGGTGGAGCACCAGCCCCGGGCTCGCGAATTGCACGTCCATCGAATGGCGATCGGGGTTGTGCCCGTAAGCGAGACTCACGAACGTCGCCGCGCCCAGGAAATTCCGCTCCACCATCGCGGCGCTCCAGGTGATCGACCCGGCGGCGCTCGCGAAGTTGAGCTGCGGCGAGGTGCTCCAGCCGTCCCCCGTCTCGACGCGCAGCGCCAGCCGCTCGTCCACGCGCACCGTGTCGAGCAGCACGAACCGGAACACCCCCAGCTCGCGCAAGCTGCGTTCCGTCTCGATCAGCCGGGCGGAATCGACCGGCGTCCCGGGTCCCATCAACAGCAAGCGCCGGATCACCCCCGGGCGGGTCGTGACGTGCAGCGCGTTGCCGAGCCGCGCGACGACCCGCGGCGTGCCGTCGGGCGGATCGAACACGTTGTGCGGCACCACGATCACCGTGTCGATCACCGGAACGGCGGGCTGCTGGGCGACGAGCCGCGCACCGGGCACCAGCAGCGCCAGCGCGGACGCCAGCCTCCGTGCGCCCACCCTCACCGCATCCCGTCGAAGCGTTGCCGCAACCGGTAGCTCACGTGGCGGCTCGAGTCGTCCCATGCGGTGAAGAATAGCGTCGCGTCGATACGTCCATAGAGCTGGCCGACGCCGCGATGCAGGAGCATGAGGCTCCCCACCATGGAATCGGGTTTCAGCGGCCGGCACAGGCAGGTGACCGTGCCGTAGGCGGGGATCCCTGCGGGGGCCGGGCCCAGCGGGTACGGCGTCCCGATCTCCAGGGCCCGGACGTTTCCCAGGTCCAGCGCGATGTTGAGCGCGTATTCGTCGCCCGATCCCTCGCTCGGGTTGAACTCGAAGCGCGCCAGCAGCACATGGTGCCCGCCGTGCGCGGAATCGAGCGGCTGGGCGCGCAGCCGCACGAGGGTGAGGCTCGGATCGGTGTCGACGACGAGGCGTGCGGCGATGAGCCACTGGGCCTGTTGTTGCTCGCCCAGCGTGTCACCTTTGCGGGGGAGGATGTCGCAGGCCAAAGTCAACGGCAACAACGTCAAGCAGAGGCGTCGAGCGAAGACGTCGAGCAGGTTCGTCAAGCGGATTCGTCCCGGCACGCACTTTTCCGTATGGCTCAGGCATGAGAATGATGCTGGAAGACAGCCGTCGAAGGCCCATCGTATCTGATGAGTCTTCGCGCCGATCCGAGTAAGCTGATGGTGCACCACGTCGCCATCGAAGTCGCAGCGGACGTCGTGCGCGTGGCTCAGGCCTTCCGTGGAGCCGGTGCGTTCTCCCGTGGCGAGCAGATGGTGAGGGCGGCGCTCTCGGTGTCCTCGAACATCGCCGAAGCCTGCGGTCGCGGCACGCAACGCGAATTCCGTCACTACATCGCGATCGCCCGTGGTTCTGCCCAGGAGCTCCTGTCGCAACTCCGCGTGAGCGAGCTGGTGAAAACGTCTCCGGCTGGGCTGCGCGTCCTCAGATCGGTTCAGAGTCGAACAGTTCTCGTCATCAAGATGCTGAGTCGTCTCGATGCGAGCCCTCCGCCGCTACGCGAACCCGACGCATGAGCGAGACGGTGTTGCTCGACGCCTTTGCTTGACGCCTCTGCTCGACGCCTTTGCTTGACGCCTCTGCTCGACGCCTCTGCTCGACGCCTTTGCCTTTTTCTATCCGGGAATCGATTCGACGAACTGCAGCAATTCCACGGCCGAAAATTCACCGAATCGCTCGAGGATTTCCTTCTCCTGGCGCTCGAGGAATACCCACCCGGTCGTCTTGCGAGCCCCTTCGCCCACGAAGTGGATGCGACCGCGCACCGCCTCCAGCTCCGGGTCGGGCTCCACTTCGACGTAGACATCCCAGCGGCTCGGCCCGCGCTTCAGCTCGCCCATGTGCCGCGCCCGCTCCTGCCCGGGGAATGGTTCGCTCATTCCCCATACGCTACGCTGCCATCGTCACGGATGCCAGTTAGATTCCTGCCCCTATGAACTGTCACGCCTGCGGTGCGGCACTCTCTCCCGGCGCCCGTTTCTGCCATAAGTGCGGCGCCAACACCAATCCAACCAGCGCCTCCACGGGCTGGAAAGCGGGCCTTCCCTGGGGAATCGCCGGCCTCGCGGTCGGCGCCCTTCTCGTCGTGGTCCTGTTGCGCGGCGGCGGGCCGGCGGCAGCCACCAGCACGCCACCGGCCGGCGCAACCCCGGGTGTCGCCCCCGCCATGGACATCAGCCAGATGTCGCCCGAGGAGCGCGCGCAGCGTCTGTTCGACCGGGTGATGCGGCTCCAGGAAGAGGGAAAGCAGGACAGTGTGCAGTTCTTCCTGCCCATGGCGATCGGGACCTACCAGCAGCTTCCCGCCATGACCCTCGACTCGCACTTCGACATCGGACTCCTGCAACTGGTGGGTGGCGACGCGGCGGCGGCGTTGGCCGAGGCCGATACGATTCGCCAACAGGCCCCGACCCACTTGTTCATCTACGTGCTGCGCGCCCGTGCGGCCCAGGCGAAGAACGACAATCGGGCCATGACACAGGCTTACCAGGACTTCCTCAAGAACGAGACCGCCGAGCGCGCCCGCCAGCGGCCGGAGTACGCCGAGCACGCGCGCATCCTGGACGGGTTCCACGCCGAGGCCACCAGCCGGTCCGGGAGCTGACCGGCGCTTGACCCGCCTCATTCACGTCGCACATAGCCCGGACTCCGACGATGCCTTCATGTTCTGGGCGCTCGCGGCCGGGAAGATCGACACGGGCGACCGGCGTTACGTCCACGAGCTCGCCGATATCGAGACGCTGAACCGGCGCGCCCTCGCCGGCGAGCTCGAAGTCACCGCGGTGTCGCTGCACGCCTACGCCTACCTCGCCGATCGCTACGTCCTGCTGGCCCACGGCGCCTCGATCGGCGACCGCTACGGCCCACGCATCGTAGCCCGCGCGGCGCCCCCCGCGGATCCGCGCGGGGCGCTCGCCGGCCGAACGGTTGCCGTCCCTGGGGAGCTCACCACCGCCTACCTCGCCCTGCGCCTCTACCAGCCCGGTGCCCAGCACGTGGTCGTCCCGTTCGACCAGATCGAGGACTATGTCGCCGCGGGCCGCGCCGACGCGGGCCTGCTCATCCACGAGGGCCAGCTCACCTTCGCCGACCGCGGGCTGCACCTCTGGGTGGACCTGGGAGCATGGTGGCATGAGGAGACCGGCCTGCCCCTGCCCCTGGGAGGCAACGTGGCGCGACGCGACCTGGGAGAGCCGCTGCTCGCGGCGATCGCGCGCGACCTGAAGGCCAGCATCGAGTACGGGCTCGCCCACCGCGCCGAGGCGCTGGCGCACGCGCAGAGCTTCAGCCGCGGGCTCGATCCCGCCCGGACCGACCGGTTCGTGGGCATGTACGTGAACGACTTCACCGTGGAGTACGGCGAGCGGGGACGCCGGGCCGTGGAGGAGTTACTGGCGCGCGGCCACCGGGCGGGATTGCTTCCGGCTCCCGTGGCGTTGCAGTTCATCGGCGCGTAACTTCGACCCCTCTCCAGAGGGACCAAATCACGTGCCGAATCGCCCGCCTCCCCCCTCCGTCGCCCTGCTGGTCGTGGACGACGAGGAGCCGATTCGGAACGCCCTCAAGCGATTCCTCGAGGGGGAGCAATTCGCCGTGCACACGGCGGCCTCCGGTCAGGAGGCGCTCGCGGTCCTCCAACAACACGACATCGCCCTCATGCTGGCCGACATCCGGATGCCCGGCATGAGCGGCATCGACCTCGTGCCGCAGGCGCTCGAGGTCGCCCCCGACCTGGCGGTCGTGATGCTTTCGGCCGTCAACGACGCGACGACCGCCGCGTTGTGCATGCAGCGGGGCGCGATGGACTATCTCACCAAGCCGATCGAGCTCGACGATCTCGCCCGGGCCGTGCAGCGCGCCCTGCGCCGGCGGGCGGGCCTGGTCGAGAGCCGGCACCTCGAAGTGCAGCTGAAGGAGGAGTGGGCGCGCGAGCGGGCCGAGGCCCACCGCGTCACGAGTGCGACCCTCGAGGCGATGGTCAACGCGATGGAGGCGCGGGACCCCTACCTCCGCGGCCATTCCGCCCGCGTGGCCGACCTCGCCGCCACCGTCGCCGCCCACCTGCGCCTGTCCGACGACGAAGTCGAGCAGATCCGTCTCGCCGGGCGACTGCACGACATTGGGAAGATCGGGACGCGCGAAAGTGTGATGAACAAGCAGGGGCCGCTCACGCCGGAGGAGTACGAACACGTCAAACAGCACGTGATCATCGGCTCGCAGATCCTGTCCCCGCTGGTGCACCTCGGACCGGTCCTGGGGAGCGTCCGCAGCCATCACGAGCGCTGGGACGGAACCGGATACCCCGACGGCCTGCGCGGCGAGGAGATCCCGATCGGCGCCCGCATCATCGGCGCGGCGGAGGTCTACGACGCCCTGTGCACCAGCCGCCCCTACCAGGCGAAGCTCCCCTCCCCCCAGGCGATCCGGCGCATGGGGGACCTGGCCGGGACCGTGCTCGACCCCAAGGTCTTCGCGGCCCTGGCAGAGGTCGTCACCCGGCGGCGCTCACTGGTGTTTCTCGAAGGAACAGACGGGGCCTGAATAGACCAAACCCGGGGGCTTGCGCACCCCGGGCTGGCGGGTCGGGCGAAGTGGCCGTCACACCTCGGCCGCGACCACTTGGATCTATGAATGTCAGGCGCCCATCATACGCGGCCACCCCGGGAATTGTTGCACCCTACTGCGGCGACCGCGTCACCCCCTTTGATGCGCGCTCCCTCGAAACCGTTGCACCCCGGCAGCAGTTCCCCCTCTACCCACGTTTGACACGTCCCAGACGCGAGGTGGTGATCGTTTCAATCTGGGACCCGCGTCTGAGCTCGACCCGCGTGTTCGCGAGGCCCCAGCCCAACCCCAGCGGTCCGAAAACGATTTCGGGATTCGAGACCTGGAGACCCACGCCCGTGGCGGCCGGCCCCGGCCAGCGCGCGTAGGGCTCCCAGCCGAGTGCGCCCTCCCGGTCGACCCGCAGCGAATCGGCGGCGATCCGGAGGCGCGCCCGCGTTCCCTGCAGCACCGCGGCGGCTCGCGCCGCGGCCAGGGCGGCGGTGACGTCGCGCGCGGCCGCATCGGTGGCGATGCGGTCCAGCGCCGGCGTCAACCGCGGCACCCCCAGGGAGACGGCGACCGCCAGGATCATCAGGACCACGAGCAGCTCGACGAGGGTGAATCCGCGCACGGGCCCACGCTACAACGCTCCGGCTCGCCGAGCGTCATCCGTTTCACGCCGCCACGATCGAAAAAGCCCGGCGTGGCGGCGCTGCGCGCGGGCTAACCCCCCGGGCCGGGAACCGCTATTGTTTTCCTGTCCAAGCAAGGTCGGGCTGGCAGCTGATGACCGCCGCGACGCAGCGCGATCCCCTCCACACCCTGCGGGAGTATCGCAATCTCGCCCCCTGGAACCTCCACGACCTGTCGATGGTCGTGGGGGCGGTGCTGCAGGCGTCAGCCGTGACCCCGATCAACGCCGCCGCCCGAGCCACGCCCAGCCAGCGCACCATCCGGTTCTACGTGGCGAAGGGGCTCGTGTCTCCTCCGGAAGGCCGCGGCACGGCCGCGACCTACACCTACCGGCACTTCCTCCAGCTGCTGTGCATCAAGTTGCGCCAGATGGAAGGTGCGACGCTCGCGGCCATCATTCGCGAGATGCAGGATCAGACGGGAGACGTGCTGGAGCGGCGCGCCGCCCAGACGCTCGGCGCCGCGCTCCCGCCTCCCGATCGCCTGTCGTTGCGCGGCGGCGAGGGACTGCCGCGCGGCCGGTCGGGACGGGCCATCAATGCGTGGATGGCGCGCGACGTGGAACGCGAGCCCGGCGGCCCGAGCAGCTGGCGGCGGATTCCCGTGGCCCGCGGTGTGGAGCTGCATCTCGACGCGGACCACCCGCTCGCCCGTCTCGGGCCCGACGAAGCCGGCGTGGCGGAAATGGTGCGGCAGGCGCTGGCGAAACTTTTGCCGCAGTGGCCCGCGTAAGCATCGCTCACCCCAACTTCCTCGAGGAGCAACCATGGGGCTGATCCTCCTGATCGTCCTGGCGGCCGTCGTGTTGTACGGGATCGCCGCCTACAACGGACTGATCAATCTCAAGAACCAGACGCTGAACGCGTTCAAGCAGATCGACGTGCAGCTGAAACGCCGGCACGATCTGATCCCCAATCTCGTGAACGCGGTGAAGGGCGCCATGGACTTCGAGCGGCAGACCCTCGAGGCCGTGATCCAGGCCCGGAATCAGGCGATTACCGCCGGAGCGAACGCCGGACCCGGTGCGATGCATCAGATCGCCGCGGCCGAGAACCAGCTGACCGCCGCGCTGTCGCGCTTCAACGTGGTGGTGGAGCAGTATCCGCAGCTCAAGGCGACGGGCAACGTCGCGCAGCTGCAGGAGGAGCTCACGTCCACCGAAAACAAGGTCGGCTTCGCGCGGCAGCAGTACAACGACGCGGCGACCCAGTACAACACGAAGCAGCAGCAGTTCCCCACCAACCTGTTCGCCGGCATCGCCAAGGCCACGCCGGCCGAGCTGTGGGAAATCACGGACGAAGGGGAGCGCGCCGTTCCGCAGGTCGATCTCTCGATGAAGCCCAAGGCGTGACGGACGACGCTTCGCTCAACCTGTTTCAGCAGCAGGAGGCCAATCGCCGGCGCACCATCGCGCTGGTGATTGGCTTCGTGCTGTTCTTCGCCTGGCTCGGGCTCGGCGGCGACCTGATCCTCCACCTGGCCACCACCGATGCCGCCCCGGAAGCCTACCACCATTCGTTTCCATGGTTCGGCCTCGTCCTCACCGCCATCGGCGCCGGCATCGCCCGCTACGGGTTCGCCAGCGGTCCGAACAAGGTGCTCTGGTCCACCGGCGCCCGGGAGGTGACCGAGCCGCAGACCGACAAGGAGCGCCAGCTGGTCAACGTGGTGGAGGAGATGGCGATCGCGGCCGGCGTTCCTCGTCCCCGCATCTGGCTCGTCCCCGACGCCGATCCGAACGCGTTCGCCACCGGCCTCGACCAGATGCATTCCCATATCGCCGTCACCCAGGGCCTGCTCGACCTGTGCACGAGGGACGAGCTCCAGGCCGTGGTGGGCCACGAGCTGGGACACGTGAAGAACCTCGACGTGCGGCTCATGACCACCCTGGCCGCGCTGGTGGGCGCGGTCGCGCTGATGCACGACGGGATGGGACGCCTGATGCGCGGCGGCTTCCGTGTGGGCGGCGGCGGCTCTCGCGGCGGCGGCGGCGGCAAGAAGGGCGGTGCCGGCCAGCTGGTCATCGTCCTGCTCGTGCTGTGGGTCATCACCTGGATCCTGGCGCCGATCATTTCGCAGTTCCTCGCCATGGCGGTGAGCCGCAAGCGCGAGTACCTCGCCGACGCGATGGGCGCGCAGTTCACCCGCAACCCGATGGCGCTCGCGACGGCGCTCCAGAAGATCGAGGGCGCGGCGGCCCCCACCAGCTCGATCAAGCGAGGGGCTGCGCACCTCTGCATCGCCGACCCGCTGGGCCGGCGCATGAACATGCGCGAGGGCGGCGTGGCCAACCTGCTGGCGACCCACCCGCCCATGGCCGTGCGCATCGCCCGGCTCAAGGGCATGGCCTTCCAGCGACTCAAGGCCGAAGGACAGTTCCCCGCCGCGTGACCGCTCGGGACTGGGCCCTCGCGGGAGTCCTGGGAGTCGGCGTCGGCAGCGGCCTGCTCTACCTCGCGCGCAATCGCCTCCGCCGCATGGGGCAGCGCGCCGTGCTGCAGTTCCGCGCGCGCCTGGCTCGCTATCACCTGCAGCAGCGCCGGCTCGCGAAGACCGCGCTGCTCGACGATCCCGTGGTGGGCGTCGCCGTGGCCGAGCACGCGCGCGAGCAGGGGATGCCCGAGCCCCGGGTGTGGCGGCTCGTCGCGAGCTACGTCGACGAGATCGTCCCGTACCTCAACGTGCTGTCCTACTACAAGCTCGGGTACAACGCGGCGAAGCTGGTGGTCAACCTGCTCTACAAGGTGAGTGTGGACTACCAGGACGAGGCCGCACTCGGCCGCATCCCCAAACGGGACGTGGTCGTGTACCTCATGAACCACCGCTCCAACGCGGACTACGTGGTGGTCGCCTACGTGCTGGCGCGCGGCACCCACGTCAGCTACGCCGTGGGAGAATGGGCGCGCGCCTGGCCGCTCGAGTACGTCTTCAAGTCGTTCGGCGCCTATTTCATCCGGCGCCGCTTCCGTCAGCCGCTCTACCATGCGGTGCTCGAGCGCTACGTCCAGCTCATCACGACCAACGGCGTCACGCAGGGCATCTTCCCCGAGGGGGGGCTCACGCGCGACGGCCGGCTGCGTCCGCCCAAGCTGGGGCTGCTCGATTACATCTGCCGCTCGGCGCTCGACCCCGCGTTCCAGCGGGACGTCTGGTTCGTCCCCGTCGCGCTCAACTACGACCGCGTCCTCGAAGACCGCTCCCTGATCCGGGAGCTGATCGACTCCCGCGACCGGCCCGCGCTCCTGTCGCAGATGGCCACCGTCGTGAGCTACGTGCTGGGCAACACGCTCCGGCTCGTCACCGGCCGGTTGCGGCGCTACGGCCGCGTGGCCGTCAACTTCGGCACACCGCAGAGCCTGCGGGCGTGGCTCGCTACGGCACCGGCCGGCGTGCTGGAATGGCCCCGGGAGCGGCGCCTCCCCGAGCTGCAGCGCCTCGCGGACGAGATGATGCAGCGCATCGGCGCGATCGTTCCCGTGACGCCCGTCCCCCTCGCCGCCGCGGCGCTGTTGTCTTTCGAGCAATCCGTGGTGCGCCGCGAGGCGCTGCTCGAGCGGATGGACGTGCTGCGCGACCGGCTGCGCGACGTGAACGGCAAGGTGGTGCGCGGCGGCGCGCGGATCGAGGAGGTGTGGGACCGCGCCTGGCGCATGCTGCGACTGCGCCGGCTCGCGGTGGCGGAGGGCACGAGTCTCGTGATCCTGCCGCGTGGCCGGCCGCTGCTCGAGTACTACGCGAACTCCATCGCGCACCTGCTCCCCATCCGTGCCCCCCGGCTGCCGTTCCACAAGGAGCATGACCGGGAGACAGACCTGCCCCGGCTAAGGACGGGAGAGCACGGAGCAGGGAGCAGTACGTGACGGTGCGACACGGTGATACGTGACGCGCTAATTCGGACTGCTCCGTGCTCCGTGCTCCTGTATATTTCCCCGCCTCCATGTCCACCATCCTCGACCTGCCGTCCCTGCGCCCCGGTGAGCGGGTGCAGGACACCTTTCTGGTGCTCGACGCCGAGCAAAAGGCCTTCGAGGGGGGCGCCTGCACGGTGCTCACCTTCGGCAACGCCTCCGGGCGCGTGCCGAGCGCCCCGTTCTGGGATCGCGACCAGACGATGATCGAAGGGGTACGGCGCGGCCACGTGGTGCAGGTGTTGGGGGAGATCGCCGACTACCGCGGCCGCCGTCAGCTGCGCGTGAGCTCCCTGCGGCTGCTCCCGCCCCAGTCCTCGGAGGCCGAGCTGGATCGGCTCCTCCCCAGCGTCGGAGACGTGGCCCGCCTCTGGGACACCGTGGACACCTGGCGTGCCGAGCTACGGGCGCCCCGCCTCGCCCGCGTCGTCGCCCTGTTCTTCGAGGATGCCGATTTCCGCCGCCGCTTCGGGGCGTGCCCGGCGAGCGTCGCGGGCCACCACGCGGCCCTCGGCGGGCTGCTGCAGCACACAGTGGAGGTCGCCGCCATCGGACGCACCATCGCCCGGGCCGCCGGGGCCGACCCCGAGGTGGTGCTCGCCGGCGCGCTGCTGCACGATATCGGGAAGCTCGACGCGTATCGCTGGGACGGGGTGTTCGACTATACCGAGGTGCACCACCTGGTCGGCCATGTGGTCCAGGGCGCCCTGATGTTCGAGCGGCGGCTCGACGACGTCCCGCCCGGGGACCCGCCGTGCACGCCGGCGGAGCGGCAGCTGCTGCTGCACCTCATCCTGTCGCATCACGGCCGGCTCGAGTACGGGAGTCCGGTCCCGCCGCTCACGCTCGAGGCGGAGGTGCTCCACTGGGCCGACAACGCCAGCGCGCGCACAGCGAGCATGGCGGAGGCGTTGCGTGACGCCGACGCCTTCTCCGGCGGTCCGATCTCCCAGAAGCGGTTCTGGCAACTCGACAACCGGCGGCCGTATCGCGGCGCGAGCGACTGGGGACGCGCCGCGCCCCCCACCGAGACCGATCGCTGACTCGACCCCGATGACCATGGAAAACCAGCCACGCTCTGGCCGATATCTCGCCACGCTCAGCCTGACCGCGCTCGGGGTCGTCTACGGCGACATCGGGACGAGCCCCCTGTACGCGATCCGCGAGTCCTTCTATGGGCCCCACGGCATCGCGGTGACCCCCGAGAATGTGCTCGGCGTGCTTTCTCTCGTCTTCTGGTCGCTGATCCTCGTCGTGACGATCAAGTATCACATCATCATCATACGGGCGGACAACAAGGGCGAAGGCGGCGTCCTCGCGCTGATGGCGTTGGTGCAAGGCAGTCGATTGGCGCGCGGGCTGGCGCCGCGCCACATCATGACGGTCCTCGGGATCTTCGGCTCGGCGCTGATCTACGCCGACGGTGCCCTCACCCCCGCCATCTCGGTGCTGGGCGCCACGGAAGGGCTCGAGGTCGCCGCCCCCGCACTGGCTCACTGGGTGGTCCCTCTGACCCTGGTGATTCTCATCGGCCTCTTCCTGTTTCAGAGCCGGGGGACGGCCCGGATCGGGGCGGTGTTCGGCCCGGTCATGCTCCTGTGGTTCGCGACGATCGCCGTCCTGGGCGTCGTGGCCATCGCACGCCAGCCGGGCGTCCTGGCCGCCGTGTCGCCGCTCCACGCCGTTCAGTTCTTCGCAGGAAACGTCGGCCGCGGCTTCATCGTCCTGGGAGCGGTCTTTCTGGTGGTCACCGGCGGCGAGGCCCTGTATGCCGACCTGGGGCATTTCGGCCACCGCGCGATTCAGACGGCCTGGTTCACGACCGCGGGGCCGGCGTTGCTGCTCAATTACTTCGGGCAGGGGGCGTTGCTGCTGCGCGACCCGAGCGCCGCGGAGAACCCGTTCTATCACCTCGCGCCGACCTGGTTTCTCTATCCGTTGATCGCGCTCGCCACCGTCGCGGCGGTCATCGCCTCACAGGCGATCATCTCGGGCGCGTTCTCGCTCACGCGGCAGGCAGTACAGCTCGGCTACAGCCCGCGGCTCCAGATCGAGCACACCTCGTCACGCGAGATCGGGCAGATCTACGTGCCGGCGGTCAACTGGGGCCTCATGTTGCTCACCTGCACCTTCGTGGCCGGGTTCCGATCGTCAACCAACATCGCCGGGGCCTACGGGGTCGCACTGTCGACACTGATGGTCATGACGACACTGATGTTCTACGTCATGAGCCGCGAGGTCTGGCGCTGGAGCTTCGCCCGCGCGGCCATCGTGGTGGGGATCTTCCTGGCGATGGACATCCCCTTCCTCATCGCGAACGGGCTGAAGATCCGGCATGGCGGCTGGGTTCCCCTGGTCACCGCCGCGGGGGTCTTCCTGCTCATGTCCACGTGGAAGAAGGGCCGGGAGATCCTGTCGCGGCGGCTGCAGGAGAAGTCGGTGCCGCTCACGATCCTCATGGGCGACCTGGCCGCCGATCCGCCGCTGCGCGTCCCCGGCGTTGCGGTGTTCATGTCCGGCAACCCGGGCGGCACGCCGCCCGCCTTAGTGCACAACCTGGCCCACAACAAGGTGTTGCACGAGAAGGTCGTGTTCCTGACCGTGGTCACCGAGGACGTGCCGCACCTCGCGCCGGCCGAGCGCGTCACCGTCAAGCGCATGGGGAAAGGCTTCCAGGAAGTCATTGCGCGCTACGGATTCATGGAAGATCCGAGCATCCTCGACATCATCGACCGGTGTCGCCTCAAGGGGCTGATGATCCCGCTCGAGGGGACGACGTTCTTCATGGGGAGAGAGGAGCTCGTGTCCACCGAGCGCCCGGGGATGGCGCGGTGGCGCGAGCGGCTGTTCGCCTTCATGTCGCGCAACGCGCTGCGGGCCACGGCGTTCTTCCAGATTCCCTCGACCCAGGTATTCGAGGTGGGCGCGCAGGTCGAGCTCTAGGCCGCCGCCCGAAGCGCCGCTTTCTCCTCCGCCGAAGCACTCATCAACCGTCGCAGGCCCGACCACCCCACCAGGGCGGCGGCGATGCCGAGGATCGGCAGCACCTGGATGGCCTGGAGGGCCAGGCCCGCGGCCACCGCCCGCTCGGCTGGCACGTGATAGGGCAGCAACGCCGCGACCACCGCCGCCTGCGTCACGCCGAGATTGCCCGGCGTGAGCCTGCCGACGCCGCCGATATTCACCGCCAGGAGCGCCATGAGGGAGGCCGACACGGGAAGCGCCAGCCCGGCCGCCCGCAGCACGAGATCGTAGGTCGCCCACTGCACCACCCAGTTCACCAGCGCGCACACCACCGGCGCCGCGAGACG
>DATICZ010000028.1:0-5309 GCA_035456525.1 Gemmatimonadales bacterium
GCGCGACCGCGCTGCGGCCACTAGGTGCCACACTGGCAGGTGCTGATCCGGGACCCTATGATGAGGTTGTCCTCGCCTACCGAGGCCACGCGTGGCCGAGCCGTTCGCCTCCCTGAAAGCCGCGCTCGCCGGCCACTACCAGGTCGAGCGCGAGCTGGGGCATGGCGGGATGGCGACGGTGTATCTCGCCCAGGATCTGAAGAACCATCGCCCGGTCGCCCTCAAGGTCCTGCGCCCTGAGCTCGCCGCCGCGCTGGGCCCCGAGCGCTTCCTGCGTGAAGTGCGGATCACTGCCCGGCTCAATCACCCCCATATCCTGCCGCTGCTCGATTCTGGGGAGGCGCGCGGATTCCTCTATTACGTCATGCCCTACGTCGAGGGAGAGTCGCTGCGTGACCGGTTAGGCCGGGAAATGCAGCTGCCCCTTCAGGATGCGCTGCAGATCGCCCGTGAAGTGGCTGACGCCCTGGCCTATGCCCACACTCACGACGTTGTGCATCGCGACATCAAGCCGGAGAACATCCTCCTCGAATCGGGGCACGCCGTGGTCGCCGACTTCGGGATTGCCCGGGCGATCACGGTGGCCGGGGGCGATAAACTGACGCAAACGGGTGTCGCGGTTGGCACGCCTGCCTACATGAGTCCTGAACAAGCGTTGGGGGAGGAGCAGGTAGACGGCCGGTCGGATGTGTACAGTCTGGCGTGCGTGCTGTACGAAGTGCTCGCGGGGGAGCCGCCGTTCAAGGGGCCGACAGCGCAGGCGATCCTGGCACGGCGACTCAACGACCCTGTGCCATCGTTACACACGGTGCGTGAGACGGTGCCGGCCGAGATTGAACGCGCGATTACGAAGGCACTGGCGAAGGTGCCGGCGGACCGTTTCGCGACTGCTGAGCAGTTCATCGAGGCGCTCGGGCAGCCGGCGACAAAGCTGCGAGGCGTGTCGTGGCGGGTGGTGCGTTGGGCGGCGCTCGGGGCGATGACGGTGGCGGCTGCTGCCGCCCTCCTGGTGCTCCGCTTCTCGTCCGCGGGGCGGGTCACGCTCGACCCAAACCTGATCGTGGTGGCGCCGTTCGATGTCCGCGCCGCCGGCCTCGGCCTGTGGAGCGAGGGACTGGTCGAGTACTTGTCTCGGAGCCTGGACGGCGCCGGCGAGCTGCGGACCGTATCGCCCTCCGTCTTTCTGCGCAGCTGGCGTGGCCCGGCTGATCCCGCCTCCGCCCGAGACCTGGGCCGGCGCACAGGCGCACGACTGGTGGTGTTCGGCTCCCTCGTGCAGGGTGCACTCGACTCCGTCCGGCTGCGCGCGACGCTGTTCGACGCTGCCGGCGACCGGCCGCAGGGCGAGGTCGAGGTGCGCGGCGACACCCTGGCCATCGACCGTGTCGCCGATTCGCTTGCTGTGTCGCTGTTGCGGGAGTTGGGACGCACGCGACCCGTCGCCGCGGTCCGCAACGCTCCGTTCA
Organism: Gemmatimonadales bacterium; assembly: GCA_035456525.1. Taxonomy (GTDB): domain Bacteria; phylum Gemmatimonadota; class Gemmatimonadetes; order Gemmatimonadales; family GWC2-71-9; genus DASTHG01. The sequence continues at coordinate 1,467 of DATICZ010000028.1, forward strand.
GCGCCGCTCCGTTGCCGGCGCTCAAGGAGTTCCTGCGCGGCGAGCAGTTCTACCGCAGGGGCCAGTACGATTCCGCCCTGACGCACCACGCCCGCGCCGTGTCGCTGGACACCACCTTCGCGCTGGCCTACAAACGCATGTCTCAGGACATCGGCTGGGGGGCGGCGCCGACGAGCGGTGCCTTCGAGAGCGCCGATGCGTACGCGTTCAAGGCGGCCCGGTTCAACCGCGGGCTCACAATGCGCGACAGCCTGCTCATCGCGGCGGATTCGTGTTTGAGGGCGGCGGCCGAGGGGTCGCTGACCGACTGGGTCGCCGTAAATCAGCGACAGTTCACGGTGGTCAACGAAGCGGCTCGTCGTTTCCCGGACGACCCAGAGGTATGGATGGCTCTGGGGGAGGCGAGCTATCACCACCTCCTTCATGCGGGCTATCAACACCCGGTCTATGTGGGCTTCACCGGCTATCACGGCGGCGGTTCACCGTTCGAATCGCTCGGTACACCGGCCGAGGTGCTCCAAGCGTTCGAGACCGCCATCCGGCTCGACCCGGGGTTCAGGCCGGCTTACGGGCACATAGTCGACCTCACCATGCAAACCGGGCAGGCGGATCTGGCGCGGCAGTACGCACGGGCTTACCTGGCTCTGAATGTGACGGAGCGGAGTGTGACGACGCTCACGCTCGCCCTGTTGCTCGATACGGCACGATCTGCGAGGCCGGAGTTGTCGCGACTCATCGACACGATCGCGGTCGGACCCCTGTTCGGCGCTGCGTATGATCTCCGAACCTGGCCAGACTCCGGTGAGACAGCGATCCGCCTGCTTCGCGCGCTTCCCAGAGGTCACCGCAGCGTGGCGGGCAGTTGGCCTCCGTACTGGGTCGATACCCTCATTTGGCCACAGTCCCTGGCAACGTTCCTCCTGTACCGCGGCCGGGCCGGCGAGGCCTACGAGGTCTATCGGCCGCTGCTCTCGCGGCCCAATCCACATTCGTGGGCAGTCTGGTTCTGGAATCCGCTGCGCGACCTTGCGCTGCTAGGCGCGATTCCCGCCGACACAGCCAGCGCGGCGATCGCCCGGTCGCTCCGGCCCGAGGGAATACCGCAGCGCAACTGGCTCCCCTGGTGGTTCGCGCGACGGGATACCATTGCACTCGAGCGGATGATCGCGCAGGCCGACCGCGCTGCGCGCCACACGACGAATGCACTGGAGCGACTTCTCGCTCGCTATTTCCGGGCTGCGGCGGCGGGCTACCTCGTGCTGCTCCAGGGCGACTCGGGGAGCGCGCTGCGGGACTTCGACGCGTTGCCGGACACCGCCTGTGTCTGGGTCGATTGCTCACTGGAGAAGCTCACGCTGGCGCGACTCCTGGCGGCGCGCGGAGACGACCGGCGGGCGGGCGAAGTCCTGGATCGCTGGTTGTGGATCGACCCGAGCCCCTTCTTCGTCATCGCTCGGCTGGAGCGCGCGCGCATCGCGGAGCAATTGGGAGATCGTGACACGGCGATCCGCTGGTATCAGTTCGTCGTCGCCGCATGGCGGCACGCGGATCCCGAACTCCAGCACCAGGTCGCCGAGGCGCGCGGGGGGCTAAGACGCTTGGGAGCCGAGCCGCCAAGGTAGTGGCTCCGCTCCGGGTGGAGCAGTCCCGCAACCGCGCACTGGGCGGGAGCGGTCTCGGTCTCGCGATCGCCCCTCACGCTGTGGCTGCCGCGGGCCCAGGCTCCCGGGGCGTAGCGAAGGTCCATCAGGGAAGCAGCCGTACCGTCACCGTCCGAGTGTCGCCTGGATCAGCGGGGTCGTGATTCGGCCCGCGGAGGCGGCCGGGCTCCCCGCTATTGTGCGTGCGAGGGACCTCGGGACTTCGCCTCAGCACGAGCTGTCTCGACGAGGAGTTCATTCCCCTGCTCAACGCGCCCCAGGGGCAAGTGGTGATCAAGTAGAGAGAGATCGCATCATACGCGCGCCCGGCCCGCCAGGGCCGGGCGCGGCTGTTGAGGAAGTTAGGCTGTCTTGGTAGCGGCCGCGATCGCGCCGACCAAGCGGTCGATATCGGCCTCGGTGTTGTAGACATGGGGTGACACGCGCAGCGCGCCGCGACTGCGGACGCTCGCGTACACGCGCGCTGCCGCCAGCCGCTGCGGCAGCTCGGACGGCACCCCGCCCGGAAACCGGAGGCCCACATAGTGGGGCGCGCGGCGCGCGGCCGGGACCGCCTGGAGACCGAGCGATGCGGCGCGCGCCACCAGCCGGCTGGTCAGCGCGGCGATCGTCTCGGCAATGTGCGGCACCCCCCATTCCAGAATCTGGTCCAGCGCGGCGATCGCCATGGGCATCAGCGCGAAATTCGAGGTCTCCCCGACGTCGAAGCGGCGCGCCCCCGGTTGCAGCTCCGGCTCCCGGGCGTAATTGGTGAGCGCGGTGAAGTCCTCGGAGCCAATCTGCGTGATCCAGTTGTACTCGACCGGCCTGCCGTGCTGGTGCTGCGGGGCGACGTACAAAAAACCCAGGCTGTACGGCCCGAGCAGCCATTTGTAGGCTGCCGCGACGAGAAAATCGGGCCGCACCGCGCCCAGAGGAAACGGCATGGCGCCGAGTGACTGGGTCGCGTCCACCACCAACGCCGCGCCGACTTCGCGCAGCCGTGACGCCACCTGCGGGAGATCGATGAGCGCGCCATCGGTCCAGTGGAGCGCGGGGAGCGCGGCGACCGCGGTGCGCTCGTCGATCGCCTCGAGGATGACCCGGGTCCAGTCGTCGTCGGCGGGCCGCGGTAGCAGCACCGCGGTGGCCCCCGCCTCCCGTGCCCGCTCCCGCCAGGGCAGGATCACGGAAGGAAACTCCTCGTCCAGCAGCAGTACCGTCTGGCCGCGCGTGAGCGGCAGGTTGGCGCAGGCGACCGCCATGCCGTAGCTCACTGCCGGCACGATCGCGATGTCGTCCTCGCCGGCACCGTCGCCGAGCACCTCGGCAAAGCGGCGGCGCGCCACGGCGACCTCGGAGAAGAAATCCGCCGGTGTGATGTCCCAGGGGTGGGCCTTGCGCGCCACGGCGCGTTGTCCGGCCTCAGTGACCCGGCGCAACAGCGGCGACATGTAGGCGCAGTTCAGGTACGCGATGTCCTCGGGGATGTCGAACAGGGGACGCTGACAGAGAAGGCGGGGCATCACGTCATCATGGCTGGTCATTTCGCGGCGAGCCTGGCCAGCAGCGCCGCGGCTCGCGGGTCGGCGCCAAGCACCGCGGCCAGCTCCGGCTTGAGGACTTTCACCGCGACCTTGCGGTCGTGCTTCAAGTCCTGGGCGAGGTAGACCGTCGCCATGCCGCCCTGGCCCAGCTCGCGCTCGAGGCGGTAGCGGTCGGCGAGGGCCGCGGCGAGACGCGCGGCCGTCATTGCACGAACCGATCGAGAGCGACAAAACCGAGTCCCGCCACCCGGCTGAACTCCTTCCGGTTCAACGTGGCCAGCAGGTGTCCCTGGGCCAGGGCCGTGGCCCCGATGAGCAAGTCATGCGGTCCGATCACCGTGCCTTCCCGGACCAGGTGGGCCCAGAGCTCGGCATGACGCCGCGCCTCGGCCAGTCCGAAGGGCAAAACCGGCATCAGGTCGAGCAGCGCTTCGACGAAGGCGAAACGCCTGGCGCGAACCCCCGGATCAGCCGCGCGGTGACAGCCGTGCAGCAGTTCGGCGGCGGTGATGGCGGCAATGGCAACCTGCGCGTCGCCCAGCGAATCGAGGAACGGCTCCAGCCGGACGGTTCCCCGCTCGGCGCCCACCAGCACGGTGGTATCGAGGATCACTCCCACGACGGCGCCACCGGGGGCAGCGCATCGCGCCCTGACA
>DATICZ010000029.1:0-7371 GCA_035456525.1 Gemmatimonadales bacterium
CGGTTGGTCTCGAGCCGCACCGTGCACAGCCCCAGCTCCCGCGCCTGGGTCTCGAGCGCGTCCAGCATGCGCCGCCCGAAGCCGAGGCCGCGCATCGAGTCCGCGACCCACATCCGTTTGAGCGACCCGACGCCCGGGGAGATGGTCTTCACCGCCCCGCAGGCGACGGGCTCGCCGTCGACGCTCGCCACGAGAAAGGCGCCGTGCGGCGGCCGCAGCTCGGCGTCGTCGGCCGGGATGCTCTCCCCCGGATCGAACCCATCCTCGAACCGGCGCGCCAGCTCGGCGAAGTATTGAGCCACGCACCACCGGGCCGCGGGGTGCGCGGGATCGACTCGCTCGATCCGGGTCCCCGCCGCCCGCAGCAGCCGGTGCACCTCGGTCATCGCGGCGACCAACCGTTCGCGCTGGGACTCCGTCAGGGGGGAGAGGACGGCTTCGGCGGCTTGATCCGAGCGCCGGTTCATTTCCTCGACCTCGGCGAGTCCCGCGGCCGTGAGGTGGGCGCGCCGGACACGCTCGTCGTCCGGGTCGGCGCTCAGCTTGACGAGGCCCGACGCGGCCAGGGACTGCACGAGCCGGCTCAAGTACCCGGAATCGAGGCCGAGTCGTGCCCGCAGGTCGCGGAGATCGGCCCCGTGGGACCCGATCTCGTACAGCACCCGCGACTCGCCGAGGGGCCGATCCCGGCCGAGAAAGTGGTCGTCGAGCGCGCCGGCTCGCTGGGTGACGAGCCGATTGAAGCGCCGGACCTGGGTGATCTGCTCCGGTGCCATTATCTGACTCTAGTCAGACAATTGGGGGAATGTCAACCCCTCCAGCCCTCCGCGGAGGTGAGCAACGTTGACCATTTCACTTCTCACGAACCGGGGCAGCGCTGGTGTTGTCGCGTGAACGTGATGGGAAGCCAATCGGATCGATGCCACGAATAGGTGTCCGGAGACCGGAGTACGAGATCCCAGACGACCGGCGTGCCATCGGCCCCGAGACGGGTTTCGCCACGGCGGACGACTCGAATGGAGTGCCGCGTATGACCCAGGAGCGGGAAGCGGACAATCGAATCGAGCTCCCCATCGTCGCGACGCACGAGGTGCGGAGAGATGAGGATCATGTCGGCGTGATCCGGGGTGAACCGGATGGTTACGGCATTCGTGTCGCAATTGCCCGCCCGACCGGGGAGCGCCCACTTCCCCTCGACGACCTGGAAGATGTCGGTGCCGTTCGGCACGTCGTAGGTGTGGACCAGTCGCCGGTATACGGCATAGGAAGCGACGCTGAGTCCCAGAGGCACTACGACGATGGCGAGCTTTGGGATGAGCGAATGAATGCTCGAAGCCATTGCATCAAAGCTGCGGCGTGCGGCGGCCCGAGACAAGCTGAGCGCCCGGCGCACGGCCCGCCGCGCGGTCCCGATCATTGCATGACGGAACCCGGACGCCTTCCGGGGCGGAATTGGATTTGCTTTCTCCGCCTATGCGCTGCGTCCGAAGGGACGCGGCGGCCCAATTCACGAAGAGGTCGCTATGAAATCCAGGAGCACCCCCGGCGCCGGCAGTCCCGGCGGCATCGGCGCAGTCACCCTGAGCCAGCGCGCTGACGCTCTTGCCGTGCGTCTCGAGCAGGGAGCCCTTGCGCTGGCCAATCTCGTGAGCGGTCTCACGGACGCGGAATGGCAGACCCGTGTGCCCGACGACGAGCGCAAGATCGGAATCGTCGTGCATTACGTCGCGACCATGTACCCGCTGGAGATCCAGGCGGCCCTGACGCTGGCCGCCGGCAAGCCGATCACGGGGATGATTGCGGAGGTCATCGACGAGATCAACGCGCGGCACGCCAGGGAGAACGACGCCGTCACGAAGGACGCGGCGCTGGACCTGCTGCAGCGGAACAGTGCTGCCGCCGCGGAGGCGATCCGGGCGCTCGGCGACGAGGAGCTCGATCGAGCCGCTCCGGTGTCGCTCAACGACGACGCCCCGCTCACGTGCCAGTTCATGCTCGAGGATCACGCGGTGCGGCACAGCTATCACCACCTCGCGCTCATACGCAAGGCGTTGGGGCGATGATGCGACGCACCCTGGAGCGGGTCGTGTATGCCCTGCTGCTGCCGCTTGCGGCCGGTTGCGGGCACGACTCCACCAAGCCTTCGATCCCTTCGCTGCAGGACGGCCTCTGGACCGCCAGCGGGAGTCCCGTCGGCGCCATTCTCCGCCTGGAGCCGACTCAGCTCAGAGGTTCCGGGATGCGCGATCCTGCGACAACCGTGACCACGCCCAGTGCGCGGCTCTTCACGCTGTCAGGGGTCGCGTTCGACGGCAACGGCACCATGTGGATCGCCAGCCAGGACGATTCCCTGCTCCTCGCGTTCGAGCCCGGCGCGCTCACCGCCTCCGGCGCCAGGGACCCCAGGACGGTGATACTGCCGACCGCGCGCTCCCTTGCCGGGCCTACGGGTCTCGCGTTCGACCCCCAGCACCGGTTGTGGGTCGTCAACAGGGAGACCGCTACGCTGGTCCGTTTCGACCCGGGCCAACTGGCCGCAGGCGGCGCCAGGGTGCCGGCGGTGACGCTCGCTCTGCCGGGCAGTCCGACGACCCTCGCCTTCGATGCCGCCGGGGCGCTGTGGGTGTCCGACGCGCAGTTCCACGCAATCCACCGGCTCAACGCGGCGCAGTTGGAGACGTCGGGGTCACCGGCTCTGGCCACCGTGCTGACCGCCGCGAACTCCCTCGTGAACCCCACCGGTCTGGCGTTCGACGCCGCGGGAAATCTCTGGGTCGCCAACACCGGCAGTGGCAATCTGGTGGCGTTCACCCCGGCCCAGCTGGCCGGCACAGGACCTCTGGCGCCGCACATCGTGATTTCTCCGACCCGTGGCTCCCTGAGCATTCCAGTTGGGCTGGCGTTCGAGGGCGACGGGAGCCTGTGGGTGGTGGGAGGCGGCGGGGCGTTGACGAAGTTCGCCCGGTCGAGCCTCGGCGAGACCGGAGCCCCAGCGCCGAGCGCCCAGCTTCAGGTCACCGGCCGCTCCCTGTTCTGGAGCGTGGCGTTGTGGCCCAAGCCTGCCGGGCTGCCGCTGAACTGACGGCGCGGGCGGGCGGAGCCACGGCCCCGGCCGAGGATACTCCCAGCCCCACGGCATCCGGTGACTCCGCTGTCAACACCACGTCAGGGTTTCGGCAAGGATCGATGTAGAACGTAGTCCTCTGCCTGACAGGTCGCTTCCGATCTTCTCCACGCACCAACGTCGCTGATTCCGATTCAGCCATCGAGGGACGACCGCTAGGATTGCCGTGGTCAGCGATCAACCTCTCACAGTGGAGCAGACAATGAAACCGACGATCTTTGCCCCGTTTCTGGGCCTGGTGGCTTTGGCGGCGTGCAACAGCTACGATGCCCCGACACAGCCACCCCCGCCCGCGTACACCACCTTCGAGACGCTGGGCGACAGCCTTTCGATCGCGGCCAAGCTGGACGAGTTCCGGGCCGCGCTCGGCGGCGCGCTCAACGCGCCCAACACGCCTCCGGCCGCCAGCGGCCGGCGCGAGATCAACTGGGACGGCGTCCCGGCCGCGTTGACCAACGTCGACAACTTCCCGGCGGACTTCTTCAACGTGAATTCGAAGCGCGGCGCCGTGTTCACGACTCCCGGAACCGGTATCCGGATCGACAGCACCGACTTCGCGGCCGTCAACGCCGCCCTGGCAACCCAGTTCAAGGCTTTCTCGGCCAAGAAGACGTTCATGCCGGTGGGCAGCAACCGGGTCGATGTCGTGTTCCAGGTGGTCGGCTCCCCGACCACCGGCCTGGTCAACGGCTTCGGCGTCGTCTTCTCCGACGTGGATCGGAACGGCTCCACGACGGTCGAGCTGTTCGATGCGAACGACGTCCTGATCGCCGTGCTCAAGGCACCCAATCACGCCGGCGCGCAGCTGCTGTCGTTCACCGGCGCGGTGTTCGAGTCACCGATCATCGCCCGGGCGCGCATCATCAGCGGTGACGCGGGCCTGATCGCGACCAGCATCGATGTGAGCGCGGGGGGCGCCACGGATCTCGTCGTCATGGACGATTTCGTCTACGGCGAGCCGCAGCCGCTCCCGCAGTGATCCAATCCACTCACTCATCTTGCACGGAGACTGTTATGCGATACACGACATGGATGGCGGCAGCCGCTCTCCTCGCCCTGGCGGCGTGCGGCGGCGCGACGTCACCCGACGGGGGCGGCGGTGGCGTGGTCGGCGACGTCACGGTGGGGAATGACTTCTTCCGGAGTGTCAGCAACGCCACGCAGAACCCCGCCGTGGACACGATCGCGGCAGGCACGAGCGTGACGTGGGCCTGGAACGCCTCGGGGTCGCACAGCGTTCGATCGACCGGGACGCCGACCTTCAGGAACAGCGCAATCCAGGCTGGAGCCAACGATACGTATTCGGTGACGTTCAACACGCCGGGCACCTATACGTATGATTGCGCGGTCCACGGAGCGGCCATGACCGGACGGATCGTGGTCCAGTAGGAATGGCCCGCGACAGCATCACGCACCACCTGGGGCTCCGGCACGTCCGGGGCCCCATTGTCTTCCTTACAGGAGCGTGCGGCTCACCGGGGCCGACATCGGGCAGCGGCCGCTCGAGTGTCTTGAAGCGCTGCCCGCAACGACGGTGGGAGATGGCGATCGGCGAGGTCCCACACGCCTGCGGGGCCCGCAACGATGAACCGGCGCATGGCGCTGTCCGGTGGTCCCGGTTCGGAGGCGAGCCACAGCGCAGGGGGAAGCGCGCCCCACTTCTGCGCGAACGGTCCGGACGAGAGGCCGGCGAGCACCGGCCCGGCGGCCGCGGAATCGATGCGGGCCAAGGTGTCGAGCTTCGCGGTGAGGCGGGGTTCGAGGTCGGTCAGGGTGCCACGCGCGGAAGACGTGAGCTGCCCGCTCCGGTCCACCCAGCGGTCCGAGAGTGAATAATAGTTGCCGAGACCTTCCGCCCAGATATCCAGCAACGCTATCCCCAGGGGAGAGCGATCGCACCACGGATACAGCGGGAGCCACGCCTTCTGCAGCAGATGCGTGAACTCGTGGCGGAAGAACCGGTCGAGACGGTCGCCGTTGCCCGCCTGGCCTGCCCCGCCGTAGTTGGCCTGCAACGCGGCAAGATCGAACCCGACGGTACGCTGGTCGTGCGTAAAGGCGTCCTCGGCACCGCGATTCCCGAGGACGATGCGGACCCGTTCCGGCGGGGACGCGGGTCGCCAGAGCGCGGCGAGCGGCGCCACCATGCGCTCCCAGCTCGGCGCCCGTTCGTGAATCAATGCGATCCACTCCGCTTCCTCGGTGGTCAGGGGCTTCCGGATGGGGGCGACCGAGTCATACGCGGAGGGTGGTAGACGCTTCTGGAGGACTGCCAGCCACTCGGCAGACGCCTGCCCGCTGGACCCGAAACCGATGACGATGTCGAGGCGGGTCGGACCCGCGCGCCGCGCGCACGACGCGGCGGCGACGACACAGGCCAGCGATCCGGCGGTGAGCCGCCTCACCACTCGGCGTCCGCGACGGCGGTCATTCGCCCTTGCTCCATGGTTTCCCAGGGTGAACGCGACCAGGTTGTGGCGTTGCCGCTCACTCGCTCCGCCGGCGCAGTGGCCCGAACACCTGGACGACCGTGCTGTCGGGATCCTTGACCAGAAAGTAGCGGACGCCTCCGGCCAGCGAGGAATCCGCCGCGAGCGGTCGATAGAGACTCACACCGGCCCGCTGCAGGGCGCGAGCCGAGGAATCCGCGTCCGGTACCCAGAAACCCAATTTGTAGAGACCCTGAAGCGAGGCGTTGCTGGCGCTGTTCGGCAGCGCGTCGGGCCGAAACCGTGAGCCTGCCACCGCAACCACCTCCAGATAGAACCCATCGCGCTCGAGCAGGGCCGCCGACAGGCCGGGTCGAGACAGCGTGTCGAGGGAGAGAATCCGGAAGCCGAAGTGGTCGCGATACCAGGCCGTCGTTCGCTGCACCGAGGTGGCGGAGAGAGCCGCCAGAAACGGTCGGACGTCCGCGGCCTGCTGCCCGGCCGCGACGGTCGTGCAACAAACCACGACCACGCAGCTCGAGGCGAACGCTCGGAAGACCCCGATCATGTTGTTCCCCACCGGAAGACGAATACGAGCACAGGTAACACCTGACGAGCCGTCGAGCAAAGGGGCATCGGGCAGCGTACGGTAGCCCACACCGGAAAGAGTCCGCTAGAACAGGCGGCTTCCGAGGAAGAGGATGCGGTACCCATGGATCGCCATCGGCAGCCCGCCGAGCAGGGCGGCGAGCACCACCGGGCCGGCTGACATGAGACGGCTCCGCACGACGTGCACCCCGATCCAGACGCAATAGGGGACGTACAGCGCCACGGCGGTGGCCAACCCAGGGACATAGGCCCCGTCCACGACGGCGCCCACGATGTGGACGATCGCGTTCGCCAGCATCAGGAAGCTCAACCAGGCGATGACCAGCGCGAGCGAAACGGTCGACTGGGCGGTCCACACGACGAACGCGAGCACGATGGTGATCGCCAGCCCCACGAGGTTGACGGTCCAGAAAAGGTCCTGCGTAATGCCGTTCGTCACATGAGCATTGAACCAGGCGACGAAGGTAGGGCTCTCCTCGAGGAAATGGAGCACGAACACTCCGGGCGCGAGCCACACGCCCCGCCGCAGCCGCTCAGGATGGTCCTCGGTCATCGCGGCCAGGCGATCAGCGATTCGCCTGCTTCGTGAATCCCTGCGCCTGCAGCCAGAAGGAGAACGCATCGATCCAGTGGTCGCTGCTCGTGCCCTGCTTGCGCACGCCGAAGCCATGGCCGCCGGCGCTGAAGATGTGGACCTCCGGCTTGTGGCCCGCGGATCTCAGCGCATCATGGAACTTGACCACTGGGCCGAGCGCCATGGGATCGTCCTGCGCCCACGCCAAGAACACGGGCGGCAGCTGCGCCGGGATCTGCGGCGTGACGCCGAACGGAGCGCCATAGATCAACGCCGCGAAGCTCGGACGCGCCGCGCTGTCCGACTGCAGCAGCGCGCCGCTCGCGACCATCGCCCCGGCCGAGAAGCCCAGAACGCCGACCCGGTCGGGGGAGATGCCCCACTCCGCGGCGTATTGCCGGACCGTCCTGAGCGCCTGAATGCCGTCGGCGATTCCATAGCGGCCCGCGGTGTCCATGTCCATCGCCGGAATGCCGTCCTGCCGCTTTTCCACGATCCGATACTTGAGGACGAAGGCGGCAATGCCCCGCTCCTGGAGCCAGCGCGCTACGGCAACGCCCTCCAGATCGAGGGCCAGCGCGACGAACGCGCCGCCCGGGGCGATGATGACGCCGGCGCCCGTGGCCTTGGAGCGC
>DATICZ010000030.1:0-4499 GCA_035456525.1 Gemmatimonadales bacterium
CGTCATAATTCGTAATCTTGACGTTATATGACAACCCAGTACGTGGCGTTCATCGCCGACCTCGCGGCCTCGCGCGCGCTCCCCGCCAGGTCCCGGGCGGCGCTCCAGACCGCGCTGCGCACCGCTGCCGGTGACTTCAACCGCCGCTACCGCCGCCACCTCACCGCCCGTTTCGCCGTCACCCTGGGCGATGAGCTGCAGGGGCTGTTCACGAGCGCCGCGCCGGTCTGGGAGGTCAGCCACACGTTGCGCCTCCGGTTCCCCGCCGTGGACTGGATCGTGGCGTGCGGACGCGGGGCCCTCAGCACGCCGCTGCACCGCGGCGTCACCGCTCCCGAGCTCGACGGCCCCTGCTTTCATGCCGCCCGGCACGCGCTGGAGCACGCGAAGCGCCTGGGCCAGGTGCTCGCATTCGAGGGGTTCGATCCGGCGCTGACCGCCTGCGCCAGTTACTACTCCGCGCTCTACCGCGGCTGGACCGGGCGACAGCGCGCCGCGGCGACCGCGCAGCGCGCCCGGAGCGGGGCCCGGCTGGACGAGGTGGCCCGGCTGCTGCGCGTCGGCCCCAGCGCCATCTCCCACCTGCGGCGCCGCATGGCCTGGCCGCTCGTCGCCGCAGGTGATAGTGTGTTCCAGGACCTGCTCGCGCGATGAATCCCGTTCCCGCCGCTCTGCTCCTAGCCTTCGCCGTGGCCGCCGGATTCGCCCCCTGGCGCCGGGCCGGATGGACCACGCCGGTGCGCGCCCTCCTCTGCGAGGCCGGCGCGTTGGCGGGGACGGTGGTGCTGGGATGGCTCGGCGGCCGTCTCGTGCACCCGACGAGCCAGGGGTACTTCTGGGGGCGCCTGCTCCTGCTGACCGCCGGCTACTGGTACGTCTGCGCCGGCGGCGCCGTGCTGGTCCGGCGCGTGCTGGACCTGGTACCGGTGAGCGAATCGTCCACTTCCCGCGCCGCCAAAGGCGGGATCACCGTCTCGGCAGGGGAATTATCGCGTGGGTTGCTGATCGGCGTGCTGGAGCGTGCTCTCGCTCTCACGCTCGTGCTGGTCAATCAGTTCGGCGCGCTCGGCCTGATCCTCGCCGCCAAGGCCCTCGCCCGATTTCGCGCCCTGGACGACCGGGACTTCGCCGAATACGTGTTGATCGGCACGCTCGCCTCGTTGCTCATAGCCCTGCTGGTGGGCGTCGGAGTGCGGGTGCTGCTGGGATGGGGCCTGTGAGCGAATCGCCCGTCACTGCCGGGCGATAGCGCTCAGCAGCGTCGGGGACCAGCGCGCTAGCGTATCCGCATGCGTGCGGTTGTGACCGGCGGCGGCCTCGTTGTACCTGTCCAAGAGCAGCCGCGGATCCTCCATGCACTGAATGAGCACGGCCCGGCCGTACCGCCGCTCGATCGTGAGCGCCATCCTCCACCCCACCGTATACCAGGGTCCTTGCTCGCCGAAGAAAGAGAATCCGATCGCATTCACGGTGTCCTCACCGGCCAGGCGCTTCGACATCACGTCCAGGAAGAATCGCTCGAGGGAGCGCAGGTCCGCGTTGAAGTGACTCACGTCCCGGTCCCACCGCGCGCGCTCCTGCGGGGGGCTCACGGCGTGGGGGTGCACGTCAGGCCCGCCTGCCGCCGCGAGCATCGCGAAGCCCTCGCCGAACGCCCCCATCCACTCCGCCGCTTTCCGCGCGCTGTCGGGGAGCGCGGCCAGGATGGAATCGGTGCGGCCTTGGACGCTCGCGAACCCGATGTGGTGCAGCTCGTGCGCCACCGTGTTCTCGAACTGTGCGCCGGTACGCGCGGGGTCGAGATAGAGAAAAATGGCAGGATTGGTCCGCACCTCGAACACGAAGCTGTTGGTCCGCGGCTTGATCACGACGTATACGGTCGCGCGGATGCGGGCCGCCGGTGGCAGATACGCGAGGGCCCGCGCGGCAGCGGCGTTCACGTTCATCCGCTCCCAGGCGCTCAACGTGCGGCGCAGCTCGCCGGCACGATGGATCAGTGAATCCGTGCGTACAAACGCCACGAAGTCGGAGTCGCTGAAGTCACGGTGCAGACCGGCCTCCCGCGCCTTGAGCCGCACATACCCCTCGGCCGCGAACAGCGCGCGCCAAGCCGAATCGCCGACGGGCTGGCCCGATGCCTGCCGCTCGAGGATGGCGAGCACCGCCACTGCCTCCGCGGTGTCGAGGCGCAGGGCGACCCGGTCCGTGCCCGGAGCTTGAGCCAGCCCTCGCGCCGTGAGACCGGCCGTGCAGAAGAGAACCGTCAGGGAACGTTGCGGGAACACAGGTTCCTCGTGCAGAAACGGGATATTGGGACAGTACGGAGCGGCCGAAGGTTGCGGGAGCCCTTGACGCGGCAAGGAACTGCCACAGGATTGAGGAACGCAAACAGAAACGGCGCAGGTCATGGCTCAGGCGGCTGAACTCGGTTCGCAAACAGGCGTCCGGAGGACCGCGAGGCTCGCCGGGGGCCTGTACCTGGCCCTGATGCCCCTGGCCGTCTTCAGCTTTTTCTATGTCCCGTCGGTCCTGTTCGTGCCCGGGGATGCCGCCACCACGTCCCGCAATATCATGGCATCCGATCTGCTGTTCCGCAGCGCCATTGCCAGCCACCTGATCACCCAGATCATCTTCGTGTTTCTTGTGCTGATGTTGTACCGACTCCTCAAGCCCGTGAACAAGGATTCCGCGGCGCTCATGGTCGTGCTGGCGCTGATCGGCATCCCCATGGCGTTCCTCAACGAGGTCAATCACCTCGCGGTCCTGCGGCTGCTCGGCAGCGCAGACGATGGGGCGTTCACACCGACCCAGCTCCATGCCCAGGTGATGCTGTTCCTCGGCATGTACCAGAGTGGGATCCTCGTCACGCAGGTATTCTGGGGCCTTTGGCTCCTCCCCTTGGGCTTCCTGGTCTTCAAGTCCGGGTTCTTGCCCAAGCTGCTGGGGATCCTCTTGATTGTCGCGGGGGCTGCCTACGTGTTCGATTCGGGCACGCAGCTCCTGTTTCCGGGCTTCGTGGAGATCAGCCGGTTCACCTTTGTCGGAGAGTTGCTGTTCGCCTTGTGGCTTCTGATCAAGGGGGTAAACGTCGAACGGTGGCAGCAGGTCGCCGCCGCATAGCACGCGGCCGACGCACTCCGCAGGTTCAATCCCTTCCGGGAGGCCTCCGGCATGACAGACATGAGAGTGAGGTTCTCGACCCTCTGGGTATTCGCGGTGTTCAACTATCTCTACGCGGACATCCTGACCCTGATGGATCCTGAGATCCTCCGGCAGCTGACGACGGGACGAGTCGGCTCTCTGCAAATGACGCAGGGCCTCCTTCTGGGAGCCGCGATACTCATCGAGACGGCCATTGCCATGGTGCTCCTGTCCCGCGTCCTGCACTACCGAGCCAATCGCTGGGCGAACATGGTCATCGGTGCACTGCACACGGTGGCCGTCGCCCTGTCGCTGGTGATTGGGGGAGGGACGCCGGCTCCCTATTACCTGCTTATCGCCGTGATCGAAATCGCGTGTACCTCGCTGATCATCTGGTATGCGTGGAGATGGAAACCGGACGCCGCGCTCGCTACCGGCAGTTGAGGTTCCGGCTCCCCCACCCCGCGCCGATCGAGGCGTAAGCAAGGGGACTTAGCCATCATCCCACCCCACGCCGGTCCAGACTCCGGTACTGGATCGCCTCGCTCACGTGTTTCGGCGCGAGTTCCGCCGCCCCGTCGAGATCCGCCACCGTCCGCGCGATCTTCAGCACCCGGTGATAGCCACGCGCCGAAAGCCCGAGGCGCGTGATGGCGGAGCGCAGCAGCCCGTCGGCCCCGTCGGAGACGCGGCAGAACGCCCGGATATCGCGCGGCGCCATGTGCGCGTTGGCGTAGAGCCCCGCGCGCTTGGCGAACCGCTCGCGTTGCACCAGTCGTGCGCGCTCCACCCGCTCGCGGATCGCCTCGCTCGCCTCGCCCCCGCCCTTCTCGGAGAGCGCCTGGTAGGCTACCGCCGGCACCTCGAGATGGAGATCGATGCGGTCGAGCAGTGGGCCCGACACCCGGGCGAGGTAGCGCTGCACGCCGATGGCGCCGCAGCTGCAATGGTGCTGCGGATCGCCGAACCAGCCGCACGGACAGGGATTCATCGCGGCGGCGAGCATGAAGCGCGCGGGATAAGCGAGGCTCATCGCCGCCCGCGCGATCGTCACCGTACCGTCCTCGAGCGGCTGGCGCAGCACCTCGAGCACGTTCTTGCGGAACTCCGGCAGCTCGTCGAGAAACAGCACGCCGCCATGGGCGAGACTCACCTCCCCCGGGCGCGGATACGATCCTCCACCGATCAACCCGGCGTCGGAGATCGTATGATGCGGCGCGCGGAACGGACGCCGCGCCACGAGCGATTCGCCCAGCGGCAGCACGCCCGCCACGGAATGGATCTTGGTCGTCTCGAGCGCCTCCTCCAGGCTCATGCTGGGGAGGATGGTCGGGAGGCGGCGCGCCAGCATCGTCTTC
>DATICZ010000031.1:0-9061 GCA_035456525.1 Gemmatimonadales bacterium
CGGTCTTCTCGCTCGTCGCCCCGGTGAACGCTCCGCGCGCGTGGCCGAACAGCTCCGATTCGAGCAGGTTTTCCGGAATCGCCGCGCAGTTGATCCCGATGAACGCCGCGCCCGCGCGCGGGCTGGCTCGGTGAATGGCGCGGGCGATGACTTCCTTGCCGGTGCCGCTTTCGCCCGTAATCAGCACCGTCGTCTTGTGCTCGGCGACACGCGCCACCACGTCCATGGCGGCCTGCATGGCGGGACTCGACACGACCAGGGCGCGGGCGTCCGGCCCGCTGTCGAGCTGCGCGCGCAGCCCCGCCACCGTGCGCCGCAGGCGCTCCCGCTCCTCGGCTTTGCGCAGCGCCAGGACCACTTCGTCGGGCCGGAACGGCTTGGGGATGTAGTCGTACGCCCCTTCCTTCATCGCGGCCAGGGCCGCGTCCTCGCCGCCGTAGGCACTCATCATGATGACCAGCGCCGGGCCCCCGCGATCGCGATAGGCCCGCAGGAACTCGATACCGGAGAGCTGCGGCATGCGCACGTCGCACAGCACCAGATCGAACGGCTCGGCGAGTGCGCGCTCCAGACCGCGGCGCCCATCGGCCTCGGCCGTCACGCTGTACCCGGCGTCCCCGAGCAGCATGCCCAGCGACTGGCGCAGGCCGGGCTCGTCGTCGATGACCAGAACGCGACTCATGTGGGGTCGACAGGGTTCATTGTCCCACCGCCGGGAAGAACAGTTTGAACGCCGCACCCCCTTCACGGGCGGGATCCACCCACACCACCCCACCCATATCCTCGACCGTGCGCGCGACGATGGCGAGTCCCAGCCCGGTGCCCCGCCCCGGCTCTTTGGTGGTGAAGAACGGATCGAAGATCCGGGCCTCGTGCTCGGGCGGGACGCCGGACCCGGAGTCGGCGACGAACAGCAGCACGCCGGGTTGACCCGCGTCGATCTCGGGGCGGGTCGGCCGCCGCTCGAACGGCCGTGCGAACAGCAGCTGCGGAGGATCGTCGCGACGGCGCGGCGGCAGCCGGTGCCCCGGCTCGTAGGCCCAGGCCCGCGCACCGAGCACCACGACGCCGCCCGCCGGCGCGGCGTCGGAGGCGTTGAGCAACAGGTTCACGAGGGCCTGCTCGAGGGCGTGGGCGTGCCCGCTGATCGGCGGCAGATCGTCGCCCAGATCCAGGCTGGCCTGGACTCTCTTCAACGCTCCCTGGGCCTGGAGCAGATGGAAGGCTGCCTGCGCCACAAACCGCGGGTCCACCGGCTGGAGCGCCTCCTCGCGCGGGCGCGCGAAGTCGAGCAGGCTGCGCACGATACGGTCGATGCGCTCGAGCTCCCGTCGCATCCCTGTGCCGATCTCCGGGTCGGCCCCGCGGCGCTCGAGGACCTCGAGGTAGGTCCCGACCGCTCCGAGCGGGTTGCCGATCTCGTGCGCCACGCCCGCGGCGAGGCGACCCACGCTCGCCAGCTTCTCGGAGCGCACTAGCTGCCCCTGCGCATCGAGCAGCGAGTCGGTCATGCGGTTCAAGCGATCGGCCAGCGTGGCGAGCTCGCGCGTCTCCGCGTCCGGCGCCCGGGCCGTGGCGTCCCCCGCAGCAACCGCGTCCGCCGCCTGCACCAGCCGGCTCACGGGCCGGAGCACGAGGCGGGTCACGAGATAGCGCCCGAACAGGATGAAGATCGTGAGATCGAGCACCACGATGCCCAGCAGGAGGAGCGAGCCGGCGGTCGGGCTGAGGGTCGGGGTCAGGGCTCCGATGGTGATGATGGTGCCCACGCCGAGCAGCAGGGCCGCGCCGGCGAGGAACGCCAGGTTGAAGAGCAGCTCGGCGCGGAGCGAGGGTTTATGGGGCATGGGGCCGGACTAAGGTACAAAAAACGAGCGGCGGGGAAGCCCCCGCCGCCCGTCCTGAACCTAGGCGTGCCGGTTTACTGGCACTTCGGCTCGCCTTCCTTGTTGGCCGGGGCCAGCGCCGTCGATCCGATGAAGATCGCGCACCCCTTCGTCGTGTTCACGTTCGTCATGCTGGCCGTCCAACCGTCGGCCGTCTTGGTGATGCCCACGAGGGTGTTGCCGGTGCTGGGGCAGAAGTTGACCGTACCCAGGGGGGCCGGATTGGCGCAGTTCGAGGAAACGGCCGAATACGACACGGAATCGGCGAAGAACGCCTCTTCCGCCGTCACCAGGTTGCGCAGATCCGACTTCATCGAGGCGATGTACGCCTTCTCCTTGGTGTTGGCAAACTTCGGGATCGCGATGGCGGCCAGAATACCGATGATCACCACCACGATCAGCAGCTCAATGAGCGTGAAACCCTTCCGATTCATCTCTATCTCCCGGTCTAGGAAGTTGTTGGGCGCGTTCGTTCCCGGTGGCAGGTCGAGCAAGCGTCGTGCCCGGTAGGCGGGTTTCGTCAAGTTATTATCTTACAATGAGATACATGACCTCGCGGCGGCTGAATCGGGCGCTCCGGCCCGGTCGAGTCGTGCGTTCTGCAAGGCGGACCGCGCTCAGCGAGAGCGCCAATCTCCACCCGGCGGCAACAGGTTGAACCGCAGGATATGCAGCAGGGCGGCGAATCCGTCGCGCCAGGTGATCTTCTTGCCCTCCGCATACGTGCGGCCGCTGTAGGAGATCGGCAGCTCCCATATGCGCGCACCCGCCTGGGAGAGGCGGGCCGTCAGCTCCACTTCGAAGCCGAAGCGGTCGGAGGTGAGTGGCAGGCGCTGGAGCAACTCCCGCCGCACCAGCTTGTAGCACGTCTCCATGTCCGACAGGTTCAGGTTGGTGAACATGTTGGACAGCGTGGTGAGGATGAAGTTGCCGACCGCGTGCCAGAAGTAGAGCACCCGGTGGGGGCCGCCCTGAAACCGCGAGCCGTATACCGCGTCGGCGCGTCCGCTGGTGATCGGCGCCACCAGGGCGGGGAGATCGGCGGGATCGTACTCCAGATCGGCGTCCTGCACGACGACCACGTCGCCCGTGGCGGCGGCGATCCCGGCGCGCAGCGCCGCTCCCTTACCGCGGTTCACGGGATGGTGAATGACCCGGTCGATCAGTCCCGCCTGCGCCAGGCGATCCAGGATCGCCCCGGTGCCGTCGGTGGAAGCGTCATCGATCGCGATGATCTCCAGCCGGAGCGGCACCTCGCGCAGGCGGTGGACGACGGCCTCCGCGGTGGCCGCCTCGTTGTAGGCGGGCACGATCACGGAGAGCCGCAGGTCGGGCGGAGCCGTCACGTCGCGGCATCACTCCCTCCCTCGTACCGGCTCAGCTTGCGATACAAGGTCGAGGGATCGATGCCCAGGACTTCGGCGGCGCGGCTCTTGTTCCCACCTTCCGCCTGGAGCACCCAGGCGATGTACGCCCGCTCGATGGTGTCGAGGGTCGGGTTGTGGTGCACGCGTTCGGCGACCAGCGGCTCGACCCGGCGCTCGGTGACCTTGGCCGGCATGGCCGAGAGCGGAATCGCTTCTCCCTTCGTCAACACGACGGCACGCTCGAGGGCGTTCTCCAGCTCACGCACGTTGCCGGGCCAGTCGTAGCTCAAGACCGCCTCCGCGGCCTCCGGCGCCAGGTGCTTCATCGGGGTGCCTTTTTCCTTGGCGATACGCTCGAGGAAGGCGGTGACGAAGATCTCGATGTCGTCGCGGCGATCGCGCAGCGGGGGGAGGTGGATGGCGATCACGTTGAGCCGGTAGTACAGATCGGTGCGGAAGCGGCCCTGCCGGATCTCGTCCTCCAGATCGCGGTTGGTCGCTGCCACGACGCGCACGTCCACCGGAATCGCCTCGGTGCCGCCGACGGGGATCGCCTCCCGCTCCTGCAGGACGCGGAGCAGCTTGACCTGGGTGGCGGGAGACATCTCGCCGATCTCGTCCAGGAAGAATGTGCCTCCCCGTGCAGCCGCGAACAGACCTTGCTTGTCCCGTACGGCGCCAGTGAAGGACCCCTTGACGTGTCCGAACAGCTCCGATTCGAGCAGGCTCTCCGGGAGCGCCCCGCAGTTCAGCGACAGGAATGGTCCCTCGTTACGGGAGGACAGGTCGTGGATGTAGCGGGCAATGACTTCCTTGCCGGTGCCGGACTCGCCCTCGATCAGCACCGTGCTCTCGGTGGGCGCCACCTGCTCGGCCAGGCGCAGCACGTCGGCGAACAGCCGCGACTTGCCGAGCGGCTTGGCGAAGCGCGACCGCTCGCGCCGCCGGATTTCCTGCTTCAGCTGCTTGTTTTCCGCCCGCAACCGCCGGTGCTCGGCCGCGCGGCGGCAGATCGCCACGAGGTCGTCATTGGAGAACGGCTTCTGGATGTAATAGAAGGCGCCCTCGTTCACCGCCTGGATGGCCGTCTGCAGCGAGGCCTGGGCGGTCATGAGGATGACCGGCGTCTCCGGATCCTGCTGGCGGACGGCCGTCAGAATGTCGAGGCCCGTGACCAGCGGCATGCGCACGTCGGTGAGGACGATGTCCGGCGCCGCGTTCCTGAGCTGCTCCAGGCCCGCCTTCCCGCCCTGGGCCGTGAGCACGTCGAAGCCCTCATTCTTGAGCAGGATGCGAAGCGCGTCGAGAATGGCCGACTCGTCATCGACGATCAGGAGCGTGGGAGCGACGGAGCTGCCGGTCATGCGGCTTCTTCCTTCCGGCGCGCGGCCGGGAAAAACACCGTGAACGTCGTGCCGTGCCCCGGAGTGGAGTCCACCAGGACCATCCCCCGGTGGGCGGCGACGGCGCGCTGCACGATGGCGAGCCCGAGACCGGTCCCGCCCTGGCGTCCCGTGACGAACGGCTCGAACAGCCGCTCGCGCACCGCCTCCGGAATCCCCGGACCGTTGTCGCTCACCCGCAGGGCGACCGGATTCTCCATGGTGAACCCGGCCGGCACTTCCTCGGGCCGCGGCCGCCCCGTGAACACGCGGACGTGGACTCCCGGACCGCTCGCCTGGACGGCGTTGAGCACGAGGTTGGAGACCACGCGGTGCAGCAGGTCCTCGTCGCCCTCCATGGGCGTGGGGCCGCCGACGAATTCGATCTGCACGTCGGCCGGGCAATCCGGATGCTGGCGCACCAGGCGGACCGCCGCCCCCGCCACGGCGCGCAGGTCGACCGCGCGATACTCGGTGACCCGGACGCGGGAAAAATCCAGGAATTCCGAGAGCAGCCGGCTGAGCCGGTCGCTCTCTCGGACGATCAGGCTCGCGAGAAACCGCTCGTCCGGATTCGTCCGGTTGGACCGGGACAGCTGCTCCACCGACGACCGGATGGAGGCGAGCGGGTTCTTGATCTCGTGCGCCAGCCCGGCGGAGAGCTCGGCCACCGCCTCGAGTCGCTCGGCGCGAAGGTGCAGCTCCTCGAGGCGCTTGGAGTCGGAGATATCGGTGAAAATGGCCGTCACGCGCGGCGGCAGCCCCGCGTTCCCGGCGATCGTCGTGGTCGTGAGACCCACGGGGAAGCTGCGCTCGCCGCGCCGCACGGTGGCCTCGACGCGCATCAGCCGGATGCCGCGGCGCGTGGTGGCCGCGACCGCCGCCCAGAACTCGGGGCTGGTGCGCGCCAGCTCCGGCAGGAAGACGCGGCCCAGCCAGTCCTTCGCGCGGAACGCCAGGATCTGCTCCGCGGCCGGGTTGGCGAACAGGAGCTTGCCGTCCGCATCCACGGTGAGCACGCCGCTCGCCAGGTTATGCAGCACGTCGCTCGCTTCGAGCCGGGCCTGCCGCAGCTCGACGGCGAGCGCCTCGTGCTCCGCGCTCATCACCTTGATGCGGGAGGAGAAATACGCCGGGACCGCCGCCACCAGCCCGAACAGGCCGAGCTGGAGCCACAGGGTGCCGTTCACGGCGGCGTGATGGCCCCACAACAGATCCGCGAGATAGGCGAGCGCCGCCAGCGCCGTCACAAGGGCGGTGCTGGCGGGGGGCATCAGCACGGCGGTCACGGCGATGACGGGGACGTAGAGGCTCTGGAAATCGCTCTCGGGTCCACCGGTGACGTGGACGACCGTCGTGACGAGCGCCACGTCGTACAGCGCCTGGAGGTACAGGAACGTGCGCCCCGGCAAACGGTTGCGGACGTGACTGTGCCAGTAGGAGGCACTGGTGAAGGCGAGCGTCGCGAACAACAGGATGGACGTGACCAGCAGATCAAGCGGCGCCACGACCCGTACGCGCAGCGCGGCGCTCAGGTAGATGGCGATCGCCACCGAGAACCGCCACAGATACATGAATCGGAGCAGGGCTCGCGGGCCCGGCATGACCGACGCTCTGGAAGACCTGCCAAACCAGCGCATCCAACCTCAATTCCGGCAATGAATTAGACAGCCCCGTCGTGGCCGATGGCCGGGTCCGGGCCCGTAAGTATTGGACCGACTGTGGCAGAATGCAAGAGAAGGGACGAGGGACGGGGGACGAGAGACGGGTGGATTGCGAACGCGAAAAGGGGCGCCTTCGCGACGCCCCTCCCGTCCCTCCTCCCACGTCCCTCGTCCCCGTTATTGCACCGCGTTCACCATGTCGAAGATCGGCAGGTACATGGCGACGACCATGCCGCCCACGACCACGCCGAGGACGACGATCATGATCGGCTCCATGAGGGACAGCATGGTGCCAACGGCGGCGTCGACCTCCTCGTCGTAGAAGTCGGCGATCTTGGAGAGCATTTCGTCCAGGCCGCCCGTCTGCTCGCCCACCGCGATCATGGAGATCACCATCGGCGGAAACACCTTGGAGCGTTGCAGCGGCGCCGCGATCGTGTCGCCGCCCGCGATGGACGCCCGCGACTCCATGACCGCGTTGTGGATGACCATGTTGCCCGCGGTGCGGGCCGTGATCTCCAGGCCGTCGAGAATGGAGACGCCCGAGGAGATCAGGGTTCCGAGCGTGCGCGTGAAGCGCGACACGGCGGACTTGCGCAGCACGTCCCCGATGACCGGGAAGCGCAGCATCATGGAATCGATCTGCAGGCGGCCGGAGGCCGTCTTGTAGTAGCGATTGATCGAAAAGATGGCGAGGATGATGCCCCCGATCAGGACCCACCAGTAGTGTTTCAGCGCGTTCGAGAGTCCGATCACGATGCGGGTGGGAAGGGGCAGCTCGAGGTTCACCGACGCGAACATGTTCTGGAAGGTCGGGATCACGAAGATCAGCAATACCGTCACGGCGATGACCGCCACCGACATGATCACCGCCGGGTACACCATGGCGCCTTTCACCTTGCGGATGATGGCGTCGTTCTTCTCGAGGAACTGGGCGAGCCGCTGCAGGATGGTGTCGAGAATACCGCCCGCCTCGCCGGCCGCCACCATGTTGACGTACAGGTCGGAGAACGCCTTGGGATGCTTGCGCAGCGCGTCGGCCAGGGTCTGGCCGCTTTCCACGTCGTAGACGACCTGGCGGGTGACGCCGGCCAGCATCTTGTTCTCGGTCTGTTGCGCGAGGATGTCCAGCGCCTGGACGAGGGGCAGTCCGGCGTTGATCATCGTGGCGAACTGGCGCGTGAAGATGACGACGTCCCGGGTCTTCACCCCGGCCTTGAACATGCCGCCGAGCGAGACCGAGGCCGGGGCCTGCCGCACCTGCACCACCACGAGGCGGTTCTTGCGCAGGTGGGCGATGACGTCGTCTTTGCTCGGCAGGTCGACCTGATCCTTGACCAGGTCGCCCTTGAGATTGCGCGCGGTGTATTCAAACAATGGCATGAAGCATCCTCCTGCCGGTCGTGGTCAGCGCCGGGCGGCGACCCGGGACGCTCCCGCGGCCGCCGGCGGTCCCCCACTGCCCTCCTCGGCCGGCGTCTCGCCGATCATCCGGAGGAACTCGTTCGGGTCGGATGAGACGCGCAGGCATTCCTCCTTGATCACGTCGCGCTGCATGTACAGCTGATACAGGGCGTCGTTGAGCGTCTGCATGCCGTGCTTCTTCCCGGCCTGCATCGCGGAGTAGATCTGATGCACCTTGTCGTCGCGGATCAGCGCGCGGATCGCCGGCGTGCACACCATGATCTCCGCCGCCATGACCCGGCCCCGGCCCTTCGCCTTCTGCAGCAGCGTCTGGGTGATCACGCCCTCGAGCACGAACGCCAGCTGGGCGCGGATCTGGGACTGCTGGTGCGCCGGAAAGATGTCGATGATGCGGTTGATCGTCTCCGCCGCCGAGTTGGTGTGCAGCGTGGCAAACGCCAGATGGCCGGTCTCGGCGATGGTGAGCGCCGACTGTGTGGTCTCGAGGTCGCGCATCTCGCCGATCAGCACGACGTCCGGGTCCTGCCGCAGCGCGTACTTCAGGGCCGCCGCGAAGCTGTTCGTGTCGGTCCCGACCTCGCGCTGGTTCACGAGGCACTGCTGGTGGCGGTGGATGAACTCGATCGGGTCCTCCACCGTGATGATGTGCCCCTTCAGCTCCTTGTTGATCTTGTCGATCATCGCGGCCAGGGTCGTGCTCTTCCCCGAGCCAGTGGGGCCGGTGACCAATACCAGGCCGCGCGGCCGCTCGGCCAGCTTGGCGACGATCGGGGGGAGCCCCAGATCCTCGAACGTGCGGACGTTGAAGGGGATCTGCCGGATCACCAGCGACACGCAGCCGCGCTGCTTGAAGCAGTTGCCGCGGAAGCGGGCCAGGTTCTGGATCCCGAACGAGAAGTCCAGCTCGCTCTCCGTTTCGAACCGCTTCTTCTGGTTCTCGGTCAGCACCGAGTACGCCAGCGTCAGCGTGTCTTTCGGCGTGAGGACGTCCTCCACCGACGAGTTCGTGATGTCACCGTCCACCCGCAGCTTGGGACGCTCCCCCGCCACGATGTGCAGGTCCGACGCGTCCTGCTCGATCATCTCCTCCAGCAAGGCACGCAGGTTGATGCGTGTCCCGACGCCACCGCCAGCCGTCATGCCGCAGTCTCCTTCACGACTTCCTCGAGTGTGGTGATCCCCCGCTTCACCTTCACCATCCCGTCCATCCGCAGGGTCAGCATGCCCTCGCCCACCGCGGCCTGCTGCAGCTCCTCGGAGGAGGCGCCCTTCAGCACCGCCCGCCGCAGCGCGCTCGACATCGACATCACCTCATAGATGCCCTGGCGGCCCTTGTA
>DATICZ010000032.1:0-3516 GCA_035456525.1 Gemmatimonadales bacterium
GTGACCGTGTAAGAGCCGCGCAGGCTGTCGCCCGCGGCATTGTAGACCTGCGCCTCGAAGCGCCGGAAGCTGCCGGTGGAATCGAACTCGGTCCGGCTGTCGAGCTTCAGCCCGAGCAGCGGCACGACGACCGACATCTCCGCGAGTCCCGGCGAGCGGCGGAACTGCTCGCGGCCCACTTCGGCTCCGGCCTGGAACATCCGGTACAACCCGGCGAATCCCGCCGGTTGCTGGGCACGGAGCGTCTCGCCCCAGGCCGCCAGCAGCAGCAGTGCGACGGCGAGCCTTCTAGGTCTTGCGATGCTCTTCATCTTGCGTCCTCTCTCCCCGCAGTCGACCCGCCTCTACGGCGGCGCGCCGCAGCAGAAACTCGATCTGTCCGTTGAGACTGCGCAGCTCGTCACCCGCCCAGCGCTGCAGCGTGTCGTACAGCCCCGAATCGATCCGGAGCAGGAACGGGCGACGCTCCGCCACGGGCTCCGCCTCCCTAGCTGTACAAGGTGCCGGTGTTGACGACGGGCTGGGTCCCCTGCTCGGAGCACAGCACCACCAGCAGGTTACTGACCATCGCCGCCTTGCGCTCCTCGTCCAGGTGCACGATCTGCTTCTCCGACAGCTGCGCCAGGGCCTGCTCCACCATTCCCACGGCGCCGTCGACGATCTTCCGGCGGGCTGCGATGATGGCGCTGGCCTGCTGGCGCCGCAGCATCACCGAGGCGATCTCCGGCGCGTAGGCCAGATGGCTGATGCGCGCTTCGAGCACCCGCACCCCGGCTTTCGCCAGCCGCTCCTGGATCTCGCCCTTGAGCTTCTCCGCGACTTCGGCGGTGTGGCTCGCGAGCGCCATCTGCCCTTCCTCGTGCGCATCGTAGGGATACTGGTTTGCGAGCCCGCGCAACGCCGACTCGCTCTGCACGTGCACGTAGTTGTCGTAGTCGTCCACCTCGAACACGGCCTCCGCCGTGTCCACCACCTGCCACACCACCACCGCCGCGATCTCGATCGGATTGGAGCTGTGATCGTTCACTTTGAGCTTGGCCGTCTCGAAGTTGCGCACCCGCAGCGACACGCGCCGCTTGGTGTAGAGCGGGTTCGCCCACCACAACCCGGCGTCCTTCGCGCTGCCCACGTAACGGCCGAACAGCTGGAGCACCTGCGCAAAATTCGGCTGCACCACGAAGAACCCGAACCAGAGGAAGGTCACGAACGCGACGGCCAGCGACCACCACGAGATCGGCCAGGGGGAGCCTGTCTGCGCCGCGGTCACGAGCCGCCAGACGGTTAGGCCCGACAGCGCGAGCAACACGAGAATCATGACACCGCCGGGCAGGGCGTGAACCTTGGACTCGCGAACCACGGGAGTACCCTCACTGGTTAGTTGCTAGCAATACGATATCATACAGATATCGCGCGCGCAACCCCGGCTAACCCCTTGCCCACCAATGAGAACGCCGTCAGGTTCGAGCCATGATCAACGCACTGCTGTCTGCCGAGCTCGACCCCCGCGGGCACGGGGCGTGGCACGGCCCGACCGTCACGGGTGCACTGCGCGGCGTCACGGCGGCCCAGGCGCGCTGGCAACCCGCGCCGGGGAGGCACAGCATCTGGGAATTGGTGCTGCACATCGCCTACTGGAACTACGCCGTGCGTCGCCATCTCGAGCCCGATAGTCCCCCGTTCCCGCGCTCCCCCGCCAACTGGCCCGCGTTGCCGCTGCGTCCGGACGCGCGGGCCTGGGCGAAGGACCGCGCGCTCCTCGCCGCCGAGCACGCGGCGCTGGTCAGGGCGATCAAGCGCTTCTCGACCGGTCGCTGGAATCGCATCCCGCCCGCGGGGAAGCGCTGGACCTTCGGCGAGATGATCGTAGGCATCGCGGCGCATGACTGCTACCATGGCGGGCAGATTTCCCTCTTGAAGCGCCTGTGGCGCAGCCGCCGATGACGCCCGAGGAATTCCGCCGCCAGGCTCACCGGGTCGTGGACTGGATCGCCGATTACCAGAGCCGCGTGGCCACTCTCCCGGTGCTCGCGCAGGTCGCGCCCGGAGCGGTTCGCGGCCGGCTGCCGGCCCAGCCCCCCAACGACCCCGAGCCGTTCGAAGCCCTGATGCGCGATCTGGAAGCGGTGATCCTCCCCGGCGTCACGCATTGGCAACACCCCTCGTTCTTCGCGTATTTCCCCTCCAACCGGTCGCTCGCGAGCGTGCTGGGCGATTTCCTCTCGACCGGGCTCGGCGTGATCGGTCTCAACTGGCAGGCTTCCCCCGCCCTGACGGAGCTGGAACTGCTCACCGCCGACTGGGTGCGGCAGATGGTGGGACTCTCCGAAGCGTGGAACGGCGCGATCCACGATACCGCCTCGACCGCCACGCTCGTCGCCCTGCTGTGCGCCCGCGAGCGCGCCAGCGGCTTCAGTCTGCATGCCGGTGGCCTGCAGGCGGTGGCTCACCCGCTCGTGGTCTACACCACGGCACAGAGCAACAGCTCGGTCGAGAAGGCGGCGCTGCTCGCGGGATTCGGCCGGGCACACCTCCGGGCGATTCCTGTGGACGACGCGTTCGCGCTGCGGCCCGACGCGTTGCGCGACGCCCTCGCCGCCGACCGGGCGCAGGGTCTCGTCCCCTGCGCGATCATCGCCACCGTCGGCACGACAGGGACCACGGCGTTCGATCCGCTCGAGCCGATCGCGGCGCTGGCGCGCGAATACGGATGCTGGCTGCACGCGGACGCGGCGATGGCCGGCTCGGCCATGATCCTGCCCGAGTGCCGCCGCCTGTGGAGCGGGATCGAAGCGGCCGACTCGATCGTCATCAACGCTCACAAGTGGCTCGGCGCGGCATTCGACTGCTCGCTCTACTACGTGCGCGACGTCGAGCACTTGGTGCGAGTGATGTCCACGAATCCGAGCTACCTGCGCACCCCGGCCGACGCGCAGACCGTCAATCTGCGCGACTGGAACATCCCGCTGGGGCGCCGGTTTCGCGCGCTGAAGCTCTGGGCCCTGATCCGCGCCGAGGGCGTGGCCGGGCTGCAGGCCCGGCTGCGGCGCGACCTCGCGAACGCCCAGTGGCTCGCCGCCCAGGTGGATGCGACCCCGCAGTGGGAGCGCGTGGCCCCGGTCCCGTTGCAGACGGTGTGCGTGCGTCACCGGCCACCCGGGATCGATGGCGAAGCGCTCGATCGCCATACCCTGGAGTGGGTGGGGCGTCTGAATCAGTCCGGCGCCGCGTTCGTCACGCCCGCCGTCCTGGGCGGGCGCTGGGCGGTGCGGGTGTCGATCGGCGCCGAAACGACGGAGCGAGCGCACGTCGCCGCCCTGTGGGCGCACATGCGGGAGGCGACCGCCGCCGTTACGTTCGGTCCCCCGGTGTCAGCGCCTCGCGCCGGCTAGGGACGCCGGCTGCCGCCCATCATCTCGGGCATCGCCTTCTCCGCGTACCCCGCCGGCGCGTGGAAGGCGGCATCGGGCGGCGCGCCGCGCTGGAACGCGGTGACCACCAGGGTGCCCTTGAGTTTGC
>DATICZ010000033.1:0-18036 GCA_035456525.1 Gemmatimonadales bacterium
GCACGGCGCCCGCCGCCCGAGGCAACGTCAACTGCCCGCTCGGCGTGGCGCGGTCGGCGGTGTTGTTCGTGGTCCGCACGCTGCTGGCGGACGACGTGCCGATGAACGGCGGGGTGGAGCGGGCGGTCCGGGTCACGGCCCCGCGGGGATGCCTCGTGGACGCCCATCGGCCCAGCGCCGTGGCGGCGGGAAACGTCGAGACGTCGCAGCGCATTGCCGACGTGGTGTTCCAGGCACTCGCCGCGGCGGGCTTGGCAGTACCCGCGCAGGGCCAGGGAACGATGAACAACATCACCCTGGGGGGCCCAGGCTGGACCTACTACGAGACGCTGGGTGGTGGGCAGGGAGCCGGTCCGTCCGCCCCCGGTCCCTCGGCCGTGCACGCCGGGATGTCGAACACCCGGAACACGCCGGTCGAAGTGCTGGAGCTGGAATACCCCGTGCGAGTCCGGCGCTACAGCCTGCGCCGCGGCAGTGGAGGCGCTGGCCGGTGGCGTGGTGGAGAAGGGGTGGTGCGCGAGATCGAGCTGCTCGCGCCGGCGGAGCTGAGCATCCTGAGCGAGCGGCGCCGCCACGCTCCCGGTGGGGCCGCGGGCGGCGCCGGCGGAGCGTGCGGGCGGAATCTCCTGAATGACGCGCCGCTGCCGGCCAAGGCGAATCTGCGGCTCGAGGCCGGAGATGTGCTGCGCATCGAGACGCCGGGCGGCGGAGGATGGGGAGAGTCTTTGAATCCAAGGAGTGATTCATGAACTACACGCTGGTGGCGTTGCTCGGGCTCGTGGCGGGAGTGGTGTCGGGGTTGTTCGGCGTGGGGGGAGCGATCGTCATCGTGCCGGGTCTCGTGCTGCTGGGCAAGATCCCGCAGCACACGGCCAATGGCACGTCCCTCGCCGCGCTGCTGCTCCCGGTGGGATTGCTCGGGTTTCTCCAGTACTACAAACGCGGGCAGGTGAACCTGCCGTATGCGGCGCTCATCGCCGTGGGACTGTTTCTCGGGGCGCTGCTGGGCGCGAAGCTCGCGGGGTCGTTGTCGGACGTGTGGCTCAAGCGGGCGTTCGGCGTCCTGCTGCTCTTCGTCGCGGGAAAACTCTTGGCCTCGTGAGGGCGCGTCTCTGATGGTTGTCAGCGTGATGTCCGGGGAATCGTCGGCTGGCACGCCAGGGTGGCGAAGGTGACTGGGCTTCGAGGGGGGCCGGGCGCGCGCCGCGCAGGGAGCCGGGGGTGGCGCCTACAGCGTGTACAATCGACTGGGTGGGATGTTCGGAAGCGACGGGAACGGCTGTCTCGTATATGCCGATCGCGACGTGAGCTACTCCTCGTCGGGCTGCTGACCGGCCTACTTCAGAGTGGACGCCGGCGCTCTCGTCGATTCCGACGAGGGGGCCGGCCTGTCACGGTTGCCCCGGCAGGCGCGTCGACACAGCTTTCTACCATCATGCTTGGTCACGTGGAGGTGCGATGGTCAATCACGACAATGTCACCCCCGGCTACACCCATGCCGGCCCGGTAGCCTCGCAGGGCGCTCTCCCAACCCAGAGACGGATGGACAACTCCACAGATTTCTTCAACGCGGTGCGCGCGGGTTCGATCGATCGGGTGCGTGAGCTCGTCACGCAGACCCCGGCGCTCGCCCACGCGCGCAGCGAAGGGGCCACGGCGCTGCACTTCGCCGCGATCGCCGGTGACCGCGCGATGGTGGATCTCCTCATCACCGCCCGGGCCGACGTGAACGCGCGCGACGACACCTATCAGATGACGCCGATCGCCTGGGCCAACGAGGAAGGGCGCCGTGAGATGGTGCGCCACCTCTACGACCGCGGCGCCGAGGTGGACCTGCATCAGGCGGCTGCGTATGGCCTGGTGGACCATGTGAAGGACCTGGTCCGCAGCTCACGGCGCCAGGTGAACGCCGTAGTGGGCGGATGGACGCCGCTGCAGCTCGCCACGATCTGGGGACATCCCGAGGTGGTGGAGCTGCTCCTGTCCCGCGGCGCCGATCCCCTGGTGCGCGATCCTTACGGTCGGACCACCCTGGAGATCGCGCGGGAGCAGGTCGCCACCAACGCCAAGAGCACGCCGATCGTGCGCGAGGAGCGCCGCCGCGAGATCGTCGAGGCGTGCGCGAGGATCGCGCAACTGATCGAGCAGCGTGGTACGCGCTGACCTGACGACGCTTCAGGTCCATCCGGCCGCCGCTGTGGAGCGCCTGCTGGCGCTCGCCGCGACCCTCGACCCGCCCTTTGCGCTCCTGGAAGACGGCCGTGGGACCGGTCTCACGCATCTCGTCTGGGGGGCCGCCCGGCAGTGGCGTCGCTCCCTGGGAGAGCCGGGAAGCCTCACGCCGACGCCCGGTGAAGGGATGCCGTGGTACGGCGTGTTGAGTTATGAATCCGGCCTTCCGCCGTGGGTGCCACCGTCCGAAGCCGCGCTCTTCCAGCCGCTCGCGGACTGGTTCGTGCCCGCCAACCGGATCCTGTTGGGGAGCGACGGCCGCGCGCTCCGTCTGGATGGCCCGGAGGCGGAAGCGCGCTGGCGCGATGCTCCCGATTCCGGCCTCGCGGTTCCACCGCCCCCACCGCCGGTGCTCGCCACACGGCCCTGGCGCTCGTTCGATGCGCCGAGGTTCGAGGCGGCCGTACGTCGTGCGCATGAGTACATCGCCGCCGGTGACATCTATCAGGTCAACCTCGCCGTGGCCGAGCGCCGGGAATACCCGGGAACGGCGTGGGACGCCTATCGGAGGCTGCGCGAAGTCAACCCGTCGCCGTGGATGGGATTCGTCGATTTCGGCGACTGGCAGCTCGTGTGCGGCTCGCCTGAGCTGCTGATCGAGGTGACTATGGGGCCGGACGGGCGGCGTGCGCGCACCCGGCCGATTGCGGGCACGCGCAAAAAGACCGGGAACCTGGAAGCCGACAGGCGCATGCGAGACGAGCTGCGGCTCGACGAAAAGGAGCGCGCCGAGCATCTGATGCTCGTCGATCTGGCGCGTAACGACCTCGGCCGGGTCTCGACCTTCGGCTCGGTGCATGTGGCCGAGCTGGAGGTCGTCGAGGAGTACTCGCACGTGTTCCACCTCGTGTCCGAGGTGCGTGGCCGCCTGCGCCTCGAGGCGGACGTGGCCGATGTGGTCGGGAGTGTGTTCCCCGGTGGTACGATCACCGGGTGCCCCAAGCTCCGTGCGATGGAGATCATTCGCGAGCTCGAGCCGGTGGGCCGAGGCGCCTACACCGGCGCCCTGGGGTGGATCGGTGTGGATGGGCTGCAGCTCAACATCGTCATCCGCAGCGCCGTGGTGTCCGGGGGTCGCGTGCTGATCCAGGCGGGGGCGGGGATCGTCGCCGACTCGATTCCGGAGCGTGAGTGGCGGGAATCCCTGCGCAAGGCGGCGGCGGTGCGGCTCGCGTTCGGCGCGTCACTCGCCGACGCATGAGCGCGGCGGTCTTCGAAACGATCCGGATACGCGCGGGGCGAGCCCCGTTACTGGAGCGCCACGAGGCCCGGCTCGCTGCGGCGTGCGGCGCACTCGGGCTGCCGCAGCCGGAGCCCTCGCTCGCCGAAGCAGTCGCGCGCCGGTCCGGCGGGCGCGACGGCGTGGTACGGGTCGAAGTGAACGCACGCGGGGCCACGGTGACCACGCGGGACCTCCCGTCGCTCCTCCCGCTCGCCATCTTCGTCGCCTCCACGCCCCATGCGCCCTATCCCTACAAGGTCACCTCCCGGGCCGCGTTCGAAGCGGCGCTGGCGGAGGCGCGTGCCGTCGGGGGAGGGGCCGACGACGCCGTGTTGATCACCCCGGGAGGGGTGGTCGCCGAAGGCACGGCGTGGAATATCTTCTGGTGGGAGGCGGATGGTCTGGCGACGCCGCCGCTGTCCCTGGGCGTGCTTCCCGGCGTGGCGCGCGGCCGCGTCATGGAGCTCGTGCCGACGATGGAGCGCGAGCGCGTGCCCGGCGATCTCGTCGGGCGAGGGCTGTTCGCCACGAGCGCGATTCGGGGAGTCGTTCCGATCGAGCGCCTGAACGGCGCTCCCGTGCCGCCCGATTCGCGCACCACCCAGCTGGCCGATCGATTCTGGCCGGAATGACTGGCGGGTCGACCGGGAGGGGAGGGACCTCATGAAGTGGACGCCCGGAGGCACCAGTCAGAACGTCGAGGACCGCCGCGGGCAGACGGGCGGCGGCGGCGGCTTTGGCGGCGGTGGGTTGCGGCTCGGGCTGGGAGGGGCGCTCGTGCTGCTCGTCTTGAGCCTGATCTTCCGCCAGAACCTGTTCCAGTTCTTCGAGACCCCCGGCGGCACCACCTCGACCGGCGTCCCCCGGACCTCCTCGCCGCAGGAGGACACGCTGGTGCAGTTCGTCTCGTTCGTGCTCGACAGTGTGCAGGCCTCCTGGGCGCGGGCGCTGCCGGCGGTGGGCGTGCCGTATCAGGACGCCCATCTCGTGCTGTTTCGCGACTACAGCGAGTCGGCGTGCGGCTACGCCGAGACGGCCACGGGACCGTTCTATTGTCCGGGGGATCAGAAGGTGTACATCGACCTGGGCTTTTACCAGGAGCTACGCGATCAATTCGGCGCCACCGGCGACTTCGCCCAGGCCTATGTGCTTGCGCACGAGATCGGGCACCACGTCCAGACGCTGATGGGGACGGAGGCACGAGTGCGCCGGCGGGGGCAGGATCAATCGGTCCGGCTGGAGCTCCAGGCCGACTGCTACGCCGGCATCTGGGCGCATGTGGCGGACCAGGAGCATCTGCTCGAGGCCGGTGACCTGGAGGAGGGCATCAATGCCGCCGCGGCGGTGGGCGATGATCGGCTGCAGCGTATGGCGACGGGGCACGTCAATCCGGAGACCTTCACCCACGGTTCATCGGCGGAGCGGGCGGCCTGGTTCCGGCGCGGCTACACGACCGGCCGGATCGACGCGTGCGATACGTTCAGCGGCTCGGTGGATATCGGAGGGTGAGGAGTCGGGGGTCCACGTAGACCTCCGCTTCGACGAACACCTGGAATAGCCGCTGGTCGAGCTGCCCCGTCTTGACGAGCTCCCGGTCCATGATGTCGAGGGCCTTCGGCGGGGGAAGCCCTACCTTGTACGGCCGGTCCGGCGACGTCAGGGCGTCGTAGATGTCGCTGATCGTCATCATGCGTGTCTGAATCTTGATTTCCGGGCCCGAGATTTTCCGCGGATAGCCGGTTCCATCCAGCTTCTCGTGATGGCCGTACGCGATGGCGGGGATCTCTCTGAGCTCAGGCGTCCAGGGTATCTCCTGGAGGAACTCCCAAGTCTGAGTGACGTGGCTCTCGATCTGCTCCCGCTCCCGCTCGTCGAGGCTGCCTTGGCGGATCCTGAGATAGCGCACCTCCTCCTCGGTGAGGAGCGGCTGCGCTTGACCTTCGAGGTCCACGAAGGTCTCTCGTCCATACCTCACCAGGTCGGCCTCGGTCTCGGACGGCAGCAGGGTGGGCTCATTCGCCTTGAGCACGGCCTGAATGAAGTGATCGAGTTGTTCGATCTCCGACCGCTGTTGCTGATCCAGCTTGGCGACGAAGTCCTCGTAGCCCTCGAGTCCCTGCTGCTCGAGGAATTCGGTCCGGGCGCGCCAGAAATCCCGCTCGAGGGTGCGGCGGACGAAGGCGTGCCGCTGCTTGATCAGGTCCAGCTGCCCAGGATACAGCTTCTTCGCTTTCCTCAAGACGTGCTCGCGCACGCCGACCTTTCCGAAGTCGTGGAGCAAGCCGGCGTACTTGATCTCGTGGATCTGCTCCTCGCTGAAGCGGGCGAGCCCGATCCGGTCCACCTTTTCGGCCAGGATTACCGTGGACGTCGCCACGCGCTTGCTGTGGCCCTGGGTGACCGGATCCCGTTGCTCGATGGCCTGCACGGCCGCGTTGACGAATCCTTCGAACATCTTCTCGATCTGCTCGTACAGCCGGCTGTTCTCGATCGACACCGCCGCTTGCCCGGCGAGCGCGGTCACCAGCTCGATGGTCCGCTTCGAGTAGGGAATGACCTGGCGCTCGACGTCGTCGATCGAGGCGAGCCGCGCGTTGGGATCGCGCTTGCGGTTGATCAGCTGTAACACCCCGATGATCTCCTCCTTGTGGTCCTTCATCGGGATCACGAGCATCGACTTCGACCGGTAGCCGTGGCGCTCGTCGAAGGAGCGGTTGATCGTGTACTCGACGTCGGACTGCAGGGCATACGCGTCGTCGAGGACCAGCGGCTCTCCCGTGACGGCCGCATAGCCTGCGAGGCTGGTGCGGTCGAGCGCCATCGTGAATTGCACCAGGGGCACGTTGGGCAGCGTGAAGTTGTGCGCCAGCCGGAACTGGAGTCGCTTGACGCTCTCCTGCTCGGTCCCGTCGCTCCGCTCGGTAGCGGTTGCCTCGCCGGGCTCCTCCGGGCGGTCTGCCTCAACCAGCAGGTAGAGGCTGCCAGCGTCCGACTGGGTGAGGCGCCGCGCCTGGGTGAGGATGTCGTCGAGCAGCTTCTCCGGGTCGCGCTCGGTCATCAGCTTGGCGCCGATCCCGGCCAATTCGGCGACCTCGTGGCCGCGCTGCACCGCCTCGCGGCGCTGGCGGGCGGCTTCGGCGCGCGCTGCCGCCTCCCGGTAGGCCGCCCGGATGGCCACGAGCAGCTGGCGCACGCCGCCCGGATGGGGCACGAACGCGCTCAGCAACTCGGTCGGGAGACACTCGGGCACGTCGTCTTCGTTCTCCGCTCCCAGCGCGACGATCGCGCCGCCGCCGTCGACGAACGTCCGCAACGCGTTGAGCGGGAACGTGTTCCGGCCGTCCTGGGGCAGGAGGAACACGGTGGGTCGCTCGTCCGGGAGCAGGTCCGCCGGCCCCCGGATGCCCCGTGCCTCCACCCGGGCGGTTTCCAGCGCCGGCGCAAGCGGCGCCGGGGACCAGCCGTCCGGGTGCAGCAGCAGATAGTTCACGGGATGCTGTCCTGCGTGCCGCCGCGCGGCGCGGAGTCGGATGGCAGCGGTTTCACGCCGGTGAGCAGGCGGTACGGACGGCGGGACACTTGTTCGGCGAGGTGATTGAGCTGCCGGGTCAGCTGGGTGAGGTTGGCCACCGCGATGCGGACATCCTCGCGATTCTCGGTCGTCATCTGGCCCGCCTGGGCCGCGAGGGAATCGACGCGGAGCAGGACGCGGGTCGACAGGGCGATGGCCCGCGACACCGAGTCGGCGAGCCCCGGGTCGAGGCGCTGGACCAGCTTGTTGACGTGTCCCATCGTCGTCGACACATCGGCCAGCGTCGTCTCCACGCTGGGCCGGATGTCCTTCAGCACGCCGTTCGCCTGGGCCAGGATGGCGTCCACGCGCTCCAGCGATTGGTGGGTGCGATGCAATACCTCCTGGACCTCCTTGGAGAGCTGCTGCGCCACCTCGGCGACCTGATCCATCACGGGGACCTTGCGGTCGGAATCGATCGTGTCGCCCTCGGCGAGCAGCCGGGCGGTGCGGCCGCCCGAGTCGGGCAGGACGATCCGGATCAATACCGTGGAGGAGATCTGGCTCGCGGGCTCGAGGCGTCCGCGGGTGCCGGCCGGCAGCCGCAGGTCCGCACCGCCCGAGAAGCGCTCGATCATCGACAATTTCGCCACGAAAGACACGGTCCGCGTGGTGGAGTCCACGCGGGGTGAGACCCGCATCACCCGTCCGACTTCCAGCCCCTGCAGCAGCACCTTGCTGTCGGCCGTCAGCCCTTCGGCGCTCGCGGCGCGGAGGTAGAGGTCGTAACGGCGCTCGCCCCACCCGCTCGTCGCCAGGAGCGCGCCCACGACCACGGCGATCGCGCCCACGATCACGAGCCCCACGATGAAGTCCTGCCGGGTGGTGTCCACGGACCCTCGCATCAGACCGTCTCCAGCTCGAGCGTCCCGGCGCGCGTGAGCCGGTAGACGCGATCACAGCGGCGCTGCACGACCGTCGGGATTTCCTGACCGGTGATGAGAATCGTGCGGCGTGCGCCTTCTGCCGTTTCCCCGCCGCGCGCGATCTCCAGCAGCTCCGCGGCCGCGCGCGCGGTGATCCCGTCGAAGGGCTGCTCCAGCACCAACAGGGTCGGGTCGAAGGCCACGGCCCGCGCCAGCGCGGCGCGCCGGCACTCCTCCTCCGTCCCCTGGGCGGGGCGGCGGTCGGCCGCTTCACCGAGCCTCAGAGCGGCCACGATCACGGCGACGCGGCCGTCGATCTCCCGTGGGCGCGCGTCGCTCCCGAAGCGCAGCGGCAATGCGATGTTGTCGCGCAGGGAGAGATTCTGCAGCAGACCGTCGCCCGCCGGAAGGTATCCGACCCGGTGCCGGAATGCCAAGCGCTGCGGCAGGGGAAGCTCGGCGATCGCCGTGTCGAACACGAGCACCCGCCCCCCCGGCGGGGATTCCAGCCCGAGGGCGTACCCGCCGAGCTGATCGACCCCGCTTTCCTCGTCGCCCAGGACGGCGATCGTCTGGTGCGAGGCGAGGGTGAGCGAAAACGTGGTCCGGCTCCGCTCCGTGAGGGGCAGATTCTCGAAGACGAGCGGCGGAGCGGTCACGCGTTCAGCCCAGCAGCACGAACAGGGCGGAACACAAGAACACGCCGACGATCGATGCGACCGTCGCCCGGCTCACGGCGATGGGGACATTGGTCGCGGCGCGTCGCACCGACAGGCCGAAGTAGCTCGGCACGATGCCGACGATCAGCCCGAAGGCGAGGGCCTTGCCCACCGTCAGCCACACGTCGTGCAGGGAAAGCGACTGGAGGACGATTTCGGCGTAACGCGTGCCGGTCATGCCGTTGAACCGGGCGGCCGCGAATCCGGCGGTGATCGCCACGAGATCGAACAACACCAGCAGCGCGAACACGCTCGCCACGGCGCCGATGAAGCGGGGGAGCACGAGGTACTGCCGGGGGTCGATCCCCATGCCCTCGAGCGCGCGCGCCTCACCCATCACCGTATTGGTCGCCAGCTCGGCCGCGATCGCCGTGCCGGACCGGCCCACGATCGCGAGGGCGGTGATCAGCGGCCCCAGCTCTCGCACGATGGCCACGACCATGAGCGTGCCGATCAGCCCGGTGGCGCCGATCTGTCCCAGCTCGCGCACGGCCTGGGAGATCACCAGGAAGGAGAGGATTCCCGACAGCAGGATCACCAGACCCATCGCGTGCACGGCGGTGAACCGGATCTGGTTGAGGGTGACGCGCAGGACGACCGCGCGCCCCGCGGCCGGCAGGCGCGCGGCAGCGCGGGCACCGCCAAAGGCGAAGCGCGCCAGCGCCCCCATTTGGGAGAGCCAGCGCGCCGCCCAGCTACCGATTCGGTTGAGCGGGCCGCTGCTCACCGGAGCGTCATGAGGTCGGTTCCCGCTGCAGTCCTTCTTTGGCCTCGGCGTATTCCGGGAAGACGTCGATGGCCTTCTGGAACATCACCCGCGCCTGCGTGTGGTTGCCCCGGTCGTGATAGAGCAGGGCGCGGCTGTAGTATGTCAGCGCCTCGGTCGGAATCTGGCGGCTCATCCGCTGCTCCGAGACCTGCCGGGACAGCGGCGGCAGATTGAGGTCCTTGTTCAGCGCGCCGGCCAGGTTCCGGACCAGCTCGAACAGGTGCTCGCGCTGCATCGAGACCTTCTCGGTCTTGATGATCTCGGACGTCTCGACGTTCACCACCCGCACGTCCACACGAAAATCCCCGTACAGGTCGATGAAGCTTCCCATGACGGCGTAGCGCGCGCCCACGATCTTGCCGATCTTGGCGGCCGTCTGGTCGTCCACCCGTCCCGAGGCACCCAGGTTCTGCTCGTCCACCAGACGCTGGATGTTCTCGCGCTCCACCACGCGCAACGCGGGGTTCGCGCCCAGCTCGGAGATCAGCATGCCCGCCATGCCGCGCTCCAGCGCGTCGTAATCCTCCTTCTGCGCCCCGTACGAACCGCCGTTCGCGAACGCGAAGACCGCGATTCCCGGCCGGGTGTCCTGGCCGCCGCCCTGCGCCGCCAGCGACGCAACGCCGCCGGTGAAGCTCAGCCCGATCAGGCCGACGAGTGAACGCATTCGCATACGCCTAGCACCTCGATCTAGAGAGACAGTTTCATGCCTTCCTGTGCCGCCACCACTTCCAGCGGCGCCTGCCCAGCGTGCTGCTGAGCCGCCCGTTGCGCCGCCCCCAGCAGCGTGTCCATCGCGCGATCGTCGTGCTCGGGCTCGTGGTGGAACAGCACCAGGCGCCTGACTCCGGCCTCGGTGGCCAGCTCCACCGCCTCCTCGTACGACGAATGCCCCCAGCCGCGATGCGAATCCAGCTCCGCTGGAGTGTACATGGCATCGTGAATCAGGAGATCCACCCCGTTCAAGAACCGGACCAGCTCGCGCCGCCACTCTGCCGAGGTTTCGTAGCTGCCGCCGGAGCCCAGCTCGTTGTCCGTTACATAGGCCATTCTGCGTCCGCCTGCGACGGGCGCCAGCCGGTAGGCGAGCGTGATCCCGGGATGCCGTATCTGCATCGCCTGGACCCGGAACGTCCCTCCGCCGACCGTGAATTCACCGCCCGGTCGCACTTCCTCCACTGCCAGTTTCGCCGACACCGCGGTGAGCGGGATCGGGAAGACCGCGGGTTCCATCTGCAAATGCAGGATCTCGTCCAGCGACTTCGCGCCCTGCTTGGAACCCCAGATGCGCACCGCATTCCCCGGAGCGAAGAACGGCTTGAAGTGCGGCAACCCTTGGATGTGATCCCAATGGGTATGGGACAAAAGGATCTCCGCCTGCACGGCGCCGTTCTGCCGCTCCACCAGCGTGGACCCGAGCGCCCGGATGCCGGTGCCGGCATCGAGAATCACAAGCTGACCGCCGGGCCCCTCGACCGCGACGCAGGACGTGTTGCCGCCGTAGCGCGCGGTGTGAGGCCCGGGAGTCGGGATGGAGCCCCGAGCCCCCCAGAAGGTCACCGTGTAGGCCATTCGATCGGGCACGCCCAAAGCGGTGCTAAGTTACGGAAAATCGGGAAGGTAGGACAAGTCGACCCCTCACGGGTGGCCGGTGACCCTGCTCACCCGGTTACGACCGGCCGGCCGCGGCTTCCAACGCGGAGCGGTCACGGATCACAATGTCGCGCCGGGACACCTCGATGTAGCCCTTGTCCACGAGCTCGCGCATGGTCCGGCTCACGGTCTCGCGTGAAGAGCCGATCATCTGAGCGATGGTGTGGTGGGTGAGACGACGAGTAATGCGTTCGCCGCCCGCTTCATCCGCCAGGTCGATGAGCAGTCGCGCGACGCGTCCGTTCACGTCCAGTAGCACCAGGCTGCCGACCTTTTCGTCCACCCGGCGCAGCCGCCGCGTCAGCTCGCGCAGCATCGCGAGCGCGATCCCTGGGGTCTGCATCAGCAGCCCCTGGAAATCTTCGCGCCGCAGGACCAGCAGGGTCGAATCGCCCATCGCGATGACGTGGGCCGAGCGCGGCTCGTCGTCGATCAGGGCCATCTCGCCGAAGAAGTCGCCCTCCCCCAGCACCGACAGGATCACCTCGCGCCCGTCTTCGCCGATCAACACCACCTTCACTTGTCCCTGCTTGACCACGTAGAGCGCGTCGCCCGGGTCGTCTTCGAACAGGATGACGGAGTTCTTGGGGTACGTACGCTCGCGCGCCACCTCGAGCACCCGCTGAAGATCGGCGGGGCCGAGCTGGCTGAACAACGGCACCTTCTGCAGCGTCGCTTCGACGGACACGCGCAAGCTCCCCGTAGGGGGCGTTGGGATGGGGCAAGCTTATGGCGCGGGGGCTTCGGTGTCAATTCGCCCCGCCACCGGGGGTCGCAGTTCAACTCGCTGAGGGGACTGCAGTTCCGGCCGGGCTGAGGGTTACCCGGCACGCCGTTTGGACCACAGTACGGCGACGCAGACCAGGAACAGACTGAAGCCCCAGACGGGCGGGATGGGGCTCGATACCAGCGTCGGCGCTGCGTCGGGCCCGCCGCTGCGTGCACCGGACTCCACCAGAAACCGCGCGCTGGCATCGAGCAGCGCGCCACTGCGCCGGCTCAACCACGTGGTGGAGGAAGCGGCCTGAACGTAGATGCTCAGGCCCTCGGGGGAGTCCACGGCATGCCAGCCGGCTGCGCGTGGCCAGAAGACCCCGCGCCAGGACCCCGATACCCCCTCATCGCGAGCGAGCCAGACTGAATCGCTCATGCCGGACGCGGCAACCGTCGTCACGAGGTGGTCGCCCGCACCGTCCACCGACACGCCCAGCGGCCGGTGCACGAGCCACGGACCTGGCGTGGTGATTTCCCATCGTGCCCGGCGGGTGTGCCCGGGGGCGAGCGCCGCCAGCAATCGCGACCAATAGGCCGAGAAGGCAGCGTGCTCCCCGGTTCGCATCCAGCGGGACGATTCGCGGATGAGACTGATTCCGAGGCGACCGGCTCCGCGGGGCGTCACTTGCGCCAGGTGGCCGCCGGTCCCGTCGTCGATGAGCGATTCGGTGCCGAACCGCTCCCCCAGCGTGTAGGGATCAGCCGCCAGGGCCGTCACCGACCGTTCGTCCCGCCGCAGTCCCGTCCACACGGGTCGCACCGATCGTTCGTCCAGACCGCGGACCGGCCGCACCGCGAAGTCGAGGAAGAACCGGCGGTCGCTGAATTGGGCGCTCGAGTCGAACACCACCGTGTCCGGCTCGATCAGGACGGCCAGCCCGCCCTTGGAGACGGCCTCGCGCAGGGTCGTGCGCTCGGCAGGACGCATTGCCGCGAGCGAGCGGCCGTCGACCGCGACCACGTCGAACTGCGACAGCAGCCGATCGCTGATGGTGGTCAGGGAGACGGAGTCCCGATTGACGAACTCGCTGTGGAACCGATCGCGACTCACGCGGGATCGGACGGCGACTTCCCCGTGTCGGCGGCCCAACCAGTCGCGCAGCGCGCGCGTCTCGAAGCGGGGTGAGGCTTCGAGCACGAGGAGGCGCGGCGCCGGTGGTGCCACGACCGTTACGCCGAGCGTCTCCTGGGCGACGGGGCGATCGCGCAGCGATACGCGGAGCACGTACAGCAGGCGGCCGAGTGCACGGGTCGGGGTCGCGAGCCGGAAGGTCCCGGCATCGGCCGGCACGCCTGAGTCGGTGACACCACCGGCGTCGAGGAGCGCGATACGGGCGCCTGCGGGAACGCGCGCGACGGCGCCTTCCACGACGAGCTCGTCCCCCAGTGGAACCGTCGCCGGCCAGGAGGCCCTGAGTATCCCGGGTGCCGGCGGGGCAGGGTGGAAGGTCACGGGGATCGAATCGAGTGCGTGCCAGGCGTCCGGGTCGAGTCCCCAGCCGACGACGTGTATCCGGCCGAACCGCGGGCCGCGCCGCACATCCGCCGCCTCGTGGAACACCGGCGCGCCGCCCAGTGAGTCGGCGAGCCACCGCACCGTCGCGGCGTCCGCCCCCGGCGTGACGAGAATCGCCGCGGCGACCCGTTCCCGGCGATTCCAGTGCGGTCGCAGGCCGATAACCAGGAGGGCCAGCAGGGCGAGGGCCGACGCGGCGCGACGCAGCGGCTGCACTTCAGGGCCTTCCGTCCGAGCGCAGCAGCTCGAAATAACGCTGCGCGACGCTTCCCGTGCCGTGCAGCGCGGCGGCCGCGGGCTCGGGCGCGGGCAGGGCCTGCCACAGGCCGCGCAGCGCGCGCAGCGCGCAGTCGCGACACGGCCCGGTGCC
This sequence comes from Gemmatimonadales bacterium, assembly GCA_035456525.1. Lineage (GTDB taxonomy): Bacteria > Gemmatimonadota > Gemmatimonadetes > Gemmatimonadales > GWC2-71-9 > DASTHG01. The sequence goes on from DATICZ010000033.1 coordinate 13,693, forward strand.
ATCCGGTTCGAGGGACCCGATCAGCGCTCGCAGGTCGCGCAGCGTCTCCAAGTGACGCCCCGGCTCCTCCAGGGCCAGGCGCGCGATCTCCCTCCCGGCGCGCTCCAGGTCATCGACGTCTGCGGGACGCGTCGCCTCGCCGGCCAGCAGCCGCTGGACCGTGGTCAGTGCGGCGCGGACCCCCGGCAGGGACGGCACGGTCGTGTCGCGCCGCTGCCGTGTCGCGTTGCCGATCCCGGAGAGGATCCCGGTCAGTCGTTTGCGATCGGGCTCCAACGGCGGCAGCTCGAACCCCGTGCGCTGCACGTATGCGCGGGCCGCCTGCTGCGCGGCCTTGAGCAACTCGAGGGCGCGGTACTCGAAGGGGAGCGCTCCGTGCGGGTCGGCCGTTCTGAGTCGCAGCTCGGCGTCCCACATCTGCGCCAGAGCGGCCCGCAGCTGGTCCTTGACCGACTGCGCGAGCAGGGTCGTGTTCTCCGCGACGTCGTGCTGGTGCTCCAGCATTGGCTCGGTGCCCTGCGTGACCGTCTCGTCGCCCGCCAGCTCGCCGTAACGCTCCCGCAGCGCGTGCTGGTCGATCCCGATGGCGTTGGAGCGATCCCGGAATACTGGGACCGAGATCCGCGCCGCGTCGGCGATCAGCCGCTCGGTGTCGGTGATGATCTGCCGCTGGCTGCGGAGGTATTCGGGCAGGCCGCTCGCGGCGAGTCCGCTCAGGTCCGCAACGGTGACCTGGGCGGTGTCGATGAGCGCGATGAAGTAGGTGTCCGAGCGGCCCGTGTTGGGGCGCGGCATCCGCCGGTCGTGCGCCTCGATGGAGAAATAGAGCTCGTCCCCGGGCACCATGCCGAGCGCGGCGAGGTCCAGGGTGCGCCGCAGCACCACCGCGCGGCCGCCGGGTTGCGGCGCGCGGCTGTCGAACTCGAGCGTGACCTCCCGGAACTTCACCGCTTCCCCCGACCCCGCGGTCACGGTGGCGACGATCCGCGCGTCGGCGACGCCGTAGTCGTCGCCCGCGACGACCTCGAGCGGGACGGCGAGCGGCTCGCCGGGGGCGATGCGGGTACGCGGCTCGGGGTGCACGATGGTGAGCGTGGGCGGCTCGTCGGGAATGACGGTGAGCCGGTGGTAGTCCGAGGTGATCGTCGCGCTCGCATCGCGCAGCACGAGCTGATAGAGGTGCGAGCGCCCGGCGACCGTCCCGGCCTCGTAGTCGGCGGTACCGCGCCGACCGAAGCGGAGCGTGTCGCCTTCGCCCGTTACGAGCGACACCGCGTCGACCGGTCGATTGGTCCGCACGCGCCAGGCAATGCGGGCACCCTCCTCCACATCGATATCCCAGCCGCTCGCCCGCGCCGCTCGGCCGGTATAGGCCGGGGGGTCGAGTCGAATCGCGGAGTCCACCATCCGGGGCGGAGCGAAGGGCCGCGAAACCGATGGGCGGCCGGCCGGGTCGACCGCGGTTCCGGCCGTTCCGTCGCCGCGCGAGAGCCCGGCCGTCAGGAGCAGGACCGCGATCGCGTATCCGCCCGCGATGGCCATCCGGCGGAAGGGTAGGCGCGGCGGGCGGTCGAGCTGCCGCAGTCGACGCTCCACCCGCTCACGCTGCAGCCGCTCGAGCGGCGAGAGCGGCGCGTCCGGGCCGATGAGCAATTCGGCGCTTTCTTCGGCCGCCGGGACGGTGCGGTCGAGATGCCGGGCGATGGACCGGACGTCGACGTGCAACCGGCCCCGGAGCAGCAGGACGCCCACCACGAGCGCGACGGCGCCGCCGGCGGTCGCGGCCCAGCCGTGCACCCAGCGCTCCGAAGCGACGGCGACGCACAGTCCGGACGCGCCGGCCGCGAGTACGGCGACCCCCACCCAGCGGCGCCGCCAGCTGCGGGCCAGCCGCTCGAGCAGGCTCATGCCGGCCGCCTGCGGGGACGCGTGGCCAGCCAGCGCTCGAAACCGAACCAGGCGACGGCCAGCAGCCAGAAAGGGATGAACAGCGAGCGCCGATGCTCCGGTGGAACGCCCATGGGCTCCGCGCGGGCGCTCGTGTCGCGCGCCGGGAGCAGCTGGCTGAGCGCCACGGGACGATCGCCGGCTCCTGGCCGCGTCGAGGAATCGGGACCGATCCACACGCGCGCCAGAGCTTCCGGAAAGGCGCTCCGCAGCACCAGCTCGCTCCATCTGGGGTGGAACCGGCTCCCGAACCGGTAGTGCAGTCCCAGTCCCTCACGCGCAATCGTGAGCAGCGGGCGACCGCTGCCGTCGGTCCAGAGCGGGGCGCCCGTATCGGCCGACACGCTGTTGCGGCCGAGCCAGGCGTCGGACGGCTGGTCAACGAAGAGAATGCGGGTCCGGACGCCGGTGCCCGGGACGCCGAACGCCGCATCCGTCAGCACGGTGACACCGCGACGCACTCGCTCGCGGACCTCCTCCGGCAGCGGCCGCGAAGAAAGCCAGACGACCCAATCCGCGGTCGCCGCCGCCTCCAGCGCGGTCGTGGATGTCGGTCGAGTCACGAGCGCCGGGATCCCCGTCGCGCCGGCGGCCGCCCTCAAGGCGGCCGTCACGTACCGGGCATCGTCCGATCGGTCGGCGTCGGCGAAGACGGTGACGAGGCGCGGCGCGGGCTGCGATGCCGGCGCAGTTGCCTCCCCCACCGCGGAGCGGACGTGCCATTCGACGGCGGCGGCGATCGCGGGCCGCTCACCGCGGAAGTATCGCAGCCGGTCCGGTGCGAACACCTCGAATCGGGTCCCGCGCGGAGCCGCGCGATCCGCCTCGTGCAAGGCCGCCCAGAGGTTGCCATCGAGCGGGTGAACTTCGAGCCCGGCGCGGACCAGCGAGTCGACGAGGACATCGCGCTGCGCCACGTCGCGGGCGACCAGCGCCCACCGCGCCGCGGTAACGCCGCGAGGCGCCCAGTAGGGTCCGGCGAGCGCCACGACCAGCGACGCCAGCGTCGCGCAGCGCACGAGCAGCAGCGGCAGGTCTTGGATGGCCCAGTGGCGTCTGGTCGCCGGCTGCGCGCCGAGGAAGAGCCGGATGCTGCCCACGCGGATCGGCCGTCCGCCGCGGCGGCTCCAGAGGTGCAGGGCGAGCGGCACCGCGAGGGACGTGAGGCCGGCGAGCCACGCCGGCGATAGGAAGCCGAGCATGGTCAGCGACGCCGCTTACGGGTGGTGAGGTACTGGCGCAGGGCGATGTCCAGCGGCTGATCGATACGGAATCGAGCGTAGGAGACGCCGTGCTCTTCGAGCGTGCGCCGCAGGGCGGTGAGGTCCCGCTGCTGCGCCTCCAGGTAGGAGGCGCGCACCGCGCCGGCGTCGACTTCGACGCGCCGCCCCGTTTCCAGCTCTTCCAGGGTGATTACGCCGTGATAGGGGAACTCCAGCTCCGTGCGGCCCACGAGATGCAGCACCAGCACCTCGTGGCGCAGCACCGCGAGCTTGGCGGCGGCGGTGGTGATCTCACGTTCCCGCTCGTACAGGTCGCTGACGATGACGACGAGGCCGCGCTGCCCGCCGGAGGTGAACAGACGCTCCAGCTGGCCCCAGGGCGGCCAGGCTCCCGCCGGCGAGACTCGTTCGAGGGTGTACAGCAGACGGTCGAGGTGCTGGTGCTGGCGGCGCGGCGGCTCGAGCGGTCCCGGCGGCCCGGACACGGGGTAGAGGCCGACGGCGTCACCCTGACGGTGCGCCAGCAGCGCGAGCGCGGCCACGAGCATGCGCCCATAGGCGAGCTTGGACAGGCCATTCGATTCCTCCGCCATCGACTCGCTGGCGTCGAGCACCAGGCGGACGGCGACACTCGTGTCGGTCTCGGCGTCGCGCAGGAAGTAGCGGTCGGAGCGGGCGAACAGCTTCCAGTCCACGCGACGCACGTCGTCCCCCGGCTGGTAGCTGCGGTACTGGCTGAATTCGAGCCCGGCCCCGGGCGTCCGGCTGGGGTGGACGCCGTACATGAATCCGTCGACGACGGTGCGGGCCGCGAGGGTCAGGTCGCCGAGCGCGGCCAGCGTCCTGGGATCGAGGAAGCGCAAGCGACTCCGGGCGCCTAGCGCAGCGGGCTGCGGGGTACCGGCACGTCGTGGAGCAGTCGCGCGGTCACGTCGTCCGCCGTGATGCCCTCCGCCTCGGCGCGGTAGTTGACCAGGATGCGATGGCGCAGGACCGGCGGCGCGACGGCGCGCAGGTCCTCGAGCGAGACCGCGAGCCGGTTGCGCAGCAGCGCCCGCGCCTTGGCAGCGAGGACCAGCGCCTGACCGGCGCGCGGCCCGGCCCCCCAGCGCGTCCACTCGCGCACGAACGGGATGCCGGTCTCCGTGGGGCGGGTCGCCCGCACCAGGCGTGT
>DATICZ010000034.1:0-3930 GCA_035456525.1 Gemmatimonadales bacterium
GGCAGGATCTTTGTCGCACGCGGGCGTTGACCCGCACAACGCAGGAGGTGCACCATGTCGACCAATCGGCTGTATTCCGCTCTTGCCGTGGGTGCCGCCCTTTCACTTGGGTGCGCGGAGCGACCCTCTCCCGTCGCACCGACGCTCGCCCTTCAGACGGTTTCCCCAGCAAGCGCTCCGGCTCCTTTTGTGACGAGCCTCCTGAACCCCTGTAACGGAGAGAACGTCAACATCGAGGGGTGGATCCAGCTTCGGTACGAGACGCGGACGACCCCGCAAGGCGGCGCCATCACCGTGGGCCGGATCCTCGAGCACGGCGACGGCACCGGGGAGGTCACCGGGGTGCGCTACGAGTTCTCAGTGGACTCGATCTTCAATGCGACTGCCGGAGTCGTTCAGTTCGGCACGACCGAAAACGTGATCGTCCGTCTGCTGGCGCAGGGCCAAGCGCCGAACTTCCTCGGGCTCCAGGTCCTGCATTTCACCGTGAACCCCAACGGAGACCTGGTCGGGCTCGTCGAGGACTTCCGGAGCGAATGCCGGTAGCGCTCTTGCTTCGTACCGCGCTGACCTCGTTACGGTCACGGCGACCGTAACGGGGCTGCCCCCGCCACGAGCACCCCTGCGGGGTACCTCAGCGACCAGGCTTGCCGGGCCCCACCGCCGTCATCGAACTGTAATGAATCGCCTCCGTGGGGCCGCTGTATAATGGAATGTCCCATGAGGCCGTCCCTCCTCCCGAACGCGCTGGTCGCCCTGATCAGCGTGGGGCTCGCCACCGCGCCGCTGGCCGCCCAGGAACCCGATGTGCGCGCCGCTCTCGAACGGCTGCGCGACTCCCTCGCCGGTGCGACCGATTCGCTGGCGCTGCACCGGCTCGAGGCGGCCACCATCGAGAGCGCCAAGCGTGATCGCGATAACCCCGTCATCCACCTCCGTCTGGGCTTCATCGCGTACCGCCTGGGCGAGCTCGCCAAAGCGAAGGGACACTTCGACGACGCCGCGGGCGAGTTCGAGTGGGCTTCCCAGCTGCGGCCGGAGTGGCCCTATCCCTGGTACGGACTCGGCCTCGCCGAGCTGGCGCAGGGCGAGCATTCGGCGATCGCGATCGAGAACCTGAAACAGCAGCTCGGCCTCGATTACCTCTCCAAAGCGGCGCGCGCCTTCGCCCGCGCGACCCAGGCGGACCCCGGCTTCGCCTTCGCGGCCATCGATCTCGCGACGGCCGCGCTGGCGCAGCGCATTCACCCGCGGCTCCAGGTGGCGCTGGAGGCGGTGCGCCTCGCGGCGGCTTCACCCGCGGGGTCGAACCCGGCCGTGCAGCTGGTCCGCGGGCGGGTGGAACGGGAGGTCGGGGAAGCGGACTCAGGGTTGGCCGCGTTCCGCGCCTACCTCGCGGTGGGCGGCGACTCCGGTATCGGCCTGTTCGAGCTCGCCCGCACGCAGTTCTTCGCGAACCATACCGCGGCGGCCGGCTCGAGCTACTACGCCGGCGCGCGGCTGGCGACCAGCGCCGCCGCCCGGGCGCAGTACCGCGAGGATATCTCCTACCTGGCGGATTCCGCCGAGCTGCAGGACTTCGACGCGCAGCCCGCTCCGGACGCGCGCGCGGCCTGGCTGCGGCGCTTCTGGAACCGCCGAGACGTCGTCGAGGGCCGCGAGATGGGAGAGCGGCTCGCCGAGCACAACCGCCGCTGGTTCTACGCGGCGCGCAACTTCCGTCTGGTGAGCCGGCACCGCCACTACGACATCACCGAGGTGTACCGGTCGGGGCAGACGGTGTTCGACGACCGCGGCATCATCTACCTGCGACACGGCGAGCCGGACGAGCGGGCCACGTATCCCTCCGACCTGACCCAGATCCAGCCGAACCAGAGCTGGCTGTACCATCGCCCGGGCGGCGACGTCGTCTTCCATTTCGTGGCGCGCGACGACGCCGCCGACTTCAAGCTGGTCGAGAGCCTGGTGGACGCGATGGGCTTCCGCGCCGCCGTGCAGGCGGCGGGGCATCCGGACCAGAAGGTCATCGACCTCTACGCGTCGCGCGAGCAGTTCGGCGGCACCTACGCCCGGGTGGCGCGCGGCGGGTCGCTGGTCGGCACGGCGCTCTCCGACGAGCGCTCCGCGGGACGGCGCACGGTCACGTCGGGCACGACGACGGACACCTACGCCCAGCACTTCCCGGTCCGGATGAACGTGGTGGTGCACGATTTCGTCGCCGGGGCCGGCACGACGGCTCCCGAACCGGGGCCGTCCACCGCGGGCGGCGACGCGCCGCCGCCCGCCGGGTCTGCCGCAAGACAGGCGCTGCACGTGGTGTTCGCCATCCCGGCCGAGCGCCTGGGTCCCGAGCCGGGTGGGGAGGGGGTGCTCTACCCGCTGCACTTCCGGCTGCTCGTCTCGGACTCGCGCGACAGCCTGATCGCGCGGCTCGACACGGTGCGTGTCTTCACGTCGCGCAAGGCGCTGCGCGCGCCGAGCTTCCTGAGCGGCCGGCTGAGTCTCCCGCTCGCTCCGGGACGCTACCGCTACCGCCTGCTGGTCGCGTCCACGGACGGACTGGCAGGACAGCTGGTGGTGCGCGATACGCTGGAGGTGCCGGCGCTCGACGGCCGCGCGTTCGCGACCAGCGACGTCGTCGTGGGTCGCGCCGGAGCCGGCCTGGTGTGGCTGCCGCCGCGCGACACGGTGCTGCTCGATCCGCTCGGCCGCTATCCGTCGGGGAGCGTGGCGGAGCTGTACTACGAGATCTACGGGCTCGCGGCCGGGGAGTCCTACCACACCGAGGTGCGGTTGGAGCGGCTGGGCGGCCGCTCGCTGCTGGGTCGGATCGGCGGCCTGTTCGGCGGCCGCCGGCCGCCGGTGCTGCTCGCGTTCGACTCGCCGGCCGACGGGCCGATGACGCGCGTGCATCGCGGCATCAGCCTGCGCGACGTCGCGCCCGGGAGCTACCTGCTCACCGTCACCTTGAGCATTCCGGGATCGGACCGGCACGTGAGCCGGAGCGAGCCGCTGCAGGTCGTGTCCGGGCCGTAATTGACACGTTCGCGCGCAGGTCCCTAAGTTTCCGCGGTTCCCCCCGGAGATGTGATGTAGTGATCTACTGCCCGCATTGCGGCGCCCAGAACGAAGAGTCCTTCAAGTTCTGCAAGACGTGCGGCGCCGACCTCTCCGCGACGTTGCCGCTCGATGCCGTCGTGAAACCGTCGCCCGCGTCCGCCGAAACCGTGGAGACGTCCGAGCTCGATCTGGTGCGGGCCGAGCTGGAAGAGGAATACGAGATCCAGGAGGAGTTGGGGCGGGGCGGCATGGCGATCGTGTTCCGCGCCAAGGAGAAGCAGCTGGACCGCGAGGTCGCCATCAAGGTCCTGCCGTTCTCGCTCGCGTTCGACAAGGAGTTCGTGGAGCGCTTCCAGCGCGAGGCTCGCACCTCCGCCAAGCTCGAGCACCCGAACATCATTCCGATCTACCGCGTCGGCAAATCGGGGCGGGTGATCTTCTTCGTGATGAAGTTCCTGCGCGGCAAGCCGCTGTCGGCGCTGCTGGCCGTGCGCGGGGCGCTCCCGCCGATGGAAATCCGCCAGATCCTGATCCAGATGGGCCGCGCCCTCGCCTACGCGCACCGCTCGGGGATCGTGCACCGCGACATCAAGCCCGACAACATCATGTTCGACGAGCACGGCCAGGCGCTGCTCACCGATTTCGGGATCGCCAAGGCGGGCACCGGCTCGAAGCTCACCGGCACCGGCATGTCCATCGGCACGCCGCACTACATGAGTCCCGAGCAGGCGCGGGCCCAACCGCTCGACGGGCGCAGCGACATCTACTCCCTCGGCGTGGTGGCCTACCAGTGCCTCACCGGCCTGGTGCCCTACGACGGCGAGGATTCCTTCTCCATCGGCTACAAGCACATCATGGAGGAGCTGCCCG
>DATICZ010000035.1:0-3476 GCA_035456525.1 Gemmatimonadales bacterium
CGTGTCGCTGTTCGGGGAATGGGCGGCTTCGCTCTTCTCCTATGATCAGCCGCCCGACGATCCCAACGTGCGGCAGGCCCTGGCGGAAGCCATGGCGCTCGGGGGCGGGCGCTGGCCCGGCGCCACGCTCCCCGATATCGGTCAGCTGACGGCGCAGGCGGGGCGGATCGCGAACGACATCGCCGCCGTCGCCACTCGGGTACAAACAGCCTTCGACTCGGAAGCGGTCTCCGAGCTGCGCCGGTCCATACGGGACTTCGGGCAGATCGCCGATCGGCTGGCCAAGGCCGCCAACGAGCAGGCCGACAACATCGGGACCGTCGGCGCCAATCTCTCGAAAGGATCGACGGCCCTCGCGCGGGCCGCCACGGTGCTCGAATCGACGCTGGGCAGGGTGGATACGGCGACGAACCAGGGTCAGCTGGCCACCATCCTGAACAACGCCTCCGCCGCCAGTCAGGACGTCCGTACGGCGTCGCAGAACCTGCGGGATCTCATGGATGCCACGCACCGCAGCCAGGAGAGCTTCGTCCGTGTGATCACCCAGGCCGACACGGTCCTGTCGCGGATCGTGAACCGCAGCGGCACCCTTGGCCTGCTGGTGGCCGATTCGGCGCTGTACCGGGAGACGACCCTTACGATGATCCAGCTGCGCCAATTGCTGTCGGACGTGCAGGCCAATCCGCGCAAGTACTTCACCTTCAGCGTCTTCTGATTTTCTTCCCATTGCGTTTCCGGAGGCATCTCTCATGCGGGCGATTTGCGCAGTGCTACTGGCGAGCGGCGTGCTGAGCGTCATGGGCCCGGTCGTGGCGAGCGGCCAGGGACGGCTCGTGGGCGTGAAGGCTGGCGTCAACTTCGCGACCATGGGCGGGGCCGACTTGAACGAGTTCGAGACGGCGTGCAGCTGCAACGCCGCGACCCGGACGGCGTTCGACGTCGGGGGATTCGTGTCGTTCGATCTGAGCCCCGTCCTGAAGCTGCGGCCCGAGCTCCACTATGTCGGCAAGGGCACGAAGCTCGAGATCGCCGGCACGACGCTGTCGATCAACACGTCGTACGTGGAGATCCCCGTGTTGCTGGTGGTGGCGCCGCGCGTCGCTGGAGCCATCCACCCGAGCCTCTTCGGCGGCGGCGCCCTGGCGCTGAAGGCGGGGTGTTCGCTGTCGGGGGGCGGGAGTTCCACCGGTTGCGGCAGCGTCGGATTCGATGTCAAGTCGCTCGATTACGGCGTGGTGTTCGGCGCAGGATTGGGCTACGCCATGAGGAGCGGTGAAGTCCTGTTCGATGTCCGTTACAACCTCGGACTCGCCGATTTCCTGGACACGAGTCCCTCGGTGGCGCTCGAGTATCGCGGCCTGGCGGTCACGGCCGGCTATTCCTTCCGTATCGGGCGGTAGCGGGCAGCGGCCGAGCGGATCGCGTCGGGAACATGGCCAAACGACAGAGGGCTCAGCGGGAGACGAGCGCCGGGGGAGTCGTATTCCGCCGGGACCCCGACGGCCAGGTCCGCTACCTCCTCATCCGCGATTCGTACCGCAACTGGGGATTCCCCAAGGGGCACCTGGAACCGGGCGAGCCGCCAGCCGACGCCGCCCGGCGTGAAGTGACCGAAGAGACGGGGCTGACGGACCTCGTTCTCCACGGACCGATTCGCGTGATCGACTGGTATTTCCGCTTCCGCGGCAAGACTATCCACAAGTACTGCCACTTCTTTCTCTTTGAATCCCGGGTCGGCGAGCCGGTGCCGCAGCAGGACGAAGGGATCACGCAGTGCGCCTGGCATCCCCAGGAGGAAGCGCTCACCACGATTTCCTACGACAACGCGCGCGGCGTGCTGCGGCGCGCCGCCGAGATGGTGCGGGCGCTGGCCGCCGTGAGCGGCGGGGCGCGCAACGGGCAGCGCGCGTGACCCCGGTCGTCCCGATCTGCCACCAGCGCCGCGAGGCACGCCGCGCCCTCGCGCGTGGGTACCCGCGCCGGCTCGGCGCCGTGCGAGCGTGCGCCACGCCGCAGGCCGTCCTACGCCTGCTCGCGGCGCGGCTGGTCGACGCCGTAGTGGTGGACGTGAAGTCGGAGCCGGAAATCTGGTTCGACATGCCGGGACGGTACCCGCGGATTCCGCTGTTCGCGCTCTCGGCGTTTCGGCCGGACGACGGCCGGCTGCTCGCACAGTGTCAGCGTGCCGGTTTCGCCGGCGTGCTGGTGGAGCCCGTGGACCACGCGATGGCGGGAGAGTGGGTGGCCCGGCGCACGGCGCAGCAGGCACGGCGCCGAGCATTGGCCGACGCGCCCCGCCTGCTGCGGCTGACCGAGCCGCTGCAGCTGCGTACGTGGGAGGAGGTATGGCGACGCGTGGCCGAGCCGACGAAAACGGCTGACGTGGCGCGCGCCCTGCGGGTGACCCGTGAGCACCTGTCACGCGAGTTCGCGGCAGGCGGCGCCCCGAACCTCAAGCGGCTGATCGATCTGGTGCGGACCGCGTGCGCCGCGGACCTGCTGGGGAATCCGGGCTATACCGTGGGTGCCGTGGCGCGCATCCTCAATTATGCGTCTCCCAGCCACCTGGCCGGTGCGGCCCGACGGGTCGCCGGTGTCGCGCCCCAGGAGCTGCGGGGCATGGGGCCGCGCGGTGTGCTGGCGGCTTTCCTCAAGGGGCGAACCAGGTCGCGGCTGTAAAGTCGTTGCGGATTGGGGATTGTCCGAGCCGGTCCTGCTCCAGCCCCTTCCACTTACATTCCGCCGTCCACGCTTCCGAGCTACTGGAAGGGGTGGCGGGGTGGTGGAGTATGTGATAATTTTCACAAGCTAACCACGAACCTGGGACCTCCATGGCCACCGACACCATACTCCGCCCCGGCGAATTGAAGGACATCCTGCTCAAGGAAATCCAGGCCGCCGATCTCGCCGCCATCGACGTGCGCGAGGTCGGGACCGTCCTCGAGGTGAAGGACGGCATCGCCCGGATCTACGGTCTGACCTCGGCGATGGCCGGGGAGATGCTGGAGTTCACCGCGGCGGAGACCGGCGAGCGGATCACGGGACAAGCGCTGAACCTGGAAGAGGACAACATCGGCGCGGTGATCCTGGGCGACTACCTCCAGCTGCGTGAGGGCGACGAGGTCCGGCGGACCGGGCGCGTGCTGGAGGTCCCGGTCGGGAAGGCGATGGTGGGTCGCGTGGTGGACGCGCTCGGCCGGCCGGTAGACGGCCTGGGGCCGATCCAGACGAGCAAGACGCGCAAGGTGGAGATCGTCGCGCCGGGCATCATCAAGCGGCAGCCGGTGAAAGAGCCGCTGCAGACCGGCATCAAGGCGATCGACTCGATGATCCCAATCGGCCGGGGCCAGCGCGAGCTGATCATCGGCGACCGGGGCACGGGCAAGACCGCCATCGCGGTGGACACGATCATCAACCAGAAGGGCCAGGGGGTGATCTGCGTCTACATCGCGATCGGGCAGAAGAACTCGACGGTC
>DATICZ010000036.1:0-36661 GCA_035456525.1 Gemmatimonadales bacterium
CTGCGTAGAAATGGTACAAGTGGCGTATCTTTGATTGACAGAATGACTTGCGGGTCATATAATCTGGGGCATCCTTGGCCCCCGCCCGCCCAACGTCCGGAGGCAGCCGTGAGCAGAAGCCTGAACAAAGTCATGCTGATCGGCAACCTGGGGGCCGATCCCGAAGTGCGCAGCACCAACAACGGGTCCCGCGTGGCCAACCTGTCCCTGGCCACGAGCCGTCAGTGGACCGGCCAAAACGGCGAGAAGCAAGAGAAGACCGAGTGGCACCGGGTGATCTGTTGGAACAACAAGGGCTTCCAGCTGGCCGACCTCGCCGAGAAGTACATGAAGAAGGGCGACAAGATCTACGTTGAAGGGCGAGTCGAGTACCGCACCTGGGAAGACAAAGAAAAGCAGACCCGTTACGTCACCGAGATCATCGCGCGTGAAGTGATCCTGTTGTCACCCCGTGGCGCCGGAAGCGAGGGGTCAGGGGATTTCGCGCGCGCCAAGGCGACGGCGAAGGTGGCGCCGGAAGGCAAGACCGAGTCGCTCGACGCGTTCCCGGAGGCGCTGGATGAGGAGGACGACGATCTGCCGTTCTAGCCGCATCATGGCGGCCGTGGTGGTCGCCCTGCCGGTGGCGGCGACGCTCGCTGCCCAGGACACCACCACGGTCGCCCCCGCCGCCGGAAGTCACGTCGTGGCGCGGGGTGAAACCCTCTGGTCGATCTCGCAGCAGTACTTCGCCGACCCGCTGTTGTGGCCGGAGATCTACCGCCGCAACACCTCGGTGATCGAGGACCCGCACTGGATCTATCCCGGCGAGGTGCTCGATCTGGGCGGCATCGCCGGCGCGCCGATCGATACCACCCAGGTGGTGGGCCAGGGCATCGCCGATACCACGGGCCAAGCCGACACGATCGGAGCGATCCCCGAGCCGCCGCCCGAGGAGGCGGAGGGGCCGGGGACCATCTTCGATCGTCGTGCGACCAAGCAGCAGCAGGTTCAGGATGTCCTGCGGCGCTACGCGCACCAGATCTACCGGCCGGTGCGGCGCGGTGAGTTCTACTCCTCGGGCTTCCTGACCGAGGGAGAGGACCTGCCCTGGGCGCGCGTCGTCGGTAATACCGCCAAGCCCTCGATTCCGGTGCTCACCGACCCGGGGACGGCCGGCCAGTTCGCGGAGATCGCGATCGTGCCGCCGTCGCAGGCGTCCTACCACGTGGGGGATTCGCTGCTCATCGCCCGGCTCGATCGCAAGCTCGAAACGTGGGGCGATGTGGTGGTGCCGCAGGGGGTCGCCCGCGTGACGACGGTCCAGGAGAATCAGGTGCTGGCGCTGGTGATCATGCAGTTCGGGCGCATCCAGGGCGGCAACCTGGCGCTGCCGCTGGAGCCGTTCAAGGATCCCGGCTCCGTCCGGCCGACTCCGGTCGAGCAGGGTCTCGAGGGGCAACTCATCGCGATGCGCGACGAGCACGTGCTGGCGAGCGTCCAGCAGGTGCTCTTCATCGACAAGGGACGCTCCGACGGCGTCGCGCTGGGCGACGTGTTCGAGGCGTATCGACCCGCGTCTGGTGAAGTCGGCGCGCGATCCGAGGAAGTCCGGGTGCAGCTCCTGGTGGTGCACACACGCGAGCACACGGCGTCGGTGATCGTCATCGGCATGTCGAATCCCGCCCTTGCCTCCGGGATGCCCGTGCGGCTCATCAAGAAGATGCCCTCCTGACCTCGCCTGCCGGCCCCGGTCGCTCGACCGGGGCCGCCGATCACCATCCTACCATCGTCGCCTCCGCGGCGGTCGGCCGCACCGGAGGGAGGAGAGGAAGCGCACGCACATGACACGACGGGTGCTGGTCTCGGGTGGAGCCGGATTCATCGGGTCGCACGTCGTGGAGGCATACCTCGCGGCCGGAGACGAGGTGAGCGTCCTCGACGATCTGTCCACGGGGAAGGCGGAGAACGTGCCGGCCGGCGTGAACCTGGTGCGCGCCGATATCCGGTCGCCGGAAGCCCGCGCCCTTGTCGCCGGCGGCGGATTCACCGTCCTCAACCACCACGCCGCGCAGATGGACGTGCGCCGATCGGTGGAGGATCCGGTCTTCGATGCCCAGGTTAACGTGCTCGGCCTCCTGAACCTGCTCGAGGGGGCGCGGGCGGGCAGTGTGCGTCGCATCGTCTTCGCGTCCTCGGGAGGCACGGTCTACGGCGAAGGCGCCCCGACCCCCACCACCGAAACCGCGGCCAAACTGCCCGCCTCCCCCTATGGGACCGCCAAGCTCACCTCGGAGTACTATCTCGCGACGTTTGCCCAGCTGTACGGCATGGAGGCCGTGGCGCTCCGCTATGCCAATGTGTACGGGCCGCGGCAGAATCCGCACGGGGAGGCCGGCGTGGTGGCCATCTTCGGCAAGCGCCTGCTCAAGGGAGAGCCGATCACGATCTACGGCGACGGGGAACAGACGCGCGATCTGGTGTACGTCGAGGACGTGGCCGCGGCCAACCTGCTCGCCGCCGAGCGCCCGCTGCCAGCGCTGCAGTCGCTCGATAGCCGGGCGTACAACGTCGGCACGGCCGTCGAGACTTCGGTGAACCGCCTCGCCGACCTGATCGCGCAGGCCACCGGCCGTCCGGACGACGTCCGCCGGGCGCCGGCCCGTGCCGGGGAGATTCAGCGGAGCGCCCTGGCAGTCGCGAAGGCGGAGCGGGAGCTGGGCTGGCGCCCCCGGGTGTCGCTGCCCGACGGGCTTGCGCGAACCATGCGCTGGATCGCGGAGGGGTAGGGTGTTCCTGCAAGTCGGCCGGGCGCTTCCGTCCTCGCCCTGGGATCTGGTGCTGGCCTCGAGCCGCGAGACGAAGTTCGTCCTTGCGGTACTGGTGGTGTTCTCGGTCGTCTCCTGGTACCTGATCATCCTGAAATGGTGGCAGTTCCGTCACATGCGCCGGCAGGCCGATCGCTTCATGAAAGAGATCGAGAAGGCCAACCGCCTCGAAGAGGCGTATCACACGGCGATGCGCCTGCCGCCGTCGCCGTACAATCGCTTGCTGCGCGAGGCCGTGCAGTTCTTCTCGCACCTGAAGCCCGGCCTGCTGCGCGAGCCCGCGGGGCCCAACCCCACCCCGACGTTGACGATGATGCAGCTCGAGGCGCTCCGCATGGTCCTGGCCAAGGAGGTCGCGGCCGAGCGCGATGCCGCCGCGCGCTTCATCCCATGGCTGGCGACGTTCGGCTCGGTCAGTCCGCTGCTGGGACTGCTGGGCACGGTGCTCGGCGTGATGGACGCGTTCATCGGTATCGCCGTCGGCGGCTCGGGCAACATCGCGGCGATCGCGCCGGGTGTCGCCGAGGCCCTCGTGACGACCGTCGCGGGACTGGCGGTCGCCGTGCCGGCGGTCATGTCGTACAACGCGTACGTCAACCGCCTCGGTCTGTTCGCCGGAGAGCTCGAGGGTTTCGCCCAGGAGATCATCGGTACCTTGGCGCGTGAGGGGAGGCTCTAGCCGATGGCGGGTCTCGTGGGCGGCGGCGGGCTGCGCGGGCATGGCGAGCTGCCGCTGAACGCCGACATCAACGTCACCAGTCTCGTCGACGTGGCGTTCGTGCTCCTCATCATCTTCATGATTACCGCGCCGATCATGCAGGGCGGCGTCGACGTCCGCCTGCCGCGCGCCGAGGCGCGCCCCATCGAGCCGAAGACCGGTCTCGTCGTGACGGTGGACCGGACCGGTCGCATCTTCCTCGATCAGTCCGGACTCTCCTATGAGGACTTCCGGGCGACGTTTCCGGCGTTCGTGCGCAGCCGGCGCCCCACGGGAGTCTACCTGCGCGCCGACGGCCGCGTCGCCTACGCGACGGTGGTGCAGGTGCTCGCCGTGATGCGTGCCGCCGGGGTGAACGACGTGGGGCTCGTGGCCGAGCCGGAGACGACGCGATGAGCCGCATCCGGCGCGCCGTGACGAACGTCCCCCTCGGACTCGCCGGCACGGTCGTGGTGCACGGCGCGGTGCTCATCATGTTTCTGGCCTCCGCCTCGGGCGCGCGCTCGGCGCCCCCCACGTACCGCGTGCGGCTCATTGCCGCGCCGGATCTGCCCCCCGACGCGCGGCGCGCGCCGCCGGCGGTCGAGCGGGAGGCCGCACCGGTGGAGCCGCCGCCCGCCGCGCCGAAGCCCGCACCCAAGAACACCGCCGCGACCGCCGCGCCACCTCCCGTCGCGGACACGAAGAAGCGCGAGGCCGCACCCCGGACGACGCCGACCGCGCGTCCCCTGCCGGGCGAGACACCGAGTACCGGCAGCGACGTCGCGACCGTCAGCACCGAAGGCATCGAGTTCCCGTATCCGGAGTATCTCCAGAACGTCGTGTCCCAGGTGCTGCGCCGCTGGCAGCGCCCGCAGGACAACACGCCGCTCGATGCCGAGGTCGCGTTCATGGTGCATCGGGACGGCACCGTCACCGACCTGCAATTCGTGAAGCGGTCCGGCAACTTCGCATTCGATCTCGAAGCCCAGGGCGCGATCGAGGAAGCCGGACGGTTCAAGGCGTTCGGCGAGCTGCCCGACGGATGGGTGCCGGACGTGCTCTTCGTGCGATTCTACTTCTCGGGGCAGCGCCGATGAGCGCGGATCACCGGATCGCCGGATGGGCCCATGGGCGACTGCTGTTCGTGGTGGCTGTCCTCTCCGCCGCTCCCACCATCCGCCTATCCGCGCAGGACACCTCGGCCATCGACCGCGGCGTTCGAATCGGCATCGTGTACCGGCCCGGCGTGCGCCCCGGGGTCGTGGTCCTGCCGGGGAGTCAGGCGGGTCTCGATTCGGTGCGCGCCATCATTACCCGCGACCTCGACTACAGCGATCGCTTCGAGGTGATCACGCTGCCGGGCACCGATGCGACGAGTCTCGGGCCGGCGCAACCGCCCGCCGCGGCGACGCGGACGGCGCCCGGGTTGAACTACCCGCTGTACCGCGCGCTCGGGGCGGATTTCGCGATCGAAGCCCGGCGTGTGGGCGACACCACCGTCGTCGTCGCCCACGACGTCACGGCGGGCGGCATCCGCCGCGCGTTCCGTCAGGTGTTGCCGGCCCCCGGTCATTCGGGGTTCCGGCTGGCCGTGCACCGGGTGGCCGACCAGATCCTGCAGGCGACGCTCGGCGCCCCGGGCATCGCCGCCACCCGCGTCCTGTTCGTCCGCGACGGCAAGGTGTACACCATCGATCAGGATGGGGCGGACATCGGCCTGGTCTCCTCCTCCGATCATCAAGCGATGTCGCCCGCCTGGGCCCGGAACGGACGCCAGTTCAGCTACATGGAATTCTCCGAAGGGCACGGGCAGTTGTTCGTGCAGGACGTGGCGACCCACCGCCGGGTGAGCGTCGTCACGACGGGCAAATCGCTCGATTTCACTCCGGCCTTCTCGCCTGACGGAAAGACGCTCGCGTTCAGCCGGGCGACCGAGGAAGGCACCGACGTTTATACGGTCAACATGCGCGACAATTGCTGCCTGCAGCGCTTGACCCGCGGCGGCTTTTCGGACAACTTGTCTCCGACCTACAGCCCTGACGGGCGGCGGATCGCGTTCGTCTCGACGCGGCCCGGTTTGCCGCAGGTTTACGTCATGGGCGCAGACGGGACCGATCAGCAGCTGTTCGCCCCGTTCGATTATGGGGTGACCGGCTCATCGAACGCTCCGGAATGGTCCCCCGACGGACAGTCGGTGGCCTTTCACCGGGATGTCGGTGGCACGCTGCAGGTCTTCGTGCTCGATGTACGGACCCGGTCGGTGCGACAGTTGACGTCGCTCGGCCGCAATGAGGACCCTACCTGGGCGCCGGACAGCCGTCACATGGCCTTCGTCTCGGACCGCAGCGGCTACCGGCAGTTGTGGGTGATCGATCTGGAGACGGGGCGCATCCGTCCCCTGCTGCAGCAGAGCGGGGCACGCTTACCGGCTTGGTCTCCGCGGATACCGGAGGCTGTTTCTACCAACCCCTGAAACGGGAGAACATGGCACCATGAAACGCGTCCACTCGCTGGTCCTGATGGGGTTCGGCGTGGCGCTCGTCGCCGCCTGCGCGAAGAAGGAACCCGAGGTGGCTCCGGCGCCGCAAGCGAACGCCGATTCGATCGCCGCGGCCGAGCGCGCGCGCGCCGATTCGATTGCCGCCGAAAACGCGCGGCGGGCACAGGAGGAAGCGGAGCGCCTCGCCCGGCAACGGGCGGCGGATTCCGCGGCCGCGGTCGCCGCAGCGGCAGCCGAGGTACGCAACACGCTGGCGGCGATGATTCACTTCGACTTCGACAGGTCGAACATCCGGCCCGATGACGCAGCGATGCTGGACCAGAAGGTCGCCATCATGAACGCGAACCCCGATCTGCGCATCCGCATCAACGGCCATTGCGACGAGCGGGGCTCCGATGAGTACAACCTCGCGCTCGGGAACCGCCGTTCCACGTCCGCCAAGAACTACCTGGTGAGCCACGGGATCGACGCCAGCCGGATCGAAACCGCCTCCTACGGCGAAGAGCGCCCCGTCGCCATGGGGCACGACGAGGATTCCTGGGCCCAGAACCGCCGCGACGAGTTCGAGATTCTCAGCGGCGGGGACATGCTGCGCAGGCCGTAACGCGTGTCGCGTATCCACGCGCCGTGGCTCCTCGGCCTGGGACTCCTGGCCGGATGCGCCCTTCGGGGGGACGTCCGGAAGGTAGAGCTCCAGGTCGAGGCGCTGCGGAGCGAGTTGAGCCGGAGCGACAGCCTACGGCGCGTGGAGCGCGACTCGCTGGCGCGCGTGCTCGCGTCGGTGCAGGCGACGCTGGCCGCCGAGCAGAACGCCCTGGTACAGATCCGGGGCGACATCCGTAGCGACCTCCAGACGGTGCTGCAGCAGCTGGGATCGCTGCAGGAGGTGACGGGGCAGAGCCAGCAGCGGCTGTCAGAGCTCCGCAGCCGGCTGGGGACGCCGGCCCCGGCGCCCGCGCCGATCGATACCACCGGGGCGGCCCCGCCTCCGGCGGCGGCGCCGCCCACCAGCGGGCCCGGCGCGGGTCAGATGTACGACCTGACCCTGCAGCAGTACCGGCGGGGGAGTTTCACGACGGCACGGCTCGGCTTCCGGGAGTTCCTCCGCCTGTACCCGGACGACGAGCACGCGCCGGACGCGTTCTATTACATCGGGGAATCGTTCGCCGCCGAGAATCCCGATTCCGCCGCCGCGGTGTACCAGGAAGTCGTGAAGCGCTATCCCAATTCGCCGCGGGCGCCCTCGGCCCTGTACAAGCTGGGCCTCCTCGCCGAGCATCGGGGTGACAAGGCCGCCGCACGCACGTTCTATGCGCGCGTCCTGGCTGGATACCCCCGCTCCGACGAAGCCAACCTCGCGCGCGACAAGCTGCAAACCCTGGGGCGATAGCCCCACCCCCCGTGGCCGACGCTACTTCCCGCGGCGAAATGCCGTTCCTCGATCACCTCGAGGAGTTGCGCTGGCGTCTGCTCAAGATCCTGCTCGCCGTGGTGTTGGGCACCGTGGTCGGATGGTTTGTGGTCGAGCGCGTGGACATCATCGGTCTGCTGATGCGTCCCATCGCTCCCCACCTGCCGGGGGGGCGGCTCAACTTCACGAGTCCGACCGACCCATTCTTCATCACACTGAAACTCGCGTTCATCGTCGGCGTCGTCATGACGTCGCCGTACACGGTGTATCAAATCTGGGCGTTCCTGTCTCCCGCGCTGTACGAGCGGGAGAAGCGTCTCGTCCTGCCGGCGCTGTTCTCGGGCCTGATCCTGTTCCTCGGCGGGGCCGCGGCGGGATACCTGCTGGCGCTGCCGCATGCTCTCAATTTTCTGCTGGCGTTCCAGAATCAGTCGCTGCAGCCGATCATCACCGCCGACCGCTACTTCACGTTTGCCGCCCAGGTCATCGTGGCAGTCGGATGCACGACCGAGCTCCCGCTGGTGATCATCATCCTGGCCGCGCTCGGTCTCGTGACCCCGACCGGTCTCCGCAAGAACCGTCGCTTCGCGCTCCTGGGCGCGGCCGTCTTCGCCGCGTTCCTCGCTCCGCCGGACGCCTTGTCGATGATCATCGGAATCATCGTGTTGATGCTGTTCTACGAGATCGGCATCTGGTGCGCATGGATCGTGCTGCGACGGAAAGCCCGGGCCGCGCGCCGGGCGAGCGCCGCGGTGGCCGCGCTCGTCGTCGCCCTCGCCTTGCCCGGGCGAGACCTCGCGGCGCAGCAGCCGGTGCGACGCGACACGACCCGGCGCGCGGACTCTGGCGTCGTGGCCGGCCGGGCCCTCGACACGGCGGCCGCCCGCCGGCTCGGCCTGCCGACCGGCCCGACGCGGACCTTCCCGGCCGCCGATCCCGTGATGGACTCGCTGCTCAAGTTCTCGGGATACCGGATCACCCACTACGTCTCCGACACCCTGCTGGTGTTGGGCGACAGCCAGACCATCGTGCTGGTCGGCGAAGCCCTCGTCGACCGGGATGGCACCAAGCTCGAAGCCGATTCCGTGCACTACCGCGAGGCGAGCTGCCGGCTCGATGCGAGCGGCTTCCCGCGCCTGTTCGAGGAGGCGACGCCGAGCTCGCCGCCCACGGTGCTCGTCGGGAAGGGGATGAGCTACGACACCTGCATCCGGCGCGGCACGGTCACGGAGGCGCTCACCGATTTTCAGCAGGGCTCTGCCACGTGGATCATGCGGGGCAACATGGCGGTCGACGCGGGCTCGACCCGCCTGTACGGCGCCGGCAGCGACATCACCTCGGACGAGCGCCCTGTTCCCGGCTACCATTTCGCCGCCGGGGAAGTGAAGTGGCTCAACAAGAACGTCATGGTCGCGCGGCCGGCGGTGCTGTACGTGCGCGACGTCCCGATCCTCTGGCTGCCGTTCATCTTCCAGGACATCCGGCCGGGTCGCCGCAGCGGCCTGCTGGTGCCCCGTTTCGGGATCAACGACCTGGTGCGTCCCACGCGGGGGTACAAGCGCCACGTCTCGAACCTCGGGTACTACTTCGTCCTGAACGACTATCTCGACCTCCTCGCGTCGGCCGACTGGTTCTCGGGGACGAGCTTCTCGGTCAACGGGCAGATGCACTACCGCTGGCTCGACCGGTTCGTGGACGGCCGGTTGTCGGTGTCGCGACTCAGCCAGCTCGACGTCCCGGCCCGCTCGAGCCAGATCAGCTGGTTCCACACCCAGAGCTTCAACAACCGGACGCGCTTCGCGGCCAGCGTCAACTACGCGACCAGTGCGCGGGTGGTGCAGCGCAACACGATCGACCCGTTCCTGACGACGGCCCAGCTCAGCTCCCAGGCGAACTTCGACAAGCGCTTCTCCTGGGGTACCCTCAACCTCGGCGGGAATCTCTCACAAAACCTGTCGAATAACCTGGTGCAGCAGAACCTGCCCCGCGTATCCATCACCCCGGCCCCGATCGATATCGCCCCGTGGGCCACCTGGTCTCCGTCGTTCAGCTTCACCAACACCCAGACGTTCCACAGCGTGGGGACGCCCCTGTTCCAGCCGCGTCCCGGCGGGGGCGTGGACACCATCGCGACGACGTTCGACAGCCGGGCGACCTCGATTTCCATCGGCACGCCGCTGCGGCTCGGTCGCTGGAACTGGAGCAACGCCGTCTCCATCGCCGACAACCGGACGTCGCAGCCGCTGCAGCTCGTCGTCCCCGATCCGGTCGACCCCTCGGTGTTGCACACGGTGGTCTACGCCCGCTCCTTCGAGACCCGGGTGGACTGGTCGACGGGGATCAACCTGCCGCAACTGTTCAGCGGGACGTGGCGGCTGCAGCCCGGGATTGGGATCGTGAACAAGACGAGCGCCGGCCCCTTCATGCTGCGCAACCAGTTCACCGGTGGGCGGTTTCTCCAGCAGGGCAAGCGGCTGCAATTCACGCTGGGTCTCGCGCCGACCCTCTTCGGCTTCTTCCCGGGGGTCGGGCCGTTCTCCCGCGTCCGGCACTCGTTCTCCCCCATCGTGAGCTACCAGTACGCCCCCGGTGCCAGGGTGGACTCGGTGTTCGCGCACGCGCTGGACCCTTCGGGCACGCGGTTGCTCAATGCCGGCAGCGATCCACAGCAGACCATCACGCTGGGGCTGCAGCAGAACTTCGAGGCCAAGTTCAAAGCGCCGGCGGGCGACACCTCGACCGCCCAGCCCCGCAAGATCCGGCTGCTCAGCATTTCGACTTCGGGGGTGTCCTACAACTTCGAGCAGGCGAAACAGACGGGACGCGTGGGGTGGCAGAACCAGACGCTCACCAACACGTTCGCGTCGGATCTCCTGCCGGGCTTCAACCTCCAGGTCACGCACGACCTATGGAAGGGGCAGGTCGGCCTGGACACCACGCGGTTCGACCCCTTCCTCCAAAGTCTGTCTGCCTCGTTCGCCGTCACCCCGCGCACGCTGGCGGCGATCGCCGGGTTCTTCGGTCTCGGCCACCATCCGGAACCCGGCTCCAGTCCGGGAGCCGTGGAGGGCCAGCCGGGAATGCCGGCCGGCGGACCGGGGCCACGGGGGTTCGGCGGACTGCGCAACTTCCGCGGGGCCGGCGGCGCAGGTGGCGGGCGCGGCTTCAACCTCAACGTGCAGTTCTCGTCGCAGAATACTCGTGACCAGGGGGCGGCGAAGGGCGGCCGTCAGCAGATGACGCTCGCCATGGGGTTCAGCCCCACGCCGCACTGGTCAGCGTCCTGGAACACCAACTACGACTTCGAGACGCGGCAGTTCGGCCAGCACTACGTGGTGCTCGAGCGGGACCTGCACCGCTGGCACGCCAGCTTCGCGTTCAGCCGTGCGGCAACCGGGAACTTCGCCTTCAACTTTTACGTGGCGCTGCTGGACCAGCCCGACATCAAGTTCGACTACGACCAGCAGAGCTACGTGCGCTAGCGGGCGTTGTGCTGTCCTCCCGGGGGGACAATTCCCACCGGACCACCAGCTGCATCTCCTTCACCCACCGTCAGTTGCCGTTCGGCATGTGGTCTGCCCTCATGGGCAGACGACCACCTCACACGAAGAGGGCGTTATGTCTGCTCGATCGTTCGTCGGCCTGCTCGCAGCGTCTGTCCTGCTCGCCGGCTGCGACACCACCAACCTGATCGACAATTCGCCGCTGCTCAACCCGCCGGCAAATCTGGTCTACGCCCTCGACCCCAGCGGCGATCCCGACCTGCCGGCGGGTATCCTGCTGCGGTGGGATGACATCAATTCCTCGTCGCTGGCGAGCTACCGCATCTACTCGCGCGGCAGCACCGGCGGGGCCTTCGGCCTGCGCGGGGAAACAACCTCCAACACCTTTCACGACAACGGCGTGCCGCATCTTCAGTACACCGTCACTGCCGTGGACCTGAACGGCGTGGAGAGTGACCCGAGCAACTCCATCACGGTGGACGAGCGCCTGCAGCTCGAGTTTCCCACCAGCCTGACGTCGATCTCGCTCAACGGCGCGATCTACCTCGTGTGGACCGACAACGCCTTCAACGCCGATCCGCAGCGGTTCCTGTGGTACCGGGTGTACAGCGCGTCCTACGATCTCGATCAAGGGTTGTGCGGCGCCAATTGGGCGCTCGAAGGGACGACGGTGTCGCCCGAATTCGTCGCGGCGGCGCTCACGAACGGCATCCCGCGGTGTTACGGCGTCTCGGCCATCAGCGTCGAAGGCTACGAGAGCCTGTGGTCGCCGCTGCGGCAGGACACGCCCCGTCCGGACGCCCGCAACCTGCTGGCCTACGCCTTCGAGGAGAACAGCGCGCAGGCCGGGTTCCGGTTCTGGGACGACGTGAACCAGGATGGAGTGGCGCAGCCGGCCGAGCTCGGTCTCGTGCAGGACGGCAACCGCACCGACATCGATTTCTGGGTGCACCGCGACCCGACCGACTCCACGTTGTGGATCGTCCCCGAGTTCAGTGGCACATCGATGCGGCTCTACGCCAATACGCCGCTCGCGGACCTGACGGACATCGATTTCGCGCCGGCGACCGGCTATTCCCGCAACATGATCCAGGCCGCCCCGGGCTTCGGATATGTGTTCCAGATCGTCGACGGCAGCGTGCTGCACTACGGGGCGCTGCGGGTCACCCATGTGGGACGTGACTATCTGATCTTCGATTGGAGCCTGCAGACCGATCCGGGGAATCCCGAGCTCGTGGTGCACGCCAATCTGCCCACCGCGGCCGAGACCGGAATCGAGGTGC
Organism: Gemmatimonadales bacterium; assembly: GCA_035456525.1. GTDB lineage: Bacteria > Gemmatimonadota > Gemmatimonadetes > Gemmatimonadales > GWC2-71-9 > DASTHG01. The sequence goes on from DATICZ010000036.1 coordinate 12,205, forward strand.
CTGGGGCGCGGTAGGCGGTTGCGGCGACTGAGGAAGCGGGAAGGGCCGGCGGTGCGGAAGACACGCATCGCCGGCCCTTTCGTGCTACTTGGCGTCTCCACCGCCCGCGCCTACCTTCCTGCCACCGATGGCCCCCACGGTCACGCTCGACGGTCATTCCCTGTCCATCGGCGACGTCGTCGCGGTTGCGCGACACGGCGCCCGGGTGGCCGTGGCGCCCGATACCCGGGCGCAGGTGGAGCGCTCGCGCGCGGGTATCGAGGCGGCGCTGGCGCGCGGCGAGACGATCTACGGTGTCAACACCGGGTTCGGCAAGCTCGCCCACGTACGCATCCCCCCGGAACAACTGCGCGCCCTGCAGCTCAACCTGATCCGCAGTCACGCGTCCGGTGTGGGCGACCCGCTACCGCCGGAGGCGGTGCGCGCGATGATGCTGTTGCGCGCCAATGTGCTCCTCATGGGGACGAGCGGTGTACGTCCCGTGCTCCCCGATACGCTGGTGGCGATGCTCAACGCGGGCATCCATCCCACGGTCCCGTCTCAGGGGAGCGTGGGCGCCTCCGGTGACCTGGCGCCGCTGTCCCACCTCGCGCTGGCGCTCATCGGGGAAGGACCGGACGGTGCGCGGCTCGCGGCCGCGGGCATCCAGCCGGTCACGCTCGAGGCGAAGGAGGGCATCGCGTTCGTCAACGGGACCCAGGCCCAGACCGGCCTGGCGGCGCTGCTCGTGCATGACGCGTGGGTCCTGTGGCGCACCGCCCACGGAGCGGCCGCGATGAGCCTGGAAGCCGTGCGCGGCACGCCCGTCCCCTTCGACGCCCGAATCCACGACGTGCGTCCACATCCCTGGCAACAGCGCTCAGCCGCGCTGCTCCGTGCCTTGCTCGCCGACAGCGAGATCCGGGAATCGCACCGCCACGACGACCCGCGCGTGCAGGATGCCTATTCGCTGCGCTGCACGCCGCAGGTGCTGGGTGCGGTCGGCGAAGGGATCGCGTTCGCCGAGCGGCTCGTCGCGACGGAATTGAATGCGGCGACCGACAACCCGCTGGTGTTCGGCCCGGACGTGCTCTCCGGCGGCAACTTCCACGGGCAGCCGATCGCGCTGGCGCTCGACGTGCTCGGGATGGTGCTCGCCACACTCGCGGGACTGGCCGAGCGCCGGCTGGAGCGCGTGGTGAACCCGGATCTGTCGTCGGGGCTGCCGGCGTTTCTCGCGCACGATCCCGGTCTCGATTCCGGATTCATGACCGCCCAGATCGCTGCGGCGGCTCTCGTGGCGGATTCCCGGGTGCTCGCCACGCCGGCGAGCGTACAGTCGGTGCCCACCGAAGGGAATCAGGAGGACATCGTGCCCATGGGGATGACCGCCGCATGGAAAGCGCAGCGCATCCTCGCCAATGCGGCGCGCATCGTCGCGATCGAGCTGCTGGCGGGGGCGCAGGGCCTGGAGTTTCTGAAACCCCTGCGGCCCGGGCGGGGTGTCGCGCGCCTGCACGCGGCCGTGCGTGAGCTGGTGCCCCCGCTCGATGCCGATCGGCCCATGGCGGAGGAGATCGAGCGAGTGGCCACCGCCATTCGCGCGGCCGCGTTCGATTTCGTCTCGGAGCGTGCGGCATGAGGGGCGCGCGCGCGGTGCGGGCGCCACGGGGGAGCGAGCGCTCCTGTCGCGGGTGGGTGCAGGAGGCTGCGCTGCGCATGCTGATGAACAACCTCGACGCGGAAGTGGCCGAACGACCCGATGACCTGGTCGTCTACGGCGGCACGGGGCGGGCGGTGCGCAGCTGGGAGGCCTTCGACGCGATCGTGCGGACACTGCGCACGCTGGGGGACGACGAGACGCTGCTCGTCCAGTCGGGAAAGCCGGTGGGCGTATTTGCCACACATCCCGATGCCCCGCGGGTTTTGATCGCGAACGCCAACCTGGTCGGCCGGTGGGCGACCTGGGACGTGTTCCGCGACCTGGAGCGACGCGGCCTGCTGATGTACGGCCAGATGACCGCGGGGTCGTGGATCTACATTGGGACGCAGGGAATCCTTCAGGGCACCTACGAGACGCTCGGCGCGGTGGCGCGCCGGCACTTCGGCGGGAGCCTCGCCGGCCGCGTCGTCCTGACAGGCGGGTTGGGCGGCATGGGCGGGGCGCAGCCGCTCGCCGCCACGATGAACGACGGTGTGTGTCTCGCGGTGGAGGTGGATCCCACGCGCGTGCAGCGCCGGCTGGAGACGCGCTATCTGGACAAGGCGACGGCGTCGCTGGAGGAAGCGCTCGAGTGGTGCGAGGGCGCGCGACGCAGTCGCACGCCGCTGTCGATCGGACTGATCGGCAACTGCGCGGAGGTCCTACCCGAGCTCGTCCGCCGGGGATTCGCCCCGGATGTGGTCACCGACCAGACGTCGGCGCACGACACGCTGAACGGCTACGTCCCCGCAGGCTTGCCCCTCGCCGGAGCGCTCGAGCTGCGAGCCGCAGATCCCCCCGAGTACATCCGCCGCGCCGTGCAGAGCATCGCGTCGCACGTGCGGGCCATGCGCGCGCTGCAGCGCGCCGGCGCCGTGGCGTTCGACTACGGGAACAACATCCGGACGGTGGCAGCCGACGCGGGCGTCAGCGACGCCTTCGAGATCCCGGGGTTCGTTCCGGAGTACATTCGGCCGTTGTTCTGCGAGGGGAAGGGGCCGTTCCGCTGGGTGGCCCTGTCGGGCGACCCGGCCGATCTGTTGCGCACCGACCGCCTCGTGCTGGAGCTGTTCCCCGACAACCAGCACCTCACGCGCTGGATCCGGATGGCCCAGCAGCGCGTGGCGTTCCAGGGACTTCCCGCCCGGATCTGCTGGCTGGGGCAGGGGGAGCGCGCACGCTTCGGCGTGGCGTTGAACGACTTGGTGGAGCGCGGGGAGTTGTCCGCGCCGATCGTCATCGGACGCGACCACCTGGATACGGGGAGCGTGGCGTCGCCGTTCCGCGAGACGGAGGGCATGCGCGACGGGTCCGACGCGATCGCCGACTGGCCGATCCTGAACGCCCTGCTCAACACCGCCTCCGGGGCCTCCTGGGTGTCCTTCCATCATGGCGGCGGGGTGGGCATCGGGAATTCGCTGCACGCCGGGCAGGTGACGGTCGCGGACGGCACCGCCGCGGCGCGGCGTCGGCTCGAGCGCGTGCTCACCAACGATCCGGGCATCGGCGTGGCGCGACATGCGGACGCCGGGTACCCGGAAGCCGTCGCCACGGCGCGACGTGAAGGGCTGCGGTTGCCGATGCTGGAGGCGGGCGACTGAAGTCGTTGCTCGTCGGCGCGCGAGCGGTGGTCACGTGCCGTGGGCCGGGGCGCGCCCGCCGCGGTCGCGAGCTCTCGGAACTCGAGGTCCTGCGGGACGCCGCCGTGCTGATCGAGGGGACGCGCATCGCGTGGGTGGGGCCGCGCCGCGACGCGCCGCAGCCCGGCGCCGGGGTCGAGGTGGTGGAGGTGTCGGGGACCCTGTTTCCGGGCTTCATCGACTGCCACACACACGCGATTTTCGGCGCGCCTCGGCTCGAGGACCACGAGCGCCGGGCACTGGGGGAGAGTTATCAGGCGATCGCCGCGGCGGGTGGGGGCATTCTCCAGTCGGTGCGGGATGTGCGCGCCCGTTCGGCGCCGGAGCTCGAGCGGCTGGCCCGCGACCGGCTGCTGACGCTGCGGGACCACGGCAGCACGACGATCGAGGTGAAGTCCGGCTACGGCCTCGAGCTGGAAAGCGAGCTGAAGCAGCTCCGCATCGTCCGCCGTCTCGCCTCGGAAGGCCTCCACCTGGTGCCGACGTTCCTGGGCGCGCATGAGGTTCCGCCGGAATACCGGGCGCGCCGTGCCGAATACGTGCGCCTGCTCGTCGACGAAATGCTCCCCGCGGTGATCCGGGAGGACCTGGCGCGCTGCTGCGATGTGTTCTGCGAGCCCGCCGTGTTCAGCGCGGAGGAGACCCGGATGATCCTGACGGCGGCGCGGCGCGCCGGCCTCGCGCTCAAGCTCCACGCGGACGAGCTGCAGGGCTCCGGCGGCGCGGAGCTGGCGGCGGAGCTCGGCGCGCTTTCGGCGGACCACCTGGCGAGTATTTCGGACGCCGGGATTCGCGCGCTGGCCGCCAGCGATACCGTCGCGGTGCTGCTCCCCGGGACCATGAGTTTCCTCGGCAAGGCGCGCCAGGCGCCGGCGCGGCGCCTGGTGGAGGCCGGCGTGGCCGTGGCGCTGGCGACGGACTTCAACCCCGGCAGCTCTCCGACGATCGGTCTGCCGCTCGTCATGAGTCTCGCCGTCTCGCAGCTCGGCCTGCGCCATACGGAAGCGGTGCTCGCGGCCACCGTGAACGCAGCCGCCGCGCTCGGGCTGGCGGCGGACCGAGGGCAGATCGCGCCGGGCTTTGCCGCGGATCTCGTCGTCGCCGCAGTCTCCGATTGGCGCGAGATCGCGTACTGGGTCGGGGCGAACCTCGTAACCGCCGTCTTCACAGGGGGTTTCGCTTGTCCGAGGCGTGCGGGCCCGGTATCTTTAGGGTTCAATGTCGAAGCTTGAGAAGCTGAAAGAGCGGGCCCGCCTCCTCGAGGCCAAGGACACACGGGCCGCCATCGATGCCTGGCTCTCCGTGCTCCATGCGCAGGACGAGGAAGGGGATCCCAACCCCGACCTCGGCATCTTCAATCGCATCGGCGATCTGTATCTCAAGGCGAGGGACCCCGGTCAGGCCGCGGACTACTACGACCGCGCCGTGGACCGCTATGCCGAGCTGGGTTTCCACAACAATGCGATCGCGATGTGTAACAAGGTGCTGCGGAACGCCCCCGGCCGACCCACCACCTACCTCAAGCTCGCCAAACTGTACGCCGCGAAAGGATTCACCGGAGAGGCCAAGCAGAACTTCATTGAGTACGCCGAGCGGATGCAGAAGGCGGGGGCCATCCAACAGGCGTTTCAGGCACTGAAGGAATTCGTCGACATCTCCTCCGAAGGCGAGCAGCTGCGGGAAATGCTCGAGGAGCATCTGCGCGCCTACGGCGGCCCAGAGCTGCAGGCGAAGTTCCGGACTTCCGCCCCGCGCCTGAGCACGTCAGGCGCCCCTCCCGTCCAGAAGCCGAAGCGGAAGACGTCGAGTCTCGTGTTTCTGGATCTGGACGAGCCTGCCAAGGCCAAGGCCCCGCCGGGACGCCCGAGCGTCGCGCCGCTCCGTCCCACGCCCCCGGCGGTGGCGCCACCGTCCGTGGCGGCGCGGGCGACACCGCCTCCGGGGGCCATCGAGACCACGAGTCTTGTGGAGGAGGCTCCCACCGCAGAGGCGGAGCCGATGGAGGGGCTCGAGCCCACGGGGGAGGACTTCGGCAACGTCCGGGAGGCCGTGAGCGACATCGTCTCGATCCGCGACGCGGAGGTGCCGAAGGACGCGCCTCCGCTGATGGGTCTCGAGCCGACGTCCGAGCCCGAAGTCGGCCCTCCCGAGCCGGTCGACGTGCTGGGCGGCCTCCCACTGGTCTCGGCCTTCGATGCGCCGGACGAAGCGGAGGCGGCGCCGGTCGCGGAAGCGGAGGTCGTGCCCGAAGAGCCGCCCGCGGCCCCGCCGAAGCGCAAGACGGTGGTGGAGATCCCGCCGCTCGAGCTGGAGCCGGACTTCGATTCGGTCGAGCTGGAGACCTCGATCACCGAGCGCGAGCACGACGTGGACAACGAGCCGCTCGCCGAAGAGGACGGGGGCTGGGTCCAGACCGAGACCACCCTGGGATCTGGGACGACTCCGTCGCTGGATCTCGGGTTGGACGTCGTGAAAGAGGGCGAAGGGGCCGACGCGCTGGTGTTCGATGGGCTGGCGGAGGCTGCGCCGTCTGCGCTCACGATCGAAGAGCTCGAGAGCCGCGTCGCGGACGATCCGGACGACGCGGAGGCGCACCAGGCGCTGGGCGAGGCGCTGATCGAGACGGGCGAGCGCGAGCGGGGGATCGAGGAGCTTGACATTGCGACGGCCGGGTTCGAATCGCTCGGGAATCTGGCGCACGCGCAGGGGCTGGTGGGCGAGATTCTCCGCCTCGATCCCAACAGTGTGCGGCACCGGCAGAAGCAGGTGGAGTTCGCCTACAAGTCGGGCGACAAGACGCAGCTCATCGAAGCGTACATCGAGCTGGCCGACACGCTGCTGCGCGGCGATCTCGCCGACAAGGCGCGTGCGGTCTACGAGCGCGTGGCCGAGCACGATCCCAAGAACGAACGGGCCCGGGCCGCGCTGGCGATGCTGGCGCCGGCCGCGCCGCCCCAACCCGAAGGCCGGGTGGCGGCCAAGGACGCGAAGATGCGGGTGCGCGACGAGACCGGCGGGGCGGCGGGCGACTTCGTCGATCTGGGGGCGATGATCCTGGACGAGAGTGCGCCGCGCGACTCCCGGATGAAGGTCGAGGACGAGGAGCCGACGGGCGACGAGGAGCAGGATTTCCGGGAGATGCTCGCACGGTTCCGCCAGGGCATCGACGAGAACATCGAAGAAACCGATTTTCAGTCGCACTACGATCTCGGCGTCGCGTTCAAGGAGATGGGGTTGCTCGACGAGGCGATCGCGGAGTTTCAGAAAGCCTTGCGCGCCCCGGAAGGGAAGCTGCGGACGTCGGAAGCCCTGGGGGTGTGCTTCCACGACAAGGGCGCGTTCGGCGTCGCGGAATCGATCCTGCGCCGGGCGCTCGAGCTGCCTTCCACGGGGGATCAGGAGCGCCTCGGGATCCTGTACTGGCTCGCCCGGGCGCTCGAGGAGCAGGGAAAACCGGCGGACGCGCGTGACCTGTACGGGCGAGTGTTCGCCGTGGATATCCGGTTCATGGATGTCGGGGCGCGCGTGAAAGCGCTCGCCCGGGCGCACTAGCGTGAGCGAGCAAGCCATCCGGGTGTCGCTGTCGGACATCCAGCGTCCGGTCGCCGGCGAGCTCGACCGCGTGGCGGCGGAGCTGCGGCGCATCATCGCCGCCGATTTCCCGATCATCGCCGACGCGAACGACCATCTCCTGCGGATGAAGGGGAAGCTGTTCCGGCCGACGCTGCTGCTGCTGAGCCACCAGGCGGCGGGCGGCGGCGACGCGCGGGTGGTCACCCTGGCGGCGGTGGTCGAGCTGATCCATCTGGCGACGCTCGTGCACGACGATTCCGTGGATCACTCGGCGCTGCGGCGCGGCATGCCGACGCTGAACGCCCTGTTCTCCCACCAGGTCGCCGTCATCATGGGCGACTACCTCTACTCCCGGGCCATTATCGAGCTGGTGCGGGTCGGCGACCTCGATCCGTTGCGCGTGTTCGCACGCGTGACCAACGAGATGACGATCGGCGAGATGCGGCAGCTCGAAGCGCACGACAAGATGGCCTTCGGCGAAGCCGAGTACGACCTGCTCATCCGGGCGAAGACCGCTTCGCTCTTGTCCGGCGCCTGTGAGGTCGGCGCGCTGGTGGCTCCCGCGCCGGCCCGCGAGGCGCTCGCCCGATTCGGCATGCTGCTGGGGATGGCCTTCCAGATCACCGACGACCTGCTCGACTACACGCAGCCCGAGGCGGTCACCGGCAAGCCGTCCGGGCTGGACCTGAAGGAGCACAAGGTGACGCTGCCGCTGATCGCGGCGTTGCCGCGGCTCGCGCCGGCGGAGCGCCAGATCGTCGTCCAGCTGATGGAGACCTCGGACCCGACCGACGCCCAGGTGGCGGAGGTGATCCGGTTGGTGGACACCAGCGGCGGCCTCGAATATGCGCGCCGGCGCGCGCTCGACCTGGCCCAGCGGGCTGAAGCGGAGCTGGGCGCGCTGCCCCCCTCCCCGGCCCGTGAGGCGCTGCGCGACAGCATCGCGTACGCCGTCGAGCGGCGGAGCTGAGCGTGGCACACGGCCCCCGCCGTCCGTTATTTTACCTGGGCGTGCTGGCTTCGGGATTCGTGTTGGGCGGTTTTCTGCATGCCCTGCTGGGGCGGTTTCTTCCGGCGGGCGCCGCCAAGGAGTTCTTCACGACTGCGGTCACGCCGACCTTCGGCCCCGTCCACGTGGACCTCCTGGTGCTGTCGATCACCCTGGGGCCGGTGGGGCTCGAGGTCTCGTTGCTGTCGGTGCTGGGGGTAGCGATCGCCTACTTCGTGGCCCGATCGCTCTTCTAGAGGAGTGGCATATGGATCTCTCGATGACGCACATCCTGATCCTGCTGGTCATCGCGCTGCTCGTGTTCGGGGCGAGGCGCATTCCCGAGATCGGTTCGTCGCTCGGGCAGGGGATCCGGGAGTTCAAGAAGAGCCTGAAGGAGGTCGCGTCGGATCAGCCGGAGACCCCCCTGCCGCCGACGCCGCCGACCAGCTCGTCGTCGCTCCCGCCGTCCGGGGGAGAGCCGAAGCGACTCAACCAGTAGCCGTCCGCGACGCGCCGGCCGGCTGCCTAGCTGCCGGCGGTCGCGTTTTGTGGCTGGAAGAGGTCCTTGCGGCGGTCGACGACCTTCGCGCGCTGCCGCAGCCCCGCGAGATACGCCTCGACGCGCGCCTGGCGCGCGGCCTGCATCAAGCTCTCCCGCTGCGAATCCCGTTGCGCGAGCCACGTCGAAGAATCGGCGGACGTGCGCGCCAGGGGCTGGAGAATGAAGGCTCGATGCTCGCCGATGATCACGTCGCTGCGCTGCCCCACTCCGAGCCGGAACGCGCTGCCGAGCACTCGTGGCTCGAGCTGCAGGATCGGCGGCGGACGCAGGCGGGAGAACGGCCCGAGCCGCTGTACCGCCAGGCCCTGCGCGGCGCCGGCCGCCACCAGGTCGGGCGTCGCGGCTTGCGCAGCCGCAATCTGCCGGGCGCGCTCCGCCCAGAGCGTCTTCTTCTTCTCGATACGCGCCGCGGTCACGACCTGCTCGCGCACCTCGGCGAGGCGTGGGACGCCCGCCGGGATCAGTGAATCGAGCCGGAAGACGTAATAGGCGACCTCTCCCTCGATGACCGGACTCGTCTCGCCGGGTTTGCGCTCGAACGCCCAGATGCTGACGTCGGGCACCACGTAGCGACCCAGCAGCATCCGGTCGCCCTCCACGAGCTTCGGCGCGTGGCCCACCGGGAGGCCCAGCCGGAGCGCCACGCTGTCGAGCAACCAACCGCTGTCCCGTTCCGCCACGAGGCGGTCCAGGCTGTCGGCGCGCGATTCCACGGAGTCGCGGTGGGCGCCCACCAGCTCGATCGGCACGAGGATGTGCCGCACGTGCACCGAGTCGCCCTTGGCCTCGTCCACCCGGATGAGGTGATACCCGAAGCTGGTGCGCACCGGGCGGGACACCTGCCCGACCGAGAGCCCGCGCACGCCGGCGAGGAAGAGCGAGTCGAAATTCGGCTCGTTGCGCTTGATCCAGCCGAGGTCTCCGCCCTGGCTCCCCGTCCCGGTGTCGGCCGACTCGCGCCGGGCAACCTCGGCGAACTTCGCGGGCGACGCGGCTGCTTCAGCGCGGAGACTGTCGGCGCGGGCCAGGGCCGCCGCCGAGTCGGTGGCGGCGGGACGACGCGGCAGGGCGATGAAGCTGAGCCAGGCGGCGGCCGGCCGCTTGAACGTGTTCTTGTGCGCGTCGTAGTAGCGCGTCTGCTCCGCCTCCGTCGGCTCCGCCTCGGAATCGGAGATCTGTTCCGGCCCGATCGCGAGCAGTGCAACGGTCACGGAGTCGTGCTGATCCCGATAGATGCGCCACAGCTTCGCATCCGGGACGTACAGATCCGCGGTGATGTACTGGAACAGCTTGGCCTGGGGGATCTGCTCGCGGTAGCGCGCCTCGAGCTGCACCAGGAACTCGGGGTTGGCGCCGCTCTGCAGGAAGCGACGCCATTTGTTCGGGTCGAACTGCCCGTTCGTCTGGAAGTCCGGGATCGAGTAGGCCTCGGGCGGTGGAGACGTCATCGCCGCGTCGCGCACTTCGGCGTCGGTCACGGTGATGCCGAGGCGCCGGCTCTCGTGCTCCAGGAGCACGTTGCGCACGAACTCGTCGACGAGCTGGTCTTCGACGGCCTTCTCGTCCTCGCGGGTCAGGTTGGATCCGCCACGCTGGCGCGCCTGCTCGAGGGCTCCCTGGAGCGCCGTTTGCCACTGCTGGAGATGGATAGCCTGTCCATCGATGCGCAGCACCACGTCCCCGCCGCCATAGCTCCCGCCGGTCACTCCCATCCCCACGTCGAACACCAGCCAGCCGATGAAGGCGACGGCGAGGATGTAGAAGACCCATTTCGTGTTCTCGCGCATCGCGCGCATCATACGGCAGGGTACTCCGTGTTAGGGGGGCGAAGGGGGATAAGTCTAAGAGCCACAACGAACAAACTCAAGCGAGCAGACCTCGCGTGGTAATTTGACAGCTAGGGCGGCCGAGCACTATCTTAGACCAATCCCCACAAAGACTTAGGGCGTGGCGTACACCAGCGAGATCGAAAAGCTCGAAGCACGCTACCGGGAGAATCCCAAGGGGCGGAACTTCGCGCCGCTGGCCGACGCGTATCGCAAAGCGGGGCTTATAGATAACGCGATCGAGCTGTGCCAGGCCGGGCTACAGCTGCATCCGGACTATGTCAGCGGTCACATCGTGCATGGTCGCTGTCTCGTTGACAAGAAAGATGACACCGGCGCCGAAGCGGTGTTCCGCAAGGTGCTCGATCTCGATCCAGAAAACATCCTCGCGCTGAAAGTCCTCGCGGAAATCTCGGAGCGGAACGAGCGCTTCGGTGAAGCGGCGGAGTGGTTGAACCGGCTGTTGCTGGCGGATCCGATGAACGGTGACGCTGCGGACGGTCTGTCGCGCGTTCGCGGAAAGGCCGCCGCGCAGCCGCCGCCTCCGGAGCCGGAGCCGGTCGAGCTGGCGGTTCCGGAGCTGGCGCTGGAACCGGAACCGGTGACGGTCGAGGAGCCGGTCGCCATGCTGGTCCAGCAATCCGACGAGCCGGAGAATCCCCCGCCTGCGCGGGACGCTCCGCTCGTCGTGGAACATGAGGAGCTGGAGCTGAAGCCCGCCGATGCCGCCGCGCAGCGCCGCCTGTCCATCGAGTACATGGAGGGTCCGTTCGACGCCGGGATCTCCGAAGGCCCGACGGCCGCCATGGAGAAGCCCGAGTTCGAGTTGGAGCGCACGTCCGAGCCGCCGGCGGAAGCCGCAATTCAGCCCTTCGATGGCGTCGATTTCAGCCAGGTGGCAGATGTCGGGCCGGTCGAGGGCATCGTGCTCGAGGAGGAGCCGGCGCCAACCCCGGACCCCGAGGTGCAGGTCGAGGGACTCGCCCGCACGCAGTACGAAGGCAGCGGGATGTTCCGCCTGGACGACCAGCCCCCACCGGAAGCGGCGGAGCCTCCCGAGGAGCGGCCGACGAGCCCGGTGGCCGACTTACCGCTCATCATGCCCGAGGAGATCGACTCCTCGCCGCCGCCTTGGACCGAAGCGGCACGGCCATCCCGCGAGACCGAGCCGCTGGAGGCGCCCCCGGTCCCGATGGCCGCGGCCGCGCCGCTTCCGTTGCGTCTCCCCGACGATGACGGCGCTGCGGACACGGCGACGTTGTCACAAGCCGAACCGGTGGTCACGGAAACGATGGCCGAGCTGTATCTGCGGCAGGGCCATCGGGAAGACGCGTTGGAGGTCTATCAGGCGCTGTCGGCGCAGCGGCCGGACGACGCCAGGTTGCGGCGGAAAGTCGCCGAACTTTCCGCGCCACCGTCACGCGGCCGCACGTCGGGTAGCGGGCAGACCGCGGGCGCGTTCCTGAAGGGGATCCTGAGCGCGCGCCCGGGAGCGCCGGCGCCGATGCTCGCGCCCGAGCCGCCGCCGACGGATCAGCCGCCGGCGCCCGCTTCCGACGCGGCGGAGGGGCAGGCCAACGGGCCGCCGGACCGGGCCGAGCCGGAATCTCCGGCCCCCGGCACGCCGACGCGTCCCGCGAGCGATTCGATTTCGCTCGACTCCGTGTTCGGCGAAGAGGGCGGGCGAGGCTCGGTCCCCGCGCTGCCCGAGCCCGCTCCCGAGCAACCCGCGAGACTGCCGGTCGCGAGTGGCGGCTTCTCCTTCGATGACTTCTTCGGCACGACGACGGTCCCGGCGTCCGGCAGCGCGGGGAAGGCCCCGGGATCCCGGCCGTCGCGACCCTCTGGGCGAAACCGCTCGCCGGAACAGGAAGAAGACCTGGATCAGTTCCAGGCCTGGCTCAAGAGCCTCAAAGCCTAGTGCGCATCGCCGTTCTGAACGGCCCCAATCTCAACCTCCTGGGCGTCCGCGAACCCGAGGTCTACGGGCGGACGACGCTCGGGGAAATCGAAGCGGCCACGAGCGCTCAGGCAGCCGCGCTCGGCGTCGAGTGCGTCTGGACGCAGACGAACCACGAAGGGGAGTTGGTGGAGGCCGTGCAGCGGTTGCGGGGCACGGTGGACGGCGCGCTGGTCAACGCGGCCGCGTTCACGCACACCAGCCTTGCGGTGCGCGATGCGCTGCTGGCGGCGCAGGTCCCGTTCGTCGAGGTCCACCTGTCGAACATCTTCGCGCGGGAACCGGAGCGCCGGCGCTCGCTGCTCGCCGACCTCGCCGTGGGGATCGTGAGTGGATTTGGGGCGGACAGCTACAGGCTCGGGCTCGATGGCCTGGTGCGCTACCTCGCCGCACGCCGTGGATGAGGACGCGCGTTCCGCGCGGCAAGCAGCGCTCGTCGGGCTGCTCGAGGCGGAAGGGCTGGACGCCCTGCTGGTGACGTCGCTGCCGAACATCCGCTACCTGACGGGGTTCAGCGGCTCGGCGGCCCTGGTGCTGGTGGCCGCGAGCGGCGTGCTGTTGGTGACCGACTTCCGCTACGAAGCCCAGGCGGAAGCGGAGATCGGTGGCGCGGCACGCGTGGTGGTGGAGCGCACCAGCGCCTGGGACCGCCTGTTTCGCGAGATCGCGTCGGTGGGCCAGCCGGGCACGATCGGCTTCGAGGCGCATGCCGTCTCGGCGAAGGACGCCGAGCGATTCGCGATCGCGGGGAAGGCCTGGCGCTGGCGCGCGGCGCCGGAGCTGGTGGAGCGGTTGCGCGTACGGAAGAGCCCGGCGGAGGTCGCCGCCGTGCGCGCCGCCGCTTGCCTGGCCGGTGACGCGTTGCGTGCCACGCTCGGCGCGGTGCGCTGCGGTCAGACGGAGCGCGAGATCGCGGGACTGCTCGAAGGACACCTGCGCCGCCTGGGCAGCGAGGCGCACCCGTTCCCGACGATCGTCGCCTCCGGGCCGCGCACGGCGTGGCCGCATGCCCGCACCAGCGCGCGGTCGGTGGCCCGTGGGGAGTGGCTGCTGCTCGACTTCGGTGCGCAGGTCGACGGCTACTGTGCGGACATCACGCGGACGGTCGTTGTCGGCGCGCGCGCCACGGACGCGCAACGGGTGCTGTACGACCTGGTGCACGCCGCGCAGCGCACGGCGCGGGAGCGGGTGCGGGCGGGCATGAGCGCGCGCGAGGCCGACGCCCTGGCGCGCGATCTGATCGACACGCGCGGCTTCGGTGATGCCTTCGGCCATTCGCTGGGACACGGTCTGGGTCTCGAGGTGCACGAAGCCCCCCGGGTCGCGCGCACCAATGCGGAGCCGTTGCCGGTCGACGCCGTCGTGACGATCGAGCCGGGGATCTATCTGCCGGGGCAGGGGGGCGTGCGCCTGGAGGACGATGTCCATCTGGCGCCCGAGGGGCCCGTCCTCCTCTCCGACGGGGCGACCGACCTGGTGGAGCTGGTGTGACGTTGGAGCCGCACATTGACGGATTGCTTCTCCGGGTGGTCTATTTGGACTTCGTGCCACGACCTGTGAAGACATGAACCTGGATCTCATCGGACAGCTGGTCAAAATCCTCCGCGATACGCCGGAGCTGGGGGCGATCGAGGTGCGCCGCGGTCTGCTCGGGCTCTGGTCGTCCGTGCGGGTTTCCAGAGCCGGCCATGCGGCGGACCACGCCGGTTCCGTGGTGGTCGCAGCGCCGGCGGCGGTGGCGCCTGGAGCTCCGTCGGCGCCCGCCGGTGCCGCGCCGGCCGCGCCGTCACCGGCGCCGGCCCCTCCGAGTGCGCTGCTCGAGATCAAGTCGCCGATGGTGGGCACGTTCTACAAAGCGCCGGAACCGGGGGCGGAGCCCTACGTGAAGGTGGGGACCCGCGTCGCCCAGGGGCAGGTCGTGTGCATCATCGAGGCGATGAAGATCATGAACGAAATCGAGGCCGAGGTGCAGGGCGCGATCCGCGAGGTGTGCGTCGAGAACGCGCAGCCCGTCGAATTCGGCCAAGTCCTCTTCCGGGTGGATCCTCATGGCTGAGGCACCGCAGGGCAATCCGCCGCCGTTCAACTTCAAGGCGGCCATCACGCAGATGGTCCAGCGCAACGGCTCGGACCTGCTGCTCAAAGTCGGCCGGCCGGCGACGGTCCGGGTCAACGGGGATCTGGTGTCGCTGGAGACCCAGCCCCTGAAGCCTGAAGAGCTGAAGTCCCTCGCCGAGCAGATCATGACGCCGCGGCAGGTCAAGGAGTTCGCCGAGCACAAGGAGGCGGACTTCGCGATCGGCGTGCCGGGGGTGGGCCGGTTCCGGACCAACGTGTACCAGCAGCGCGGCACGGTGGCGTTCGCGTTCCGGGCGATCCCCTACGAAGTGAAGACGATCCAGGAGCTCAACCTGCCGCCGGTATTGGAGGAGATCGCGCTGCGGCCGCGCGGGCTGGTGCTGGTGACCGGCGTGACCGGCTCGGGGAAGTCCACCTGTCTCGCGGCGATGATCAACCACGTCAATGCGAGCCGGCGGGTGAACATCATCACGATCGAAGACCCGATCGAGTTTCTGCACCGGGACAATCTGGCCAACATCTCGCAGCGCGAGGTCGGGAACGATACGCTGTCGTTCGGCTCCGCGTTGCGGCACGTCCTGCGCCAGGACCCCGACGTGATCCTGATCGGTGAAATCCGCGACATGGAGACGCTCGACACGGCGCTCAAGGCGGCGGACACCGGCCACCTGGTGTTCTCCACGCTGCACACGACCGACGCGACACAGACGATCAACCGGGTGATCTCGTTCTTCCCCCCGCACCAGCACGACGAGGTGCGTCACCTGCTCTCCACCGCGCTGCAGGCGGTGGTCTCGCTGCGCCTGGTGCCGCGCAAGGACGCCAAGGGGCGGGTGCCGGCGGCGGAAGTGTTGATCAACACCGCGGCGGTGGCCGAGAACGTCCGCGACCTCTCCAAGTCGCTCAACATCCCGGACCTGATCGCCGAGGGCTCGATCCAGTACGGCATGCAGAGCTTCGATCAGTCGCTGTTCCAGTGGTACCAGCACGGCGTGATCAGCTATGAGAGCGCCATCTTCTACGCGACCAATCCGAGCGAGTTCGCGCTGAAGGTTTCGGGCGTGGACGCGTCCGGCAGCAAGCTCAGCGGACCCGGCGCGGGCGCCGGGGTCGAGTCGATCGGCCTCACCAGCTGATGTTCCAGAAGGTGCTGATCGCCAACCGCGGGGAGATCGCCCTGCGGGTGATTCGTGCCTGCAAGGAGTTGGGGATCGCGACCGTCGCGGTGTATTCCGAAGCGGACCGCGAATGCCTGCACGTGCGGTTCGCCGACGACGACGTCTGCATCGGCCAGGCTCCCTCCCGCGACAGCTATCTCAACATCTCCCGCATCATCGCGGCCGCCGAGATCACGGGGGCGGACGCCATCCACCCCGGGTACGGGTTCCTGGCGGAGAACGCGGAGTTCGCCGAAATCGTCCGCACCTCCGGGATCGCGTTCATCGGTCCGACGCCCGATCAGATCCGCCAGATGGGGGACAAGGCGGCCGCGCGCGAGCTCGCGCAGCAGCTCAAGGTGCCGACCGTGCCGGGGTCCCCGGGGCCGGTGGAGAGCCTGGAGGACGCCCTCGCGGTCGCCGCGGAGATCGGGTTTCCGGTCATCATCAAGGCAGCGGCGGGCGGCGGCGGGAAGGGGATGCGCGTGGCGGTCGATGCCGACGCGTTCACCCAGGCGTACAACCTCGCCCGGCAGGAGGCGCTGGCGGCGTTCGGGTCCGACCAGGTCTACATCGAGAAGTACCTCGCCCGCCCGCGGCACATCGAGATCCAGATCATGGGCGACCGGCACGGGCGGGTGATGCACGTGTGCGAACGCGACTGCTCGGTGCAGCGGCGCCATCAGAAGTTGATCGAGGAGGCGCCGAGCCCGGCGCTCGACCAGGAGCTGCGCGATCGCATCGGCGGGGCGGCGGTGCGGCTCGCCGAAGCGATCAGCTACGTGGGTGCCGGTACCATCGAGTTCCTGCTCGATGAGGACGGCTCGTTCTATTTCATGGAGATGAACACCCGGATCCAGGTCGAGCATCCCGTGACCGAGATGTGCACGAACTTCGACCTCGTGAAGGAGCAGATCCGGGTCGCAGCGGGAGAGCCGCTCTCGCTGGTGTTGCACGGCAACCGGCTCCGCGGCCACGCCATCGAGTGCCGCGTCAACGCGGAGGACCCCGCCCGCAACTTCCAGCCTTCACCCGGGCTCATCTCCACGTTCCACCCGCCGGGCGGCCCCGGCGTGCGGGTCGACACGCACATCTACGCCGGCTACACCGTGCCGCCGTACTACGACTCCCTGCTCGCCAAGGTCATCGTGCACGGCAACGACCGCGCCGAGGCCATCGCCCGAATGCGCCAGGCCCTCGACTCGTTTATCATTGAAGGCGTGCGGACGACGATCCCGTTCCTGGGACGCGTGATGCGTCATCCCGACTTCGTCGCGGGGCAGATCGACACCAAGTTCCTCGAGCGCGAGCCGCAGCTCCTCAAAGATCCCGAATGAAACTCGACGTCTACTTCACCCCGCCCGGCCCGACCGCAGGAGACCTCGCCGGCCGGGGGGTCGTCGTAATCGACGTCCTGCGCGCCACCACCACGATCATCACCGCGCTGGCCAACGGGGCGCGCGCGGTCGTCCCGACGGCGTCCTCGGAGGAAGCGGTCAAGATGACCGCCAACCTCGAGCGCGACGGCTTCGTGCTCGCGGGTGAGCGGCGCTACCTGCCGATCCCCGGGTTCCCGCTGGGGAACTCGCCGAACGAGATGACGCCCGAACAGGTCGGCGCCAAGACCGTGTACCTGGCGACCACCAACGGCACGCCGGCGCTGGTCGCCGCGCAGGGCGCCGATCCGGTGCTGGTGGGGGCCGCGGTGAACTTCGGCGCGCTCGCCGACCGGGCGGGAGCCGTGCTGCGCGATCGCGGCGACCTGGCGATCATCTGCGCCGGGCGGGAGAAACAGTTCGCCCTGGAAGACGCCTATGTGGCGGGGCGACTCGTGAAGGTGGTCAAGAAGGGACTGCGCAAGCTGGCCCTGAACGACGGCGCCGAGGTGTCGCTCGCGCTGACCCAGCGGTACAAGAACTTCCTCGATGCCTTCACGGCCTCCGAGGCGGGACGGGCGCTGGAGTCGCTCCAGCTGGGCGACGACGTCCAGTTCAGTGCGAAGATGGATCGCTACGCCCTCGTCCCCGCCTACGCGGACCGCCGCATCACATGAACCCCAAGGCGCGAGCGGAGCTGGGCGGTGTCGGCGCGCTCGTCGTCGGGCTCTTCATCGGCCTCACCCTGCTTCCCTGGCACCTCACCGGCGGGCTCGGCGAGCGACTGGGGAGCTTCTGCTGGCAGACCCTGGGGGTCGGGGCGGTCCTGCTGCCGGTGCTGGGTGTGGGATGGGCGCTCGCCGCGTTCGGGCGCCTGGGGTCCCTCTCGACGCCGCGGGCGGCGGCCCTGGTCGCCGGTCTGGTGCTGCTCGTGCCGTTCGCCATCGGGGTCGTGGGCCGTGTGGATCTCGCGTTTCCCGCCGACTACCGGGGATGGAGCCCATCCCAACAGCTCGTGGGCGTCCTCCCGGGGTGGCTGGCGAGCGTGGCGGTGCGCACCGTGGGCACCGCAGGCGGCGTGCTCGTCGGGCTGTTCGCGCTTTCCGCGCTCGGTATCCTCACGATCGGATGGCATCCGCTCGCCATCCTCCGCGCCGGCGGCGAGCCGGCGGGAGAAGTGGAAGAGGAAGGCGGGCGCTCCCGGCGTTCGCCCAGGCCCGCGAAGCCGGTCACGCCCGAAGCGGCTGAGCCGGTGGCCGTGGGCGCCGTTGCGGCTCCCGCGCGAGACAAGCCGGAGAAACCGGACCGACAGCGCCGTCCCAAGCCGGGACCCGCTTCCCGCGCTCCCGCCGCCCCGCTCCCCGAGGGCGTGCTGATCCCGCCGCCTGAGCTCCTGACCGCGCCGACCTCCGATGAGCTGGATCCCGGGACCGAAGAGATCGAGGCGATGGGGCAGCGACTGGTGCAGACCCTCGAGACGTTTCGCGTCGGCGGCACCATCGCCGACCGCACCGTCGGACCCGTCGTCACCCGCTACGAGCTCGAGCCGGGCCCGGGCGTGAAGGTGGGGCGGATCGCCGGGCTGGCCGACGATCTCGCCCTGGCGATGAAGGCGCGCAGCCTGCGGATCGTGGCTCCGATCCCCGGCAAGGCGCGAGTGGGCATCGAAGTGCCCAACCCGCGGGCCCGGATGGTCACGATTCGCGAGCTGGTGGACAATGCCCGGTTTCGCACGCCAGGCCGCATCCTGCCGGTGGTGCTGGGCCGCGATCTCGAAGGGCAGGAGGTGTACGACGACCTCGCCAAGATGCCGCACCTGCTCATCGCCGGCGCGACGGGGTCGGGAAAGTCCGTCTGCATCAACGCCATCATCACGAGCCTGATCTACTCGCATCCCCCCGACCGGCTGCAGATGCTGATGGTAGATCCGAAGATGGTGGAGCTGTCCATGTACGGCGACCTGCCGCACCTGCGGCTGCCGGTGGTCACGAGCCACCACAAGGCGGCGACGGTGCTCAAGTGGGCGCAGGGGGAGATGGAGCGCCGCTACCGCCTGCTGCACGCCAACGGCGCGCGCAACATGGCCGATTTCAATCGCAAGGTGGAGACCGGCCGGCTGCTGAAAGGTCCGCGGGAGACGCTCGCCACGCAGGCGGGCGTGACGCGGGAGCTGCCGTTCGAGGAAGGTGCGTACAAGGACGGCATCCTCCCCTACATCGTCCTGGTCGTGGACGAGCTGGCCGACCTGATGCTCACCGTCCAGGGCGAGATCGAGACGCCGCTCGCGTCCCTGGCGCAGAAGGCGCGCGCCATCGGCATTCATCTGATTCTCGCGACCCAGCGTCCCTCCGTGAACGTGATCACCGGACTCATCAAGGCGAACTTTCCCTGCCGCATCGCCTTCCGGGTTTCGGCCAAGGTGGACAGCCGCACCATCCTCGACCAGAACGGCGCCGAGACGCTGCTCGGTAACGGCGACATGCTGTTTCTGCCCCCCGGCAAGAGCGAGCCGGTGCGGGTGCAGGGCGCGTTCATCTCCACGGATGAGACCGAGCGCATCATGGAGTGGTACCGCAGCCGCAAAGCGGCTGACGGCACCGCGTCGGTCCGGGCGGCCATGGAGCAGCAAATCGCGGCGATCGAAGCCGCGGAAGCGGCCGAGCGGGGCGGCGGGGAGGGCGGCGCGGAGGACATGGGAGAACGGGATCCGCTGTTCCGACAGGCGGCCGAGGTGTGCATCCAGAACCAGCTCGGCTCCACCTCGTTGTTGCAGCGTCGCATGAGCATCGGGTACGGACGCGCGGCCCGGATCATCGACCAGCTGGAGCTGGCGGGGATCCTCGGGCCCGCGAACGGGTCGAAGCCGCGCGACGTGCTGGTGGGGTTGGAGGAGCTGGATGAGATCTGTGGCTAGAGCCGTCAGCCATCAGCCATCAGCCGTCAGCGATCGCATCGTCGGCTGACGGCTGACGGCTGACGGCGCATTTTTCAGGCACCGTCTGCGTGGTTCGGGTGACGGACGTCGGCTGCCGCGCATTAGCTTCCGCCCCGTGCATCGCGGCCTGCGCAGCGACCCGAGCGAGTGGAGGGACGAGCGGCACCGGCAAGGGCTCGCCGCCGAGGAGCAGGCGATCCGGTTCCTCGCGAGCCGGGGCTGGCTGGTGCTGGCGCACCGGTGGCGCGTCGGGCGAACCGAGATCGACATCGTGGCCCGCCGCGGGGTGACGGTCGCCTTCATTGAAGTGAAGTCGCGGCGCGGGGAGGCGTTCGGCAGTCCGCTCGAGGCGGTGACCGGCGCGAAGCAGCGGGAGCTGGTGCGGGCGGCGCGTGCCTGGATCGACCGCTTCGGCGTTCCCGCCGACATCTATCGGTTCGATTGCATCGCGGTGCGGCAGGGCGTATTGGAGCACCTGGAGGATGCGTTCCGCCCGGGGTGGCGGTAATCCAGGCTTCGGTATATATTCGGGTCTCGCGCACTACCCCCACGGCGAGGCTCCCAACCGATGACGAGGACCCTGATGGCGGCCGAAGACCGCGAAACGGCGAAGTTGACCGACGAGCGCCGCAAGGCGCTGAATCTGGCCATCGCGCAGATCGAGAAGACCTGCGGCAAAGGGTCGATCATGCGCATGGGATCGGAGTCCCCCAGGGTACGGGTGGACGCGATCTCCACGGGCGCGATCAATCTCGACGCGGCGATCGGCGTGGGGGGGATCCCCCGCGGCCGGGTGACCGAGATCTTCGGCCCGGAATCGAGCGGCAAGACCACGCTCGCGCTGTCGGTGGTGGCGAACGCCCAGCGGACGGGTGGGGCGGCCGCCTACATCGACGCCGAGCACGCGCTCGACATCGAGTACGCCAAGAAGCTGGGCGTGGACATCGACAACCTGCTCGTGTCCCAGCCCGACACGGGAGAGCAGGGACTCGAGATCACCGAGATCCTGGTGCGCTCTGGAGCCGTGGACATCGTGGTGGTCGACTCGGTGGCCGCCCTCGTGCCGAAAGCCGAGATCGAGGGCGAGATGGGCGATTCCCACGTCGGCCTGCAGGCGCGGCTCATGAGCCAGGCGCTGCGCAAGCTCGCGGGAGCGATCAACCGCAGCCGCACGTCTGTGATCTTCATCAATCAGCTGCGCGAGAAGATCGGCATCATGTTCGGCAACCCGGAGACCACCACCGGCGGCCGGGCGCTCAAGTTCTATGCGTCGGTCCGGCTCGACATGCGGCGCATTGCGCCGGTGAAGGAGCGGGAGGTGGTGATCGGCAATCACGTCCGCGTGAAGGTGGTGAAGAACAAGGTCGCGCCGCCGTTCCGCCAGGCCGAGTTCGACATCATGTTCGACGAAGGCATCAGCCGCGAATCACTCCTCGTGGACATCGCCGCGGAAGCCGGGATCGTGGAGAAGTCCGGCGCCTGGTACACCTATGGCAAGGACCGCATCGGGCAGGGGCGGGAGAATGCCAAACTGTACCTCAAGGACCATGTGGAGATGGCGGCCGAAATCGAAGCGAAGGTCAAGGAGCATCTCGGCGTGAAGCCGGTGCTCTCGGCCGACGAGGAGCCTGCCAGCGGCGAGGAGTAAGTCGTGCCGATGGTGACAGGACTCGCCCCCGATCCGCGTCGCCCGGGCTACTGCGTGGTGGACGTGGATCGGGGGCGATTCGCGTCTTTGCCCGCGGAAGTGGTGGCAGGGTTGCGGCTGGCCATCGGGCGGGAGCTCTCCCGGGTGGAGCTTCAGCACTTGCAGGCGGCCGCCGACGAAGCGGCGGCCACGCGCGCGGCGCTGCGGTCGCTGGCGCGACGCCCGCACGCGCGCGGGGATCTACGCCGCCGCCTGGTCATGCGCCAGCATCCACCGGAGGCGGTCGATCGCGCGCTGGAGCGCCTGGCAGCGCAGGGGCTGCTGAACGACCGGGAATACGCCGAGCACTTCGCCGCGACCCGGGCGGCACGGGGGCGGGGGCCGGCGCGCCTCGTGACCGATCTGCTGCGACAGGGGGTGGATCGCCGGTCGGCCGAAGCAGCGGTGCGCGCGGCACTGTCGGCCGAGGGGATCGACCCCGGCCGGGCGGCGTGGGCGGTCGCGGAGCGCCGGGCCGCGCAGCTCGGTGACCTTCCGGCGGCGGTGAAGCGGCGCCGGTTGCGCGCCTATCTCGCCCGGCGCGGGTACGCCGGTCATGAGGTGTGGGCGGTGGTGGAGCAGGTCGTGGCGCTATATTCCTCCGGATGAAGTCTGCCGAAATCCGCAACAAGTTCATCGAATACTTCTCCGCTTCCCCCCGGGGGGGAGGCCACCGGGAAGTGCCGAGCTCCAGCCTGGTGCCGGCCGACGATCCGACGCTGCTGTTCACCAACGCCGGGATGGTGCAATTCAAGCGTGTCTTCCAGGGCCTGGAGCACCGCGACTACACGCGGGCGGTGACCTGCCAGAAGTGCGTGCGCGCGGGCGGCAAGCACAACGACCTGGAGCAGGTGGGCCACACGGCCCGGCACCAGACCTTCTTCGAGATGCTCGGCAACTTCTCCTTCGGCGACTACTTCAAGCGGGAGGCAATCGAGTACGCCTGGGAATGGGTCACGAGCGAGCGCTGGCTGGGGATCGACCCCGACCGCCTGTACGTCACCGTGCATCACTCCGACGACGAGGCGCGGAAGCTGTGGCGGGAGATCACGAAGATCCCCGACTCGCGCATCTACGGGCTCGGCGACAAGGACAACTTCTGGCAGATGGCGGACACGGGGCCGGCGGGTCCCAACACCGAGCTCAACGTCGATCTGCGCCCCGCGTCGGCCCGCGGGCGTGGTGACGTGACCCAGGATGAGTTCGTGCGTCTCAATGAAGACGGGCAGATGCTGGAGATCTGGAACCTCGTGTTCATGCAGTACGATCTCCAGCCCGACGGCTCCCGGCAGCCGCTGCCCCGGCCCTCGGTGGACACCGGAGCGGGTCTCGAGCGCATCGCCTCGGTGCTCCAGGGCGTCCCTTCGAACTACGACACCGATCTGTTCATCCCGCTGATCGAGCGCGCCGCGGCGGTGGTGAGCCGACCATACGACCGCGGGCCGGCGGGCGCGCCGTTCCGGGTGCTCGCCGACCACGCCCGCGCCGTGGCGTTTCTGCTCGCCGACGGGGTATACCCCTCGAGCGACGGCCGCGGGTACGTGTTGCGGCGGATCCTGCGGCGCGCCGTGCGCCACGCCTGGCTGGTCGGCCGTCGCGAGCCCACCCTGGTCGAGCTCACCGACCGGGTGGTGGACCAGATGCACGGCGTGTACCCGGAGCTGGAGGCCAGGCGGGCGCACATCGCCAAGGTCACGCGGGCCGAGGAGGAGCGATTCCTCGAGACGATCGAGGGCGGCCTGCAGCGGCTCGACGAGCTGGCGGGCGCGTCCGGGATCTCGGGCGAGGAAGCGTTCAAACTCTACGACACCTACGGGTTCCCGCTCGATCTCACGCAGCTGATCGCCGCCGAGCGGGGACAGACCGTGGACGCCGCGGGGTTCGAGCGGGCGCTCGCGGCGCAGCGCGACCGCTCGCGCCGCGCGCGTCCCAGCGGGCCGGTGGTGCGGCGCGCGGCGGGCGCGGGCGAGTGGGTGAACGTGAAACCCGAGACGCGGCAGCGCTGGATCGGGTACGAGCGCACGCGCTCCGAGACCGACCTGCTGGCGTTCCGTCAGTCGGGGGACGCCCTGGAGCTGGTGCTCGAGGAAAACCCGTTCTACGCCGAATCGGGCGGCCAGGTCAGCGATACGGGCGTCGTGCGCGGCGCCGGATGGGAGCTCACGGTCGAGGACGTCGAGAAGGTGAACGGGCGCAGCGCGGTCGTCGGCCATTTCGTCGAGCCGTTCGAGCCGACCCCCGCCGAGGCCGTCGTCAACGAGTCGCGCCGTCACAACATCGCCCGCAATCACACGGCGACGCACCTGGTGCACGCGGCGCTCCGCCGGGTCTTGGGGACGCACGTGCGTCAGGCGGGATCGGTCGTGGCTCCTGACCGCCTGCGCTTCGACTTCACGCATCACGGACCGCTCGATGAGGCGACGCTCTCCCGAATCGAGGAGGAGGTCAACGAGCACATCTGGGAGAACCTCCCCGTCGCGACCCGGGAAATGCCCTACAAGGACGCGATCGCGGCCGGCGCGATGGCGTTCTTTACCGAGAAGTACGGCGACGTGGTCCGCATGGTAGAAGTGCCGGGCGTGTCCCTCGAGCTGTGTGGGGGGACGCACGTGGACAAGACGGGGGAGATCGCCCTGTTCCGCTTCACCCATGAGACCGGGTCGCAGGCCGGCGTGCGCCGTATCGAGGCGATCACCGGGCCGGCGGCGTATCGCCTGGCGCGCGATCTCGAGCGCCGACTGGGCGAGGCGGCGGGGCTGCTCAAGACGCAACCGGAGCACCTGAGCCGACGCATCGAGACGCTGCTGGACGAGAACCGGCGCCTGGAGAAGCGGGTAGAGGAGCTGCTGCGCGGCGGCGCCGGCCCGGCGACCACGGGCGCCGTGGAGCGCATCGGTGACGTCGAGCTGCACATCGACGAGTCGGACCTGGACGACCGCGGGCAGATCGCCCTGACGATGGACGCGTTCCGGGACAAGCAACGCCGGGCC
>DATICZ010000037.1:0-3889 GCA_035456525.1 Gemmatimonadales bacterium
CGAAAGCTCCAGTGCTTGCTCGATGTCCTCCTTCGGCGCCAGCTCGAGGTCCTTCACCAATTCCAGGTGTGTGGCAAGCTCGGTGGCCGAACCCAGAGCGATCTGCAGGTGCTTGATGAACTGCGGAGTCGTACCGAGCGCATAGCCCTCGGCGATGTTGGCCGGGATCGACGCACAGGCCCGACGGATCTGATCAGAGAGCCCGAAGTGCTTCCAGAGAGGCTCCACCAGGGTCAACCGATAGGCCGACCGCGCAACCGTGCGACCATTGGCACACGCAAGCAGAGTGTCCAGTTTTCGCATCGACGCAGAGGGTACCACCTGCGCCCGGCATTGAAGGGATCCTTCCTACGCGATCAGTCTCAAACGATCGCACTCGTCCCCCGTCCCCCGTCCCTCGTCCCCTGGTCTATCAGAGCCGCTTCGCGAACCCGATGATCCGCTCCAGCGCTTTTTCGATATCTCCCGTCGCCGCGGCGTAGGACAACCGCACCCAGCGATCGTCCCCGAACGCCCCGCCCGGGACCAGCGCGACGCCGGTCTCGGTGATGAGGCGCGTGCAGAAGTCGGTGCCGGAAATACCGCCGAAGGAGTCGACGCGGAAGAAGAAGTAGAAGGCCCCGTGCGGTTCGACGAATTCCACGCCCGGCAGTCGGCGGCGGAAGCCCTCCACCAGCAGGTCGCGCCGGCGGCGGAACTCGGCCACCATCCGCTGCACGTCCTGCTCCACGCGCTCGTCGGCGTACGCGGCCGCGGCCGCATACTGCGCCATGTGATTCGCCCCGGACGTGGTGTGCGACTGCAGTGCCGCCATCGCCTTCGCCACCGGCCCCGGCGCGAGCGCCACGCCCACGCGCCATCCCGTCATCGCGTAGGTCTTGCTGACGCCCGTCACGATGACCGTGCGCTCCAGGAAGTCGTCGGGCAGATCCAGCAAGGACGGTGCGGGACCGCTGCCGTAGTGGATCCGGCGGTAGATCTCGTCGGCGATGATCCACACCTTCCGCGCCGCCGCCCACTCCGCGATGGCTCGCAGCTCGGCCAGAGCGTAGACGGACCCCGTCGGGTTGCACGGCGAGCACAGGATCAACCCCTTCGGCGCGGGCAGGATGCGCTCCAGCTCGCGCACGCTCACCTTCAGCCCCCATTCCGGATCCCCGGTGACCAGGACCGGACGGGCCCGCGCCAGATGGACGATCTGCGGATACGACACCCAGGCCGGAGCAGGGATCGCCACGACGTCGCCCTGACCGAACAGCGAGAAGCAGGCGTTGAACAGCGATTGCTTCGACCCGGTGGAGACGACGATGTGGTCGGCATTGATCGGCCGGCCGCCGGAGAGCAGCGCGAGGTGCTTGGCCGCCGCAGCCCGCAGCTCCAGGATCCCCTCGTTGGTCGGATAGCGGGTCTTCCCCTCCTTGATCGCCCGGATGCCGGCCTCGGCCGGGATCGGCGGCGTGGGAAAGTCGGGCTCACCCGCCCCCAGATCGATCACGTCTTCGCCCGCGGCCCGGCGCCGCTTGGCCTCCTGCGAAATCGCGATGGTGGCGGAAGTCTCGAGGTGCTGGAGGTTGGGGGACAACCCTTCAGTCATGGCGTAAAGCTCCGTGGTGTAACAGGATAGCTGCCGAGCAGGGCCCGTCGGGCACGATAGCCCCTCGTCCACCCCAGGTCCAGCGTGACCGCAGAGAGGCCCCGGGCATCTTCACCCTGCCGTGACCGCAATCCCCCGTATCGAGTCCCCGGGCCGAACCTCGGCCCATCGCCTTCCGGCAACCCGCCGGCGGGGGGAAGCCCGTCGCCCGGGGGATCGGTCGCAACCCGAGTCAGTGCTCAACGCTCGCGAAGCGGCCTGTCTCGAAGTCGTCTGCCGCCTGGCCGAGCTCATCGAATCGAGCGACCACTACACGTTCGGACATTGCGCGCGGGTGGCGGCCTACGCCGTCGACGTGGCCCGGAGCCTGGAGTTCGACGATCACCAGGTCACGACCGTGCGCATCGGCGCGTACCTGCACGACCTGGGAAAGGTACGCGTGCCGGCCGAGATCCTGAACAAGCCGGGCCCGCTCGTCGCCGAGGAAAGCGAGCTCATTCGGGAGCATCCCCTGTGGGGTGTCGAGCTGCTCGCCGCGATCGACCTGCCCTGGGACATCAAGCCCATCATCCGCTGGCACCACGAGCGCTATGACGGCTCTGGGTACCCGCACGGCCTGCGCGGCGACGAGATCCCGATCACCGCCCAGATCGTCGGGATCGCCGACGCCTTCGACGCGCTCACCACGACGCGCAGCTACCGGCCCGCGGTGTCGATCGAGCAGGCGATTCTCGAGATGCAAGAAAACCGGCATCAGTGGCACCCGGACGTGTACCGGGCGTTCCTCGCCTCCGTCACCGCGCAGCGGGCTCAGTGGCGCACCATCCCGTGGCGCCGCAGTATCGCGACGGTCGAATCGATCGGCAGCGCATAAGCGGTACCGCGGAATCCCTTCATGGTCTCCGCCCGCAGCAACGAATTCACAATCGCTTCCTCGGTCGCCTCGATCACCGCCTCGAACAGCGGGGACATGGCGTCGTTGGTGGCGACTTCAAGCGTGTCGGTCAGGCGGGCGGTCGCGCGGACGGGCGGTCGGGCGGTCGGTGCCTCCCCGGATGGCCCGACCGCCTGACCGCCTGACCGCCCGTCTGATCGCCCGACCGCGAACGCGATCACGTAGTCCCCACTGCCGTTGGTCATGGCGCTGCCGGTGCGCGCGAGGCCCGCGAGCGCCCGTCTGGCCAGGCGGTCGAGCTGGCGGTGGTCGAGCGGTGCATTGGTCGCCACCACTATGATCACGCTGCCGTCGCCGAGATCACCCTTCAGGTAGTACTGGCCGAGCTCCTGTCCGACCGGTGCACCGTCGATCGTCAGCACGCCGCCGAAGTTCGTCTGGACCAGCACGCCGACGGTCCAGCCTCCCAGCCGCGCGGGGATCACTCGGCTGGCGGTACCGATCCCGCCTTTCCAACCGAAGGCCACGGTACCGCGCCCCGCCCCGACCGCCCCTTCGGCCACCGGGCCGGATGCGGCCGAGCGGATCGCCGTGAGCACGTCCGCCTCGGTGATCGGCCGCGACCGGATGTCGTTCAGGTACCCGTCGTTCGTCTCGGCTACCACGGGGTTCGCCGAGCGCACGTCCTCGTTGCCCGGCAACCCGAGCAGGTAGGTGAGGACGGCGTCGGCCGCCCGCGGCACGCACAGCGTGCAGGTCAGCACGATCGGCGACTCGAGCTCGCCCAGCTCGTTCACCTGGGTGGAGCCCGCGAGCTTGCCGAACGCGTTCCCGATCACTATCGCCGCGGGGACTTTCTGCCGGAACACGTTTCCCGCGTGCGGGAGGATCGCGGTAACCCCGGTGTTGATCGAATCGCCGCGCGCCAGGGTGACCTGCCCCACCCGCACCCCCGGCACATCGGTGATCGCATCGAGCGGACCCGGCGGCAGGACGCCGATTTGCAGCTCCACATCCCGGGCACGCGGACGCTGTTGGGAGGTGACCGGCGCAGCTAGGGAGGCAAGGAGAAGACCCACCACTGTTGCTCTCTGCATGCCCCGAAGCTAGCATCCCGCCTGCAGGACCGCCCTTTGACAATCGAGGATCGCGTGACGCATGTGAGCGACTCGCAGGCCGCGCTGGAGCGCGGCCGTGCCGTGATGCTGGTGACACCGCCGGCCGTCGAGCAGGCAGGCGCAGTCTGGGAGCTGCTTGGGCCCGTTCCGGAGACCCCCGGGCCGGGCACCATCATTCTCTGCGCCGACAGTGCCGCCGCCGAGGAGTGGGCGGACGCGGCGCCGGCCTCCCTGCGCACACATGCCGCCACCGGCCTCGGCCGCACCACGCGCCTCCTCGAA
>DATICZ010000038.1:0-4206 GCA_035456525.1 Gemmatimonadales bacterium
GGGTGCACGCGCAAACGGGAAGGAAGCCACGTCCGGTACATGTGGTAAATGTAAGTCGCCTTGTAACTTACGTCAATGCGGCCTAATTTTACGCCCGCACCATGCCGCGCCCAGCCGACACGCTTCCCGATCCGGCGGCCCTTCCAGGCGTCGTCCCGCGACTGCGCTACCCCGAGGCGAACCGGGGTGACCAGGTGGACGACTATCACGGCACTCGGGTGGCGGATCCCTACCGCTGGCTGGAGGATGTGGATGCATCCGACACCCGGGCCTGGATCGAGGCGGAGAATGCCCTCACGTTCGGGTTCCTCGCAGGTGTGCCCGAGCGCGAGCCCATCCGCCGCCGGCTCACGGCGATCTGGGACTATCCGCGCTACGGCACCCCGTTCAAGAAGCGCGGGCAGTACTTCTTCTTCAAGAACGACGGCCTCCAGAATCAGGCCGTGTTGTACCGCCAGCCGTCGCGCGACGCCGAGCCGACCGTCCTGCTCGACCCCAACGCGCTGTCGCCCGACGGCACGGTCGCGCTCTCGACGCTCGCCCTCTCCGAGGACGCCCGCTTCCTGGCCTATGCGACGGCCTCCAGCGGTTCCGATTGGAACGACATCCACCTCCGGGAGGTGGCGACCGGCGCGGACCGTCCCGACCTGTTGCGGTGGGTGAAGTTCTCGGAGATCGCCTGGACGCACGATCACGCGGGGTTCTTCTACAGCCGCTACCCCGCCCCCGCCGACGACAATCGGCTACTCGCGGTGAACCGGTTTCACCGCCTCTACTATCATCGCCTCGGGACGTCGCAGGAAACGGACCGGCTCGTCTACGAGCGCCCGGATCAACCCGACTGGGGCATCGGCGCCCGGGTCACCGAGGACGGACGCTATCTGGTGCTGACACTCTGGCTCGGCACGGATCGCCGCAACCGCGTCTACTACCTGGATCTCGTCGATCCGCTGCGCCCACAGTTCGACGCAGCCCCGATCCGGCTGCTCGATGCCTTCGACGCCAGCTACGGGTTCGTCGCGAACGAGGGGGACCGTTTCTACGTGCGCACCGACCTCGACGCGCCGCGCGGCCGTCTCGTCGCGATCGACCTGAGCCGTCCCGAGCGCGCCGCCTGGCGTGAGGTGATTCCCCAGGCGCCGGACGTGCTGGAGAGCGCCGCGCTGGTACACGGCACCTTCGTGACGACGTACCTCGAGGACGCCCACTCGCGCCTGCGGCTGTTCACCCGGGACGGCGCCCCCGCCGGCGAGATACCGCTCCCCACGCTCGGCAGCGCGGCCGGACTCTCGGCAGAATCGGCCCAGGACACGGAGCTGTTCTTCTCGTTCACCAGCTACCTTGCCCCGACCACGATCTACCGGCACGACTTCGTCACGGGGTCCACCGAGGTGTTCAAGGCGCCGCAGCTGCAGTTCGACGCCACGCCGTACGTCACCGAGCAGGTGTTCTACACCGGCAAGGACGGGACGCGGATTCCGATGTTCCTGACGCACCGGCGCGATCTCGCCCTGGACGGCACCAACCCCACCTACCTCACGGGGTACGGCGGGTTCGACATCAGCCTGACGCCGGCCTTTTCCCCCAGCGTCCTGGTATGGCTCGAGTTGGGAGGTGTCTTCGCCGTGGCCAACCTGCGCGGCGGCGGAGAATACGGGGAGGACTGGCACGCGGCCGGAATGCACGAGAAGAAGCAGACCGTGTTCGACGATTTTCTGGCCGCGGCCGAGTGGCTGATCGCCCGGAGGTACACGACGCCACCGCGACTGGCCGTCGGCGGGGGCTCCAACGGCGGGCTCCTGGTGGGCGCCGCCATGACGCAGCGGCCCGACCTGTTCGGCGCCGTGCTGCCGGCCGTGGGCGTGCTGGACATGCTGCGATTCCACCGGTTCACGATCGGGTGGGCGTGGGTCACCGAGTACGGCTCGGCGGACGACCCGAAGCAGTTTCCGTACTTGTACGCCTACTCACCGTTGCATCGGCTGCGGCCGGGGGCCGTCTATCCCGCCGTCCTGGTCACCACCGCGGACCACGACGATCGCGTGGTGCCGGGCCACTCGTTCAAGTTCATCGCCGCGCTGCAGGCGGCGCAGGCGGGTCCGCAGCCGGTGTTGATCCGTATCGAGACGAAGGCCGGGCATGGCGCCGGCAAGCCGACGACGAAGCTGATCGAGGAAGCCGCGGACCGCTGGGCGTTCCTCGTGAGGGTCCTCGACCTGCATCCTGTTCTCCCCCAGTCCACCTGACGGAGAGGCCATGGCCAAGGTGACCTGCTCGCTGTGCCAGCAGCCGGTGGAGGCGCGGACGCTGTTTTCCGCGCAGAAGCTCGACTTGCCGCTGTTCGACCTGATCAAGCGCGACCGGCCGGAGTGGACCGGGACCCGCGGCATCTGTACGTCGTGCCACGACCAGTATCGCGCCAAGAAACTGCTGTCCTACCTGGAAGCGGAATACGACAAGATTTCGGAGATGGAGAAGGCGGTCGTGACGAAGATCGCTCGGCGGGGGCGCGTGACCCACCTGGTGGAGAAGGAGTACGAGGCGAACATGACGCTGGGCGACCGGGTCGCCGACCACGTCGCGCGCTTCGGGGGCAGCTGGACGTTCATCGGCCTCTTCGGGGCGGTGCTCCTCGGGTGGATGGGGATCAACACCTGGATCCTGGTGCGACACCCATTCGACCCCTACCCGTTCATCCTTCTGAACCTCGCGCTGTCCACGGTCGCGGCGCTGCAGGCCCCGGTCATCATGATGAGCCAGAACCGGCAGGCCGCAAAGGACCGCATGCAGGCGACCCAGGACTACCAGATCAATCTGATGGCGGAGATGGGCATCCGGGACCTGCACGACAAGCTCGACGGCCTGCGCAACCGCCAGTGGCACGAGCTGTGGCATCTCCAACAGCGCCAGCTCCAGCTGCTCGAGCACCTGCACCGGGAGATCTCGCACCCCGAGGACGCGGGGGCGGAGCCGGGTCCCTACAAGCCGCCGGAGATCTGAGCCGGACGCTCAGTCGATGAGACTGCCCAGGAGCTGCCGCGCGATCACGATGCGCTGAATCTCGCTCGTGCCTTCGCCGATCTCGCAGATCTTCGCATCACGCATCATCCGCTCCACCGGATAGTCGGTGGTGTAGCCGTATCCCCCGTGCAGCTGGACCGCCTTGGTCGTCGCGCGCATGGCCAGCTCGGACGCGTACAGCTTGGCCATGGCCGCCTCCTGCTTGTGCGGCTTTCCCTGCTGCTTCAACCAGGCGGCGTGAAACACGAGGTGCTTGGCCGCTTCCACTTCGGTCGCCATGTCGGCCAGCGCGAAGTGCACGCCCTGGAAGGCGGCGATGGGGCGCCCGAATTGCTGGCGCTGGCTCGTGTAGGCGAGACATTCCTCCAACGCCCCCTCGGCGATGCCCAGGGCCAGCGCGCCGATGCCGATGCGCCCGCCGTCCAGCGTGTGCAGCATCTGCCGGAATCCATTGCCCCTCGGTCCCAGCACGTTCTCCTTCGGCACGATCGCATCCTCGAACACCAGCTCCCGGGTGTCCGAGGCGCGCCAGCCAAGCTTGTCCTCCTTTTTCGCGGCACGCACGCCCGGCGTCTTGTGGAGCTCCGGGACGTGCCCGATCCCCACGCGCGCCGCCTCGTCCAGATCGGTCGTGTCCTTGGTCACGATGAACGCGGTGATGCCGTGCGTCTTCTTGGCCTCGGGGTCGGAGCGCGCCGTGACGACGAAGATCTCTCCCACACCGGCATGGGTGATGAAGATCTTCGAGCCGTTCAGCACGAAATGGTCGCTGCGCTCCACCGCGACCGTCTTCGTCCCCCCGGCGTCCGATCCGGCGCCCGGCTCGGTGAGGCCGAATCCACCCAGCACCTTGCCCTGCGCCAGCAGCGGCACGAAGCGGCGCTTCTGCTCGTCGGTGCCGAAGTCCATGATTGGCGAGGTGCCCAGCGTGGTATGGGCGCTGACGGTAATCGCGTGGCTCGCGTCCACTTTGGCGAGCTCGTGGATCACGATCATGTAGGACAGGTAGTCCATCCCTGCCCCGCCCAGCTCCTCCGGCCAGGGAATCCCGAAGAGGCCGAGGTCAGCCATCTGCCGGACGTTGTCCCAGGGGAACCGGGATTCGGTATCGTACTCGCGGGCGCTGGGCTTCACCACGCTACGGGCGAAGTCGCGCACCATGTCGCGGACCTGCAGGTGGTGGTC
>DATICZ010000039.1:0-10184 GCA_035456525.1 Gemmatimonadales bacterium
AGTGGCTCAATCGCAACAAGAAGCCGGTCCACCCCAAGCCCATTGCGGTCTCCGCCGTGAAGGACGACGTGGACGTGGATCTCGCGTTGCAGTACGAGGACGGGTACAACGAGAACACGTTCACCTTCGTCAACAACATCAATACCCACGAGGGCGGCACGCACCTCACGGGGTTCAAGGCGGCGCTCACCCGCACCATCAACGAGTGGGCGAAGAAGGACGGACTCCTGAAGAAGGAGGACTTCACCCTCACGGGCGACGATATCCGCGAGGGCCTCACCGCCGTGCTGCACGTGAAGGTGAAGGACCCGCAGTTCGAGGGACAGACCAAGACGAAGCTCGGCAACTCGGAAGTCGAGGGCATCGTCAAGAGCGTCGTGAACGAGGCGCTGGGCGACTTTCTCGACAAGAACCCGAGCGTCGCCCGGGCGGTGATCGCCAAGGCGGTGAGCGCGGCGCGCGCGCGCGAGGCGGCGCGCAAGGCGCGCGAGCTGGTGCGGCGCAAGAACGCGCTGGACAGCGGCATGCTGCCCGGCAAGCTCGCCGACTGCTCGCTCACCGATCCGAGCCTGTGCGAGGTCTACCTCGTCGAGGGCGACTCAGCGGGCGGCTCGGCCAAGCAGGGGCGTGACCGCAGCTTCCAGGCGATCCTGCCGCTGCGCGGCAAGATCCTCAACGTGCAGAAGGCCCGCATCGACAAGATCCTCTCCAACGAGGAGATCCGGACCATCATCACGGCGATCGGCACCGGCGTCGGCGAGGACTTCAAGATCGGGGAGGCGCGCTACCACAAGATCATCATCATGACCGATGCGGACGTGGACGGGGCGCACATCCGCACGCTGCTGCTCACCTTCTTCTACAAGGAGATGAAGCAGCTGATCGACGCGGGGTACATCTACATTGCGCAGCCGCCGCTGTACCGCGTGGCCAAAGGCAAGGAAGAGTTCTACGCCTACGACGAGAAGCAGCGCGACGACTACGTCAAACGGCTCACCAACGGCGCCGAGACGAAGGGCTCCGTGGTGATCCAGCGCTACAAGGGGCTCGGTGAAATGAACCCCGATCAGCTGCGCGATACCACGATGGACCCGCCCAAGCGCACGCTCCTCAAGGTGACGATGGAGGACGCGCTGGAAGCCTCGACGCTGTTCGAGACGCTGATGGGCGACGAGGTGGAGCCGCGGCGCCGTTTCATCGAAGAAAACGCCAAATTCGTCAGGAACCTCGACGTCTGATCGCCCTCTCGATTGCCGTCGTGGTGCTGCTGCTCGGGCTCGCCTGGCTGCTCTTCGGCGGGCGCGGCGGGTCGCACGAGCCGACGGCCCATCGCAAGGTCAACGAGGAAATCGACTACACGGAGCTGGAGCAGGCGGAGCGCGTCGTGCGTGACGCCGACGACGAAGACAGCGTGCGCGACTGGGGGCCGGGAGCGGGCAAGCCACGCCCGCCCCACTTGCTCTAGTCGCCCTTCCGGAATAACGGCAGGAAGCGGCCGTACCCCTCCGCCTCGAGCTGCTCCACCGGGATGAACCGCAACGCCGCCGAGTTGATGCAGTAGCGCAGCCCCGTGGGCTGAGGGCCGTCGTCGAACAGGTGGCCCAGGTGCGAATCGGCGTGCGCGGAGCGTACCTCCGTCCGCTCCATGAAGAGCGAGCGGTCGGACTTCTCCCGGACGTTTTCCGCTTCGAGCGGCTTCGTGAAGCTCGGCCACCCGGTGCGGGAATCGAACTTGTCGAGCGAGCTGAAGAGCGGCTCGCCCGACACCACATCCACATAG
This sequence comes from Gemmatimonadales bacterium, assembly GCA_035456525.1. Lineage (GTDB taxonomy): Bacteria > Gemmatimonadota > Gemmatimonadetes > Gemmatimonadales > GWC2-71-9 > DASTHG01. The sequence goes on from DATICZ010000039.1 coordinate 1,781, forward strand.
ATCCCGTGCCGGTGGTTGTCCCAGAACTCGTTCTGGAACGGCGGCTCCGTCGCGTCGTGCTGCGTGACCTCGTACTGGCGCGGCGTCAGGGAGTGTCGCAGCTCCTCATCACCGGGTTTCCGGAATTCCATCGGCCGTGCTCCTCTCACGCATCCGGGACCAATTCGATCCGCCCCTCACCCGCGGCGATCGGCCAGCGCACCGTGACCGAGCGTCCCTGGACGGTCTGCTCCAGCCCCCGCTCGGACTTGGAGACGGTCACGAGGTCGTGCTCCCACCGCTCCGCTTCCGGCACGCAGCGGATCGAGACCGGATGCGCGAGCGACAGCTCCGGCGCGAACCACCCGCCCCCACCTCCGAGGGCCGTCACATCCCAGCGATACTCGATGAGGATCGGACCTGACGACGGGAGACGATAGCGCTTCCCGAGGCCCGTGGCGCGCAACACGATCTCGACGCCACCGGCAGTCGCGTCGGCGCGCGCGGTGAACGGCTCACGAGACCACGCCCGCGCCGCGACGTAGTCGCCACGCTCGTAGGATTCGCGTCGCAGCGCGTCGGGCAGCACCCGCTCGACGCTCAGCACGCGATCTTCCCCGTCGATCGCCACGGCGTCGTCGTTCCCCGCCGGATTGTGATAGGGCTCGCGCCGGCGCGTGAGCACGGCAGCGAGGTTCACGCCGCGGTCGAGCAGGGTCAGGTCCTCGATGGCGCCGCCGCGAGCGGGGCTGACGAGCACCGACCAGGACGCCGAGTGCGCCCACAGCTCTTCCGCGCCGTCACCGTCCACGTCGAACCGTTCGACCGCCGGGGGCTCGCCGCGGCGCAGCACGCGCTCCGCCGCCGCCAGCTGTTCCCACACCGCGTGCCGCAAATGGGGGAGGTACAGCCCGCCGAATACGCCGTGCCAATAGGCGTCGTTGCACTGAGCCCGGCCGATCGCGCGCCGGGCGGCCGGTGGATCGCCGCGGCGCCGGGACAGTCCCGACAGCGCGAGCATCTTGCGATGCATGCGCCCGGCCTCCGGGTACTTCACGAGGAAGTGACGCCAGTGACCGCCCCGCACCAGGGCCCCTTCCGGGCCGGCGAGCCGTTCCGGGCCGAGCTCCTGTTCCAGCGCCGCGAGGCGCGTCGCGGCCGCCGGAGGCAGCGACCACGCCTCCATCTCCCTATAGGACGCCGTCGGCAGGTACGCCAGGCCCGCACTCGGCACCTCGGCGAGCGCCGCCGCGGGCGTTGTGAGCCGGACCTCCCCGGCCCCGATGGTCTGCTGGATCGCATCCAGGAATTCCCGCAGCCAGCCGCGCTCGTACACCCAGTCTTTCGTGCCCGGCCAGCCGCCGAATTTCTCGCCGTCGTCCACCAGCACCGCCAGTGGCCGCCGCGCGGCCCGGAGCCCGTGCAGGTAGGCCACCGTGTCCGCCGGCGGTTTGAACGGCACGAGGTAGCGGAGCCGTTCGTGAATCGGCAGCAGCGCGATGCGGCGCCCGTCGCTCTCGGTCCAGTACGGCTGGTGCAGTCGCTCGGCGGGAAATCCCGACACGAGAAAGTGGCGATCGTCCACCAGGGCGTAGCGCACGCCCGCATCGGCCAGGTCCGCGGCGAGATCGGGCTCCCACACCCGCTCCGTGAGCCACAACCCCGTGGGCTCCACTCCGAACCGGCGCCGGATCGCTTCGCGCATCCAGCTCACTTGCTCGATCCGGTCCTGCCGCGGCAGCGAAATCAGCACCGGCTCGTAGAAGCCCGACAACAGCAGCTCGACCTTTCCCTCCGCTGCCAGACTCCCGATGCGGTCCACCAGCGCCGACGCATGGGATTCCAGCCATTCGAGCAACGGCCCCGAGACGTGCAGCGCGAGGGGGAAGAACTCCCGCTCGGCCAGCCGCTCGAGAAACGGCTGGTACACGTCGCGCACGTGGGCCTCGAGCACGTGATCGAAGTTCCCCACCGGCTGGTGAAAATGCACACCGAAGACGAGTCGGACGGGATCCAATCAGGTCTCCCGGGCGAAGCCGAGCCGGTGTCCCACGACCGCCAGGGCGGCGGCCGCTCCTGGACCGGCATCGGCGCGCAGCCGCGCGAAGGTGGTCTGCGCGTCGAACGGGATGTGCTGCTCCAGCAGCTCCAGCAAGTCGGCCAGATCGCAGACGGCGGCGATCGCCTTGGCCGACCGGTCGCCCGCCAGCGCCGCCACTGCCCGCGTGAGTGCGAGGGCAGCCAGCCGGGGCAGCTCGGCCTCCCCCGCGGCGAGCCGCGCACGATCCACCCCGCTCAAGCGGCGCTCGACCAGCTCGGCCTGCAGGGCGGCCACCAGCGGCATCCGGTAGCCCTCGGGAAGGTCATCGAGGCCGAGGCGGGTGGGGCCGCCGGAGTCCCCCGCCACCACCAGGGCGACCGCGGTGCCGCCGAGCCGCTCGACCCCGACGCTGAACGTGTGTTCCCGGCCGGTGCGACGGCGCACGACCGTCACCCGGCCGCCACGCTGACGCGCGCGATACCCCGGGACGCCGGGAATCTCCGCCCGTGGCGTGAGGCGGCGCGCGGCCGCATGCCCCGCCGCGACACGCCCGGCAGCGGGCAGCTTCGGCTTCACGTGGGTGAGATAGAGATCCCGTCCGCTGGCTTCCCTGCTGCTCTCGGCGCGTGCGAGCCGCTCCAGCAGGCCCGCCTCGAGGAACCGGGCGTCGGGCCCGGCCAGCTCGATCGCCCGCGCCGCGTAGCGCAGCACCTGCTGCGCCTCGATCCCCGAGATGTCGTCGAAAAACCAGCCGCACGACGTGAACATCGCGAGCGCATTCCACTCGAGCTCCAGCAACTCGGCGGCCCGCACGCGCGCGGCTGCGTGACGCTTCGATCGCAAACGGCGCTTCACAAAGCGCTCGATCTGCGCGGGGTCGCCCTCGACTTGGGCATAGCCCTCGCGTGCCTCCCAGGGATCCCCCAGCAGCTGCGCCCCTTCCAGCTCGAAGCGCGCATGCAGCTCACCGGCGAGCCAATCGAGCCCCTCGCGCAGCGCCGCGCGCCATCGCGTGTGACGGCCCGCCGGCTCGGGGGCGATCCGGCAGCTGCAGTCGGAGCGCCAGCGCTCCACGCCGTGCGGGCAGCTCCACGATGACGGCGCCACGAGCCGCACCTCGCGGTCGGGAGGCCGGCGGGCCAGCACGGCGGCGAAGTTCTCGACCCGCACGTCGCTCCGGCTCTCGAGCAGGTGAAGCATCCACGCCAGCCCGACTTCGCCGAAGGGATGATGGTGGCCCCAGGTCTCACCGTCGGTCGCAATGGCCACCAGCGGACGGCGGGCGCCGGCCGCGTCCGGGGCGAGCATGCGCTGCGCCCAGAGATTCCCGTCACGCACCAGGCCGCCGAACGCCACCTCGTTGGCGATCGCTCCGTCGTAGGGGAACAGGGCGATCGTCCGCCCGCCCGAGGTCCTGTAAGATCCGGGCAATCCCCCGACGGGCGCACCCTCCACCTGGTGCGGGGCGAGCACGGTGAAGCGGATGCCCTCGGCCGCCAGGACGTCCAGTGTCTCGTCGTCCACCGCCGTTTCCGGCAGCCAGAAGCCCACGGGATCACGCCGGAAGCGGCGCCGGAAGTCGGCGATGCCCCAGCGTACCTCTGTCACTTTGTCGCGCCGCGAGGCGAGCGGCAGGATCAGATGGTGATACGGCATGGCGAGGGCGTTGCCATGGCCGCCGTGACGCCGGGCGCTCTCGCGGTCGGCGGCGAGGACGGCCTCGTAGGTGGCGGGCGCCGCACGCTCGAGCCAGGCGAGCAGTGTCGGCCCGAAATCGAAACTGATGGAGGTCAGGGTGTTGACCACTGCGGCGATACGGCCATCGGCCGCGTAGCGCCGGGCCGCCACGACCGCGCGGTAGCACTCCTGCTCGATCCGCTCGTTCCAGTCATGCGCTGGCGCGGCCGAGGGTTCGCGCACCACGGCTTCGAGCCAGGGATCTTCACGGGGGGGCTGGTAGAAATGCCCGTGGACCACCACCGACGAACGGTTGGTCAGCCGAGCACCCCGGCGGCGGTTTTCCCGCGGACCGCCCCCGCGACCGCGTCGAGCACGTCGGGGAAAATCGCGTCCCGCTGCGCCAGCTCATCGGCGAGCCGCGTCGCTCCCTCCAGGGCGCCGGTGCGCAGTCCGTCGAGGAGCCGTTCCGCATCCTGACAGTGACCGTTGAAGCGGCGCTCGGCATAATCCGGCACGGCGCCGGTCGAGAGGATGAACTGCCAGTCCGACGCCTGGGCGAGGAGGAGCGAGCGGGCCGCCTGTGCCAGCACGGGACGCGCGGCGGAGACGGCGAGGGCCGCCGGTGCGGCATCCCAGAACGCGTCTTCCAGGGGCCACAGTCGATCCCAGGTCCACCGCGTCTGCTCGTTCATCCACATGCTGTGGTCGCCGTTCACGCCCCAGGATCCCTCCGCCAGACGTAACGCCTTCTCCGGCGGATGCTCGCGGAGATGGCGATCGGCCGTGACGGGCCGGACTCCCGGCCTGTGTCGCAGCTCGCGATAGGTCGACGCCAGGAAATCCACGCCTTCGAACCACCAGTGTCCGAACAGCTCGGTGTCGAACGGTGCCACCACGAGTCCCGCCTTGGCGCGGCCGAGACCTTCCAGGAGATCCGAAAAGTGGCGGGCGTGATCCGCCGCGCGCTCCTGCGCCCGCGCGGGCTCGTAGGGACGCTTGTCACCCAGATCGACGCCGCCGCCGGTGACGCGCCACAGCTTGAGGCCGCCGGGCCAGCGGATCTTGTGGAACTCGAGGTACCACTCGTCGCCGGGATACCCTTGCTGCCGGCTCCACACCTGCATCGAGGAGCGCGGGTCCCGGACCAGGGCGGCGACGCCGGGCTTTGTGCGCGACACGCGGTACGCCCGATACGGCGAGTGCGCGACCCTGACCGCCTGACCGTGCGCAGTCTCGTGACGCTCCGCATCGAACCGCTCGGCGCCGAGCGGTACGTCGCCATAGGCGCCCAACGGCGCTCCGGCCCGGGCGAGATGCGAGTCGACGAAGAAGAACCGGAACCCCGCGTCCTCCAGGAACTCTTCGATGCCGGGGCGCTCGCCCTGGCGCGGCCGGTACGCGCATTCGGGGAGCCAGCAGCCCCCCGGCGCCGTCCCGAACAGGCGGCGGTGCTCGCTGAATCCGACGGCGAGCTGCAGCCGGACGCTCTCGTCCCGGCGCAGCAGGGGCAGGTATCCGTGCGTCGCCGCCGAGCCGATGATCTCGAGCGTCCCGCGCGCCTGCAGATCCCGGAACGCCGTCAGGAGGTCGCCCCCGGTGGACCGGAACAGGTTGCGCAGGCGCTCCAGGTGCCGCCGCCAGTAGTCCACGAGCGGCAGCAGCGCCTGGTCGCCCGTGGTCGCGAGCGAGGCGGGCGCTTCCCCGCAGGCCACGAGGCGCTGGTCGAAGAACGCCTCCAGCTCGCGGCCGAACGCGGGACTCGCGAGCTGGTTGGCGAGGATCGGCGTGAAGCCGATCGTCACCGGCGCAGGGATCCCCTCCTGCTCCAGCGCGCGCAGCTGCTCCAGCAGCGGCAGATACGTATCGAGCGCCGCTTCGCACAGCCAATCGCTGCCGTGCGGCCAGCGGCCGTGGTTCAGGACGTAGGGAAGATGGCTGTGCAGCGTCCAGACGAAATCCACCGGCGCGGCGTCAGGCTTGCGCATGGGTCGTCAGCGCGCGGCGGTAGAGAGTCGAATACTGCACCGTGGACTGGTCCCAGCCGAAGCGTGAGGCCATGGCCTGCCGAACCAGTACACCCCAACCGTCGCGGTCGGCATACCGCTGCAATACGCGTTCGACGACTTCCTCGAGCGCCGCCGGCGTGTAGTCACCGAACAGGAAGCCCGTCACGCCCTCCTGCACGCTGTCCTGCAGCCCGCCGACCGCGCGCACGATGGGAATCACGCCGTAACGCTGAGCGCGCATTTGCGTCAGTCCGCAGGGCTCGTACAGCGACGGCATGAGCAGCAGGTCGGCGCCCGCCAGCAGAATGTGCTCCTGGCGGTCGGTGAAGGCGAACTCGGCGACAACCCGCTCCGGCAGCGCCGCAGCGAGATTGGCGAGCGCTTCGTGGTAGCGGTGCTCCCCCGATCCCAGGAACACGAACTGCGCGTTCACCGACGAGAGCAGGTCGCCGCCCAGCACGAGGTCCAGGCCCTTTTGCCCGACGAGGCGCGCGCTCATGGCGAACACCGGGATGCGGTCGTCTTCCGGCAGATCGTAAGCGCGCTGGACGGCGGCCTTGCAGCGTTGTTTCCCGGTCAGGTCGTCCGCCGTGTAGTTGGCGGCGATGTAGGGATCGGTTTTCGGATTCCAGGCCTTCAGGTCGATCCCGTTGAGGACCCCCTGGAGCCGGTCTCCCAGCGCGATGAACGTGTCGTGCAGGCCGAAGCCGCCGGTCGGCGTGCACAGCTCGCGGGCGTGCGTGGGGCTCACGGTCACCACGACGTCGGCGAAGGCAATGCCGCCCTTCAGGATATTGACGCGATCGTACCACTCAAAGGCGTGCGAGCCGTACAGCTCCTCGGGCAGCCCCAGCAGGCGCATGGTGTCCCGCGGGTAGTGACCCTGAAATCCCGCGTTGTGCACCGACAGCACGATCGCGAGCCCGTCGTGGAACGGCAGCCCGCGGAACACCGTGCGCAGGTAAACCGGCGCCAGCGCCGTGTGCCAGTCGTGCGCGTGCAGCACCTGGGCGCCGGGGGCGATGGCGGGGAGTGCGGCGACGGCCGCCTTGCAGAAGAAGGCGAAACGCAGCGCGTTGTCCGGGTAGTCTCCTCCGGAGTCTCCGTAGATCCCGCTGCGATCGAAGAAATCCGGATGCTCGATGAAGAACACGGAGGGGCCGGCGGGGCGGTCCACCAGACGGTAGACATGGGCCCACTCGGTCCGGGACCCGACGCTCACCGAGAACTGGTGGCCGACCCGCTCGAGTGCCGGTCCGCTCTCCCGCACCGTGCGGTACAGCGGCATCACCACCGTCGCGGGCGATCCCGCCGCGTGCTGTGCCTCGGCTAGGCCGTTGACGGCCTCGCCCAGTCCTCCGGTGCGGGCGAACGGCCAATACTCGGCCGTGAGATGGACCGCCGGGATCCGCTCGATGGCCGGCGCGGCGCTTGCCGCCCGGCGGGAGCTTCCGCCCTTCACGCGCCGCCCGCCGGACGGCCGGGGCGCAGTCGCTTTCATTTGATCACTTCTCATGGACCCACCGCCTTATCGACGATGCCCAGGGACCGGTGGGTGACCGGCCGGTGCATCAAGCCGTCGGTGGATCGTCCGCCGCCGGCTCCCCGCGCATGACTGGAACGTAATACTGCGTGGCGTACTGCTGCACCATGCGCTGGGCCGTGAACCGCTCCCCGGCCACGCGCAGGGCCTGCTTCATCCGCTCCACCCAGCCGAGCGGGACGCCCCGCTCGTCCCGGCTGTAGTAGAGCGGCACGATCTGCTCCTCGAGGACCTGGTAGAGCCGCTCCGCATCCGCCTCGTCGGGGTCGTCCCCGTTCGAGACGGGCGGGATCGCCCAGCCGTTCTTCCCCTCGAACCCTTCATGCCACCAGCCGTCCAGGGTGCTGAGCTGGGGTACCCCGTTCAGGGCGGCCTTCATGCCGCTCGTGCCCGACGCCTCGAGCGGTACCCTGGGCAGATTGAGCCAGAGGTCCACCCCCTGCACCAGGCGGTGGGCGAGGTGCATCTCGTAGTCCTCGATGAACGCCACCCGTCCCTCGAAGCGCGGATCGCGCGTGAACTCGTAGACCTTTTGCAGCATCTGCTTGCCGGGGTCGTCGGCGGGATGGGCTTTCCCCGCGAACACGATCTGCACCGGCCGCCACGGGTTCACGAGCAGCCGGCGCAACCGTTCGGGGTCGCGGAAGATGAGGCTGGCCCGCTTGTAGGTCGCGAAGCGCCGCGCGAAGCCGATGGTCAGCGCGTGCTCGTCGAGCAGCGTTCCCGCCCCCACCAGGTGCAGGGACTCCGTCTTCCACTGCTCCACCCAGCGCCGCCGGGCCATTTCCCGGATGGCGCGCAGCGTGACGATCTTGAGATCGTTGTGTATCGCCCACAGCGCGCCGTCGTCGAGGGTGAGAGCGCATTGCCAGAACCCCGGCTCGTCTGTGCGCTCGGTCCAGCCCGGACCCAGGCAGCGCCCCAGCAGCTCCCACATATGGTGCGACATCCAGGTGGGGAGGTGCACACCGTTGGTCACGTGGCCGATCGGCACCTGCTCGGGATCCCGGCCGGGCCACAACGGGGCCCAGAGGCCCCGCGACACTTCGCCGTGGGACCGCGACACGCCGTTGACGCGGCCGGAAAGCCGGATGGCGAGCACCGGCATGTGAAACTGATTGTGATCGAGGTGCGGCGCATGGCCGAGGTGCAGCA
>DATICZ010000040.1:0-3421 GCA_035456525.1 Gemmatimonadales bacterium
AGCTTCGTCGGGTCGTCGCTGAAGGAGTACTGCGTCTTCGCCATGCAGACCGGCGTTTCCCCCAATCCCAGCTTGGGGAGCAGCTCGAGCGCGCGCGCCGCCGGGGGCGCGTAGGCGACTTGCCCCGCCCCGTAGATCTCCTTCGCGATGGTCTCGATCTTCTCGGCGATGGGGCGGCGCTCGTCGTACAGCGGCTTGAACGCGGCCTTCCCCTGATCCAGCAGATCGAGGACCGCCTGCGCCAGTTCCCGGCCGCCCTCCCCTCCCTTTTCCCAGACCTCGCAACGGACCGAGTCGACACCCTCCGCCGCGCACGCCGCCCGCACGGCCTCGATTTCCTCGTCGGTGTCGGTGATGAACCGGTTCAGCGCCACCACGCAGGGAACGCCGAACTTCTTCACGTTGCGCACGTGTCGGGTGAGATTCTCGACCCCGCGCTGGACCGCCGCGACGTCGGGCGTGCCGAGCTGATCCTTCTTCTTGCCGCCGTGCATCTTGAGCGCTCGCACGGTCGCGACGACCACGGCCGCTTCGGGCTTCAGGCCCGCCATGCGGCACTTGATGTCGAAGAACTTCTCCGCCCCGAGATCGGCGCCGAAGCCCGCTTCGGTCAGCACCACATCCGCGAGCCGCAAGGCGAGCTGCGTCGCCATGACGGAGTTGCAGCCGTGGGCGATGTTGCCGAACGGACCGCAATGCACCAGGGCGGGGCCGCCCTCGAGGGTCTGCACCAGGTTGGGCTTCAACGCGTCCTTGAGCAGCAGCGTCATCGCCCCTTGCGCCTTCAGGTCCGCGGCGCGCACGGCGGTCTTGGCCTGGGTGAGCCCCACCACGATGCGGGCGAGCCGCGTTTCGAGATCCGCGAGGCTCGTCGCGAGCGCCATGATGGCCATGACTTCGGAGCCGGGGATGATGACGAACCGCTCCTCGCGTGTGGGGCCGCCGTTCATGCCTCCCAGGCCGACGACGATCTGCCGCAGGGCGCGGTCGTTCATGTCGATGGTGCGCGGCCAGGTGATGCGGCGCGTGTCCAGTCCGAGGGCGTTGCCGTGGTGGAGGTGCGCGTCGAGCATCGCCGAGAGGAGGTTGTGCGCGCTCGCGATGGCGTGGAAGTCGCCCGTGAAATGGAGGTTGATGTCCTCCATCGGCACGACCTGCGCGTAGCCACCCCCCGCGGCACCGCCTTTCACGCCGAATACGGGGCCGAGCGAGGGCTCGCGAATGCAGAGGATGCTGGGCTTCCCGAGCTTGCCCAGCGCCTGGGCGAGACCGACGGTGACCGTGGACTTCCCTTCTCCCGCGGGCGTGGGGTTGATCCCCGTCACGAGCACCAGCCGTCCCCTGGGCGTGCGACGCTCGATCGCCTGGAGCGCGATCTTCGCCTTGTAGCGGCCGTAAAACTCGACCTCGTCCTCGGCGAGGCCCAACTCGGCCGCGACGTCGGCGATGGGCCGCAACCTGGCGGCCTGGGCGATCTCGATGTCGGTGGGGACCTTCACGGCGGTCGTCACGCGGGCTCCTCCCTTTCGTCAAGCGTGGTCGCGATGCGATCTCCAAACACGCGCCGCGCGTTCTCCGACGTGCGGCGGGCCAGCTCCTCCAACGGCTCCCCGCGCCGCCGCGCCAGCTCGGCGGCCGTTTCGTGCACAAAGGCGGGCTCATTGCGGCGTCCGCGATGCGGGACCGGCGCGAGGAACGGCGCGTCGGTCTCGACGAGCAGGCGGTCGGGCGGACAGGCGGTCAGTGCGTCGTGGTGCATCCAGTTCTTGAACGTGATCATGCCGCTGAACGAAAAATACGCGCCGATCTCCATCCCCGCCGCGAACAGCCCGTCCCCCCCGCTGAAGGAATGCAGCACGACGGCGGGCACCCGGCGGCCCCAGTCGCGCAGCAGCGCCACGATGTCGTCGTCCGCGGCGCGCGCATGGACCACGACCGGGCGGCCCAGCTCGGCGGCCAGGGACAGCTGTGACGCGAAGGCGGCGCGCTGCGCGTCGCGGGGGGAGTGATCGTAGTGGTAGTCAAGGCCGGTTTCACCCACGGCGACCGCGGCCGCATCGGCCAACAGCTCCCGCAGGCGGCGCTCGACCTCCGGGCTCCAGGTGCGCGCCTCGTGCGGATGGACGCCGGCCGTGGCGGAGAGACCCCGCGTCGCCCGGGCGAGGGCCAGGGCCCGCTCGCTGCCCACTGCCGACTCCCCGATCACCACCACGTGGCCCACGCCGGCCCGGCGGGCGCGGGCCAGCACGGCCGCGCGGTCGACGTCGAACGCCCCATCCGCCAGATGGCAGTGGGCGTCGACCAGCACGCTCAGACCGCGGCCCTGGAGCGGCCTCCGCCACCCGGAGCGGGCGGTGAAACGGGCGCCGGGGGAACGGGGGCGCTCGTCGCGGGCGCGCGGCCGGCGAAGGCTCGGGCGCCGCGGACGTCCGTACCCGGCCAGCGCTTCTCGATGTACAGCAGGAGCGGCGCGGCGATATAGATGGAGGAGAACGTGCCGGTGAAGATCGCGAAGGTCATCACCAGCGCGAACGGCCGGATCACTTCTCCGCCGAAGATCACCAGGGCCAGCGTGGCCCCCATCGTCGTCCCGTGCGTCAGGATCGAGCGCGGCAGCGTCTCGTTGATCGACAGGTTGAGGATCTCGTAGAGATTCTGGCGGCGGAACTTGCGCAGGTTCTCGCGCACCCGGTCGAAGATGATGATCGTGTCGTTGAGCGAGTACCCCACCATGGTGAGGACCGCGCCCACGACGACCAGACTCACCTCGAGATTGAAGTAGCGGATGAACGCGATCGTCGTGAGAATGTCGTGGAACGTGGCGAGCACGGCCGCCAGTCCGAAGCGCCACTCGAAGCGGATCGCGAGGTAGATCAGCGTCACGACGAACGAGAAGAGGATGGCGAGGAACGCCTTCCCCTGCAGCTCGCGGCCCACCTTGGGGCCGACCCCCTCGTAGCGCACGATCCGGTAGGCGCTGTCGCTCCCCAGCTGCGCCGTGAGCGCCTGGCGCACAGCCGCGGCGGTCTCCTCGGTGGTCCCGCCGGGAGTCGTCGCCCCGGTACCGATGCGCGCGCGGATCAGGTAGGCGGTGTCGGCGCCGAACGTCTCGATCTCAGCCCCGTGGATACCGGCCTGGTCGAGTGCGCTTCGCAGCTCGTTGGTCGGGACGGCGGCCTTCGTCTCGACCTGCAGCAGGGTGCCGCCGGTGAACTCGATGCTGTAGTTCAAACCCTTGGCGGCGAGCAGAATGAGTCCGGGCACGAGGATGGTCGCCGTCAGGCCGTAGGCCCAGCGGCGCCACTTGATGAAATCGTAGTTCGCGTAGGCGAAGAATCGGATCATCAGACGCTCAGGGTTTGCATGTCGGGCCGCCGGCGCAGCCAGACGAGGTAGAATGTGCGGACCACGAAGATGGAGG
>DATICZ010000041.1:0-4583 GCA_035456525.1 Gemmatimonadales bacterium
CTCGAGGGACGCGTGTCGGTGGACGAGCTGCGCGCCGGCGCCTTGAGCGACCAGATGCGCGCCGGCATCGGCGCGGCGGCGGTGCGGCTGCGCGGCCTCCCCCTCTCGCTCCTCCCGCTCGCGGCGCAGGATCTCGAGAACGCCCTGGCCCGCCTCGACGACCTCGGACCGCTCGCCCTCGTCGTGCTGGACTACCTGCAGCTCGTGCCGCCACCCGCGGGCACCGGTGCCGGGGCGCAGGACGAGGAGATGGCCGCCGTGCTGCGCCGGCTCAAGGCGGAAGCGCTCCAGCGCCAGGCGGCACTGCTCGTGGTCTCGCAGCTGCCGCGCTTCACGCCCGGACGCACGAACCCACGGCCCGCCCTCGACGATTTCGGCCATCTCGGCGCCGTGAAGCAGCACGCCGACGTGGTCCTCGGCCTGTATCGCGAGGAGATGTACAACCCGGGGTACGGCGTGGATGGGGCGACCGAGCTGCTGGTCGCCAAGAACCGCAACGGCCCGACCGGCTTCGTGGACCTCTACTTCTACCGGCGCTGGTTGCGGTTCGAGGATATGCTGGATTAGTCGGGAGAGGGGGAACTCAATTCAGCGGGGGTTGCGCTGTGGGGCGCTGTCGCGGGGCGGCACTCCCCCCGAGTCCCTCGCGGCCGTGGAGTCCTGCGGGACCACCGCCCCGATCACCGTGTAGGTCGTGCCGGGCGCGCCGACGTTGGAGTGCAGGGTGATCCACAGCGGCCGGTTCCCCTGGGTCGCGCTCATGGCGATCGAGCCGTCGGCGTTGGTCACGTCGCTCACGAGGGTCCAGCCGTTCGCCTGCAGGGCCTGGCGGAACCAGCGGGCGACCTTCCCGATCGAATCGGACGACGCGAGCGTCACCTGGGCCGCGTCCGCGCCGGCGGCGATGCTCACCTCGCTGGAGAGCGGATAGACGAGCACGCCCCGCATGGCCTTCTGGACCATGGCGCGGGGGTCCGCCTCCTGCCGGCGCTCACACGCCGCGGTCAGTACGAGGAAGATGAAGGAGAGGAGCAAGTGCCGGCGCATCGCCCGAGTATGCTACCTGTGGCGGGGCTGCACGGTCAAGCAGTACTTTTCAGTGCCATGGCCGGTCATAGCAAGTGGAAGCAGATCAAGCGCAAGAAGGCAGTCACCGACGCCAAGCGCGGCGCGCTGTTCACCCGGCTCATCCGGGAGATCACGATCGCGGCGCGCGCGGGCGGCGGGGACCCGGCGGGGAACCCGCGCCTGCGGACTGCGATCGATGCGGCCAAGGCCGAGAACATGCCCTGGGACAACATCGACCGCGCGGTCAAGAAGGGCACGGGCGAGCTCGAGGGCGTGGAGTATCAGGAAGTCACCTACGAGGGCTACGGTCCGGGTGGCGCCGCGATCCTGATCGAGTCCGTCACCGACAATCCCAACCGCACCGTCGCGGACATCCGGCACCAGTTCCAGCGGCACGGGGGCAACCTCGGCGCGGCGAACTCGGTCGCCTGGATGTTCGACCGCAAGGGCCAGATCGCGCTCGATGCGACCAAAGTGGAAGAGGACGCCGCCATGGAGGCGGCGCTCGACGCGGGCGCGGACGATTTCGTGAAGGACGGCGATACGATCCTCGTGTCGACTTCGCCCCACCAGCTGCACGCGGTCTCGGAGGCCCTGAAGGCGAAACGCCTGCCGGTGCAGAGCGCCGAGATCGCGCTGCTCCCGAAGAGCACGGTGAAGGTCGAAGGCGGCGACGCCAAGAAGCTGCTCGCGCTCATGGAAGCACTCGAGGAGATGGACGACGTCGCGAAGGTGTTCTCGAACTTCGACATCGACGCCGAGGCGATGGCCGAGGTCGGCGGGTGACGTGAGGGTCCTGGGGATCGACCCGGGAACATCGGTCACCGGCTACGGTGTCGTCGAGTACGGTAACGGCGCGTCGGGGGTGGGCGGACGGTTCGGCCACCTGGTGGAGTGCGGCGTCATCCGCTTCGCGCGCCACGCCTCGCTGCCGCGCCGTCTCGCGGAGCTGCACGAAGGCATCGTCGATCTGATCGAACGGCATCAACCCACCGCGCTCGCCCTCGAAGAGGCGTTCTACCACAAGAACGTCCGCACCACGCTCGTGCTCGGCCACGCGCGCGGCGTCGTCCTGCTCGCCGCCGAGCAGCACCGGCTCGACATCGCGCAGTACGCGCCCAAGATGGTGAAGAAGACGGTGGCGGGCGTGGGCGGCGCGCCCAAGGCGCAGGTCGGGGCGATGGTCGCGCGGCTGCTGCGCCTGAAACACGCGCCGCGCCCCGCTGACGCGGCGGACGGCGTGGCCGTCGCGCTCACCTACATCATCCGCTCGTGATCGCGTCGGTCTCCGGCCGCCTCGCCGCCAAGGGCGCCGATCGGGTGGTGGTGGAGACCGCGGGCGGCGTCGGCTACGAAGTGACCGTGCCGCTGGGCGTGATGGAGCGGCTGCCGGGCGTTGGCGCGACGGTGACCCTCGCCACGGAGCTGGTGGTGCGCGAGGACGGCTGGTCGCTGTACGGGTTTCTCGATGACACCGAACGGCGGCTGTTCCAGCGTCTCATCACGGTGACCGGCGTGGGGCCGAAGATCGCGGTGGCGTTCCTCTCGACGCTGGGCGCGGAGCGCGGCGCCCGGGCGATCCAGAAGAAGGACGTCGGCGCGCTGTCCAGCGTGAGCGGGGTGGGCCGCAAGCTCGCCGAGCGCCTGGCGCTTGAACTCGGCGACAAGCTCGGCGAGCTTGTGGGCGGTACGGCCCCGGCGGCGCTCTCGGGCCCGGCCGAGTCGGCGCTGGCCGCGCTCGAGCGCCTGGGGTACGGCGCGCCGGAGGCGGAGCGGGCGCTGCGGCAGGCCCTGGCGGGCGACGGGGCAAAGGCCGACGCCGAGACGCTGGTGCGCCGCGCACTCCACATCCTGACAGCCAAGTGAGCCCATGACGACCGCGATGAGTTCCGTGACCGCCGAGTGGATCTGCACCCGCTGCGGGGTGACCAACCGCAAGCTGCTCCCCGCGGGGGTGACCCGCGCGACGGACGCGTGCGTGACGTGCCATACCCGGCACGAGATCGAAGCGGACGCGCGACCGGTGCGCTGGCGGGCGCGGCCCGCCGGGAAGTAGCGGAGCAGGTGGCGCGCCCGGAAGTCACAACGCCCGAGGCGCTCCCCGACGAGCGCGTCACCGACGCGGCCCTGCGCCCCTCGAGCCTCGACGAGTTCGTCGGGCAGGCGAAGGTCAAGGAATCCCTCCAGATCGCGATCGACGCGGCGAAGCAGCGCAAGGAGTCGCTCGACCACGCGCTGTTCTTCGGTCCCCCGGGGCTCGGCAAGACCACCCTGGCCTTGCTCATGGCCCGCGAGCTGGGGGTAGACATCCGCACCACTTCGGGGCCGGTGCTCGAGCGCCCCGGCGATCTCGTCGGGCTGCTCACGGGACTCAAGGCCGGGGACATTCTCTTCATCGACGAAGTGCACCGTCTGCGGCCCGCCCTGGAGGAGTTCCTCTACCCCGCGATGGAGGAGTTCCGCGTCGACGTGCGCATCGCCGAGGGACCGCACGCCCAGACGATCCCCATGCAGATCGAGCGCTTCACCCTGATCGGCGCCACGACGCGCTTCGGTCTGCTCACGCCGCCGATGCGCGCGCGCTTCGGTCTCGTCGAGCGGCTGCACTACTATCCGCCCGACGACCTCGCGCAGATCGTGAAGCGCTCGGCCGGGATCCTGGGCGTCGCGGCCGATGCCGCGGGCATCGCCGAGATCGCCCGCCGCAGCCGCGGCACGCCGCGCGTGGCCAACCGCCTCCTGAAGCGGGTGCGCGACTACGCCCAGGTGCGCGCCGGCGGCACGATCACGGCGGCCGTCGCCGCCGAGGCGCTCAAGCGCCTCGACGTGGACGAGTTCGGCCTCGACGACATGGACGCCCGCATCCTGAAGACGATCATCGAGCAGTTCGACGGCGGGCCCGTGGGGCTCACGACCATCGCCGCCGCTGTCGGCGAAGATCCGGGGACCCTCGAAGAAGTCTATGAGCCGTTCCTGATGCAGCAGGGCTTTCTGGCGCGCACGCCGCGCGGGCGCTGCGCCACTGCCGGCGCCTACCGCCACTTCGGCTTCCCGCCGCCCGCGAAGAGTCCCGATCAGGCGAGCATCTTCGACACCTGAACGCCTCCGACTTCGAATACGAGCTTCCTCCGGAGCTGATCGCTCAGGAGCCGCTTCCCGAACGCGGAGCATCGCGGCTGCTGGTGCTGAACCGCTCGAGCGGCACCGTGACGCACCGGCGCTTTGCCGATCTCCCCGACCTCGTCGCCCCTGCCGACGTCCTCGTCCTCAACGCCTCACGGGTGATTCCCGCGAGACTCCGGGGGAAGCGGGAAGGGGGAAGTGGGAAGGGTGGCGGCGATGCCGAAATCTTGCTGGTGCGCGAACTCGAGGACGGCTCGTGGATCGCGATGGGGCACCCGGGTGGGAAGCTCAAGCCGGGGCGCCGCGTCCGCTTCGGTCCCGACAGCGAGGTCGAGATCCTCGAGGCGCTCGGGGGGGGCCTACGGCGGCTGCGCTTCGTCGGCACGCTCGAT
>DATICZ010000042.1:0-2730 GCA_035456525.1 Gemmatimonadales bacterium
CGAGGCGGACCCGCGTGTCCCTCGCTTCCTGGACGCGCTGCGGGAGACGATGGCGGCGTCCTCGCGGCGGGTGTGTCTGGTCGCGGGCGTGGATCTCGCCCACGTGGGGCCGCGCTTCGGCGATGCCGAGCTCAATACCGCCGCGTCGCTCGCGCGGGTCGAGCGGGACGACCGCGCGATGCTGGAGGCGGTGGTGGGCGTCGACGCGCGGGGGTTCTATGCGGGGGTGGCCGCCGATCACGACGCTCGCCGTATCTGCGGCCTCTCGCCGATCTACACGCTGCTCCGGCTCCTGCCGGAGGCGCCGGGCCGCCTCCTGCGCTACACCCAGTGGCCGGATCCGGAGGGCGCGGTGACCTTCTGCGCGGTGACCTTCCCGTGAGTCCCACGCCGGATCCCTCGACCTGGACCCTGCCGCGGCTGCGGATCGACCGCGACGGCGTCTGGTTCCATGACGACGCCGAGGTCACCCACGCCGGCATCGTCGCCAACCTGCGCGCGAACCTCCAGGTGGACGGGCGCGGGTACCATCTACAGATCGGGCCGGTGCGGGTGCCGGTGGAGGTCGAGGACGCGCCGTTCGTCGTGGAGCGCGTGGAGACGACGGGCGAGGGGCTCACCGCCACCCTCAACGACCTGACCCGGGAGCCGGTGGCGCTCGACACGCTCCGAGTTGACGAGCGAGGCATCCCGCGTTGCCGCGTGAAGGACGGGCGCTTCGACGCTCGGCTGAGCCGCGCCGCCGCCTACCAGCTCCTCAAGCACGTGCAGCCCGACGAGGGGAGTGGCCGGCCGACCCTCGTGCTGGGCGGCCGGCGCCATCCCGTGCCGGGCCTCTAGCCCGGACTACTCATGACCGGGCTCGACCGAGATCGCCCGGGGGCGCCCGCGGCGACAGGCCCCGTCCGCCTCGCCCGCTCCTCGGTCATGAATAGTCCGGGCTAGGAGCCTGTCCCGGTAATCGCCCGGGACCGTGAATAGACGTGGACAAGAGCGGGCCGGGGTTGCTTCAATGCGCTATGTCCAAGACCTTTCGCGAGTGGAATCCGCAGCAGTCGATGTTGTTCCCGCCGTCAGTCCTCGATCTGGTACCGCCGGGCCATGTGGCGCACTTTATTCGGGATACCGTGGTCGAGGACCTCGACCTCACGGAGATCCTCGCGGCCTACACCGAGGAGCGCGGCTATCCGCCGTACCATCCAGTGATGATGACGGCACTGCTGCTGTACAGCTACAGCCAGGGGCTGTACTCGTCGCGGCGCATGGCCCGCGCCTGTGAGGAGCGGGTCGATGTGATGGCGGTCACGGGCATGCAGCGCCCCGACTTTCGGACGATCAATGCGTTTCGCCAGCGGCACTTGGCGGCGTTGCAAGGCCTGTTCGTGCAGGTGCTGCGGCTGTGCCAGCAGGCCGGGCTGGTCGCCTTGGGCCACGTAGCCCTGGACAGCACGAAGATCCAGGCCAACGCCTCCAAGCACAAGGCCATGAGCTACGGCCGGATGCAGAAGGCCGAGGCCGAGCTGCAGGCGGAGGTCGCCCGCTGGCTCAAGACCGCGGACGCGACCGACGCGCAGGAAGATGCCGAGTTCGGCCCGGACCGACGCGGCGATGAATTGCCGCCCTGGGTCGCCAACAAGCAGGAGCGCTTGGCGCGGATCCGCGCGGCGAAGGCGGCGCTGGAAGCCGAGGCCCGAGCCGCCGAGGCCGCGAAGCGCGCGGCCGCGGGCCCGCCGCCGCCGGGCGCCAAGCGCGGGCCGAAATTCAAACGCCCGCCGGAGACACCGCCCGACAAGGCGCAATACAACTTCACGGACCCGGAAAGCCGGTTGATGAAGGGGGCGGATGGGTTCGTCCAGGGCTACAACGCGCAAGTGGCGGTCGATGGCGCCCACCACATTATCGTCGCCCAGCACCTGACCACGAACGCGAGCGATGTGCACCAACTGCTGCCGCTCCTCGACCAAGTGCAGCGCACTCTCGGTCGCCAGCCGCAGGAGGTCTCGGCGGATGCCGGCTACTGCTCGGAGAGCAATGTCCGGGCGCTGCGCCGGCGCCGTATTCGCGGCTACATTGCTACCGGGCGCCAGAAACATGGGCACGCGGCCGCCACGCGGGTCCCGGGCGTGGCCCCCGGCCCGGGAGTCGCGGCGATGCAGCGGCGTTTGCGGCAGGGCGGGCACCGGAGCCGGTACCGCTTGCGCAAGCAGATCGCGGAGCCGGTGTTCGGAATCATCAAGCAGGCCCGCGGGTTCCGCCAGTTCCTGTTGCGCGGCGTGCGCAAGGTCACCGGAGAATGGAGTCTGCTGTGTACGTCGCACAACCTGCTGAAGCTGGCCGGCGCGTGCGGTTGATCGTCGCTCCTGATTGCCCTGACCGCGCCCGACGCCTGGGTCGACCCCTCGCCGGCCAGTCTGGGACTCGCCGATCAGCCCGCGTGATCGCCCATGTTCAGCTTCGGTGCCGGCCCCGTACCTCCTGCGGTTCAATTCCATTTACCGGGACAGGCTCCTAGCGGAGGATCAGGATCACGGACGCGGCGAGGAGGGCTCCCATGACCCCGTTGAAGATGCGCCGGGCGCGTTCTCCGCGCAGGAGGCGCTGCAGGACGGCGCCGAAGGCGAGCCACGGAAGGCAGCTCGGCAGGGAGGCGAGGATGAACGTGAGCCCGAAGGCGGCGGACTGGCCCAGCGCGCTGCCCGCCCCCTCATCGAGAAAGGTCGCGGCCGCGCT
>DATICZ010000043.1:0-4213 GCA_035456525.1 Gemmatimonadales bacterium
GGGGCAGAGCCCCTCGTTGGCGTTCCAGCAGCTCACGTAGGTGAGCGACGACTCGGTCCCCACCAGCCGCGCCAGCGCCGCCTCCAGGTCCCGATGGATGGTGAACGTGCCGCAGATGAACCGCACCGAGCCGGTGCCGGCCCCGAAGCGGTCCAGGGCTGCCTTCCCGGCCGCAATTACCTCCGGCTCGTTACACAGTCCCAGGTAGTTGTTGGACGAGAGGATGACCACCTCGCCCCGGCCCTCCATCCGCGTCCGGGCCCCCTGCGGCGCCTCGAGGTAGTTGAGGCGCTTGTAGACCCCATCCCGTTTGAACTGCTCCAGCTCGGGCGTCAGGCTCGTGGCGAGGCTCATGCGATCTCCAGGATGACTTTGCCGGCGTCCCCGGAGCGGATCGTGGCGATGGCGTCCTCGATCCGGGCCAGGGGAAAGCGATGGGTGATCACGGGCCGGGGGTCGAACAGCCCGGCGGAGAGGAAGCGGCGCATCTGGTGCCAGGTTTCGTACATCTTCCGGCCGATCACGCCGTAGACGGTGATGCCCTTGAAGATGATCTCGTTGGCGAAATCCACGGGGACCTCGCCCTTGGGAATCCCGAGCAGCTGCACGCGTCCGCCCATGCGGACCGCGTGGAACGCCTGATGGAGTGCCGACGGCACACCCGACATCTCGCACACAACGTCGGCTCCCTCTCCACCGGTCTCGGCCAGGACCCGGTCCACGACCTGCTCCGTGGCCGCATTGAGGACCACGTGGGCGCCCATGGCGCGCGCCAGCGCGAGTCGCTTGGGGTTCACGTCCGAGGCGATCACGCGCGCGGCGCCGGCCGCCCGCGCGATCCCCACGGCGAAGCAGCCGATCGGGCCGCATCCCACGATGAACACCGTGCTGCCCGGGATTTCGGCCGTCAACACCGTGTGGAACGCGTTGCCCATCGGGTCCATGATGGCACCGATCTCGGTCGGGATCCCCTCCAGCGGCAGCACGTTCGTCGCGGGCATCGCGATGAATTCGGCGAACGCCCCGTCGCGATCCACGCCGATGATGCGCGTGCTCTTGCAGATGTGGCCGTTCCCGGTACGGCACTGGAGGCAATGGCCGCAGATGATGTGCCCTTCGGCGGTGACGGGCTGGCCCAGGGTCAGCTCGGTGACGCCGGGTCCCACCTCCACGATTTCGCCCGCGAATTCATGGCCGATCACGAGCGGCGGCTTGAGGCGACCCTGCGCCCAGGCGTCCCAATCGGCGATGTGCAAGTCGGTGCCGCATACGCCGGCATGCCGGACGGCGATCAGGACTTCGCCGGCGCCGGCGCGAGGCTTGGGAACGCTGGTGACGATCAGGCCGGGCGCGCGCTTGTCCTTGACGACGGCTTGCATGGTATCGGGCATGTGTGGGGAGGCGGGGACGGGGGCGGGGAGCTGGGCGCGATTGGAGCCGAACGAGCCGGACGTTTGGGGCGTCAGACGCCGGCCGCGACGGCGGCCCGCTCGATTCGCACCGCACAGATCTTCAGTTCAGCCATTTTGGCGTAGGGGTCCAGCACGGGGTTGGTCAGCAGGTTAGCGGCCGCCTCACGGAAGTGGAAGGGGACGAACACCTGCCCGGGGGCGACGCGGTCCGACACGCGCACCGCCGTGACCATCGAATTGCGGCGTGAGGTGAGGCGCACCAGGTCGCCCTCGGTGACGCCCAGCGAGGCGGCGTCCTCGGGGTGGATCTCGACGATCGCCGTCGGCTCGCGGGCGTCCAGCCCCGAGGCGCGGCGCGTCATCGTCCCCGTGTGCCAGTGGTACAGCTGGCGCCCCGTGTTCATCACGAACGGATACTGGTCATCGGGGAGCTCCACCGGGTCGGTGTACTCGACGGGGACGAAGATCCCCTTGCCGTCCGCGGTGGGGAACGCGCGGTCGAACAGGAAGGCCGTTCCCGGATGCTCGGGCGTGGGGACGGGGTACTGGAGACCCGCGCCCTCGAGCCGGGCGTAGGTCACGCCGGCCCACGACGGGGTGACGGCCGCGATCTCCCGCATCACGTCTTCCGCGGACTGGAACGGCGTCGCCAGGCCGAGCCGGTGGGACAGCTCGATCAGGATCTCGAGGTCGCCGCGGGCGTCGCCCGGCGGATCGACGGCGCGGTGGCTCAGCTGGATGCGACGCTCCGTATTCACGAACGTCCCGGTCTTCTCGGCGAAGCTGGTCGCGGGGAGCACGACATCGGCGTAGCGGGCGGTCTCGGTCAGGAACAGGTCCTGCACGGCCAGGAAGTCCAGCTCCTGGAACCAATGCTCCGCGTGGGCGATGTCGGGGTCGGAGATGATCGGGTTCTCCCCCATGATGTACATGCCGCGGACGCCGCTCTCCGGCTTCACGACCTCCGTGACCATGAGCCCCTTCTGGAGGGAGAGCGCCTCCGGGGCGAGGCCCCAGGCGCGGGCGAAGCGCTCGCGGATGGCCGGGTCGGTCACGGACTGATAGTCCGTGTAGACGAAAGGAATGGCGCCGACATCGGACGCGCCCTGCACGTTGTTCTGGCCGCGCACCGGCATCATCGCCGCGCCCCAGCGGCCGATCATGCCGCAGGCGAGCATCAGGTTGAGCAGCGCGGTCACGAGGTCCGTGCCGTTGGCGTGCTGCGTGAGGCCCATCGCCCAGAGGGTGCTGGTGCGCGGCCCGCGGGCGTACAGCTCGGCGGCGCGCCGAATCCACTCGGCGGGGACGCCGGTGATCTTGGCGGCGCGCTCGGGGGTGTACGGCTGGACGCAGGCGCGCACGCCCTCGAATTCCCGCATCCGTGTGGCGATGAACTCCCGATTCTCGAGTCCCGCCGCGAGAATGTGATTCAGCATCGCCGAGAACAGGGCGACGTCGGTCCCCGGCAGCATCTGGAGGTGAATATCGGCGCGACCGGCGAGCTCCGTGCGCCGCGGATCCGCCACGATCAGGGTGGCGCCCCGCTCGTGGGCGCGCTTGATGGCGGCCCCGAACACCGGGTGGGTCTCCGTGGTGTTCGCGCCGGCGATGAAGATCACGTCGCACTCGTGCTCCACCTCGCGCATCGAGCCCGAGGCGGCGGAGGTATTGAGCGCCCGCTGCATCGCCGCCACCGACGTGGAGTGACACAGGCGCGTGCAATGATCCACGTTGTTCGTCCCGATCGCGCCGCGGAACAACCGCATCAGCAGGTAATTCTCCTCGTTCGAGCACTTGGCCGAGGAGAAGCAGGCGAGGGCGTCGGGGCCGCGCTCCCGCTTGATGCGCCCCAGCTCCTGGGCGGTGAGCTCCAGCGCTTCTTCCCAGGTGGCCTCGCGGAACGGCTCGTACCAGGAGGCGGGAGTGGCCACGCGGTCACGGATATCCATGTCCAGCCGCTCCAGCAGCGGGAGCTCGCGCACCGACTTTCCCGTCTTGCGCGGTGGCGTGCCGGGCTTGGACTGCTGGCCTTCGCCTTCGATGGTGCGCCACGGACCGCCGCGCCGCGCGGCTCCCGCGGCGCCACGATACACCCAGCGGTCGTCCGGCCCGCGCTCCCATCCCCGGCGGATCAGCGGCCGGGTGAGCCGGTCGCGATGCTGGGGAAAGTCGTAGCCGAAGCGCCCCTTCACGCAGGTGCTGCCCTGGTTCGGGGTGTCGAGCTCGATGTCGGGGGAGGTGACGCGGACGATCGTGTTGTCGGCGGTGTGCAGGTCGACCTGACAGCCGACGCCGCAGTAGGGGCACACGGCGCGTACGACCGATTCGGGCCGGCGCACCTGTTCGGGACGGAACCGCTCCCGGGGCATGACCTCGAAGATCGCCCCGGTGGGGCACACCCGGACGCATTCGCCGCACCAGGTACACCCGGCCCTGTCGGGATCGCCGTCCGCGCCGACGATGATCTCCGTGTGCCCGCCCCGTTCCGCGACGTCGAGCACGCCCACGACCTGAAGGTCCTCACATGCCCGTACGCAGCGCGTGCACAGGATGCAGGTCGTCATGTCGTGCTGGATCATCGGATCGCCGGGTCGCTCGTCACCCGAGCGCAGCGGCAGATCCCGGCCGGCGGCAGGGGATGGGGTGACGCCGTAGCGGACGACGACCTGCTCGAACTCGTTGCGCGGATCGGCCCGTCCCCCGTCGAGCAAATGGTCGCCGGGGTAGCGCTCCAGCAGGAAGCGCAGCACGCCCTTGCGGTTCTCCACGGCCGCATGCGATTCGGTGGTGACGACCATGCC
>DATICZ010000044.1:0-2449 GCA_035456525.1 Gemmatimonadales bacterium
GTGCCGCGCCAGGGCTTCGGGCTCACGGCCACGAGCGTCGAGCCGGTCAACTCGTCGACGATGCCGTGGACGCGGTTCGTGGACATGCGCTTCAACAAGGGCTTCCGGCTGGGGCGCGCGGACGTCACCGCGTTCGCCGACATCCGCAACCTGTTCAACTTCCGGAACGTGATCGGCCTGTTCGCCGAGACGGGCGACGTCGTGAACGCCCTGTTCCAGGAGACGACCCTGAGCGACCAGTTTTCGTTGTTGCGGAACGAGGCGCTGCAGAACGGTCGCCTGCTGGCGGCCGGAACGGTCGACCTGCGGCCCGCCTGCGCCAGCTGGACCGGCTCCGACGGCGGCCCGGTCGATTGCGTCGCGCTGCGTCAGGTGGAGGCCCGGTTCGGCAACGGAGATCGCCTCTACACCGTGGACGAGCAGGCCAGCGCCCTGAACGCGTTCTACACGCGGTTCAACGGGCCGCAGACCTTCTACGGCCAGCCGCGGCACATCCGCCTCGGCGTCGAACTGAACTTCTGACCACCAGCGAGCAAGCGGCGCCCGGCGACGGGCGCCGCTCCTGGCACTCCACCCCGAGAGGGACCCGATATATGCGTTCACCTTGGTTCAAGCGCGTGGGCCGTACCGCACTGGCGGGGGCGCTGCTCATGACCTTCGCCGGTGTCGGACCGGCGTCGGCCAAGCCGGCGCCCGGCCGCCCGACGAAGCGGTCCGGCCTCAATCTGTTTGCCCTCACGTTCGGCGTCATGAACGTGAACCGGATCTACTGCGGCATCAACAACATCGGCGAGGTGTGCACCGACCCGAACAACTCTCCCGTCGTGGGCGGGGGCTTCTGGCCCAAGGGCACCCCGGACCAGTACATCTTTCGCTCCGGCTTGCAGCTCGCCGGGACGATTCCCGGCAACGCCGGCTTCGCCTGGGCCAACGACACCGTCGGCGCCTATTTCATGGACCCCCGGAACGATCAAGCCGAGGGCGATCCGATCACGCTGGTCTATAACTCGCTCGATCCGGGCGACGCGGCGGCCTGGCCCAACGGCGCCGTGGTGCGGGATACCGCGATTTACAACGACGTGCTGCTCGGCCGGAATTCGATCTCCCAACAGGACCTCTGGGTCCGGACGTGGGACGGCAACCCGGCGTTCACCGGCAGCGCGCGCACCCATCCGATGGGCATCCTGGTGGAGGAGCGCGGGCTGGCGTGGAACTTCCCGACCGGCAACGAAGACATCATCTACTTCGTCTACAACTTCTACAACGTGACCGCGTCGAGCCCCGCCGTCTATGCCAACCTCGATCCGGCGCTCGCGAACGAGATCGCGGCCGTCGGCGCGGATTTCCAGGCGCGCAACGAAGCGGCCTACGGGATCGACATTCCCGACGGCGGCTACGCCATCACCAACATGTTCGCGGCGTTCTTCGCCGACATGGACGTGGGCAACGCATCGTTCAACTACGCCACGCCGGTGATTCCGTTCGCGATGGGCGTGGCCTACAAGTCCGACTTCCTCGAGCCCGGCTGGACGTTCCCGCCCGATATCTTCGGGGCGCCGTTCGTCCCGTCGCCCGGGTTCATCGGGGTGAAGTACCTCCGCTCCCCGACCAATGCCCAGGGGCAGCAGATCGGGCTCACGATCTTCTCCAACACCCTCAACTCCAACACGGGCTACCCCGACCCGGTCGGGGTGAAGCAGCTGTACCGCTACCTGTCGGGCGGCTCGAGTCCGTTGGCGGGGGACAATCCCTGCACCTTCCAGGGGCTGCAGCTGCAGCTGCATTTCTGCTACGTGGCACAGAACGCCGCCGACACGCGCTTCTTCCAGTCGTCTGGGCCACTGACGCTGAACCCGGGCGAAGTGAGGACCATCGTCGTGGCGTATATCAACGCCGCGCCGACCGCGGTCGTCGTGCCGTTCATCGGCGGGGACCTGAAGCCCGGCATCCCCGCTTCCGGAGATACGATCGCGGCCGACCCATCTCGCGTGCGGCTGATCGAGCGCGCCATGGGGTGGGTGGCGCAGGAGGACACCAACGCCAGCGGCAGCATCGAACAGTACGAGGTCCAGACGGTGCCGCGCTCGCTGCTGAACAAGGCGCTGGTGGCGCAGGCGGTCTACGACAACAAGTTCTTGCTCCCGTTCGCGCCCGAGGCGCCGACGTTCTTCCTGGTGCCCGGCGACAACCAGGTCACGATCGCGTGGCAGAAGAGCGAAACCGAGACGGTGAAGACCGGCGGGGGCGATCCGTACTTCGTGATCGCGTCCGATCCGACCTCGACCCTGTACGACCCGAACTTCCGGCAGTACGACGTCGAGGGCTATCGCATCTACCGCGGGCGCACCACTGGCGACTTGAGCCTCGTGGCACAGTTCGACTACTCGGGCACGGCGCTCACCGACTTCACCGGGGCGTTCGGGTATACCGAGGACAGCGACGGCGACGG
>DATICZ010000045.1:0-22866 GCA_035456525.1 Gemmatimonadales bacterium
GATCTCGCGCACGGCGCGGACGTCGTCGCGCCAGATCGCGTCGATCAGGCGACAGGCGAGCGCGAGCCGCGGCCAGCTCGGCGCTTCGTAGCTGCGTGCCAGCACGAGCTGGGCATCGGCCAGCTTCGCGTCGGCCGGCGCAATCGCCTTCGGGTGGTAATCCCGGAGGTCCGCGAACGCGGACGGCTCGCCGCGACGAATCGCGCGCAGCAGGTCCTTGGCCTGGTGCTTCAGCTGGTCCAGATCTGGGCGAACGGGAAGGTGGCGGGCGGGCATGACGAGCCTCCTTGGTGCGTGCCCGGAGTCCGCAGGCGTCGGGCGAGGAGGTTCGTTCAGAACCTGGCTGTATCAGATCGCTCAGGTGGACTCGGTCCTGCCCGCGGACGGGGGGCGCCCTGCACGCCTTCTCGGAGCATAGCGCGCCTTGCGCCGTGGTGGTAGGCGCATGACCTTCCGGCGGGAGGTATGCCGATGAACATCGTGCGGGCCGTGGCAATCGTCGCGCTGGTTTCCGGTGCCGCCTGCAGCCCGGCGACCCGCCTGGGCGCGCAGGGTACTGCGCCCAGCGCGCCGGGAGATACGGTGCCGCCGGGGTTCGGGTCGCTGCGGCGCGACGACATCGTCCTCCGCTTCGCCACCGACCAGCTGCAGCTCCAGATCCTGCCGCTCGACGAGCGCGTCATCCGACTGCTCGCGCCCGATACCTACCGTTCCCTGGAACAACTGATCGCGAGCCGGCAGCGTGACATCACCGACGCCGGGTCGCGCGCCGGCCTCGCCGGCTGGACCCTCGTGATGGTGACGTTTTACGGGCAGGTGCCGGGGGCGCGGTTCACCCCGGAGGATGTACAGATCCAGACGCGCGGGCAGCTGTTCCGTCCAGAGGCGATCGTCCCGCTGTCACCCACGTGGAACACCCTGCAGCTGGACCAGCGGCAGCAGGCGGTGGGCCTCTACCTCTACGACCCAGGGATCAGCTGGTTCGAGGACCTCAGCGCGAGCTATCAGGGCTCGCCGCAGGTGCCCTGGAGCCGCTCGCTGCAGCTGCTCCAGCGCGAGCGGGCCCGTGTCCAGGCCCGGGCCCAGACGCCGCCCGCCCAGCAGAATCCGTAGTCACGACCACACGGCCCTCGAGGTCCGGACTCCAGCGCACCCGGCCGTCGGCACACACCGTCCCCACGCCGACCTGCGGCGCCAGCGCCAGCGCGCTGTCGCACCCCAGCACGTAGAACGCCATCGACCAGGCTCCGGCCGCCTCCGCCGCCGGGGCGACGACCGTCACCGCCCGCACTGTTTGCGCGACCTCCCCGGTCCGGGGATCCAGCACCGGGTCGGTCTCCTCCACCGGAGAGACGGTGCTGAGGCCCCAGGTGCCCGGGGGCACGGTCACGATGGCGAGTGCCTGGAGCGAATTGTCGGGGTCCGCGATGCCGACGCCGCGCTCCGCGTTCGCCATGATCAGGTACTGCCCGCCCAGGTTGAGGATGGCGCTGTCGACGTCCGGCCGCAGCGCGAGCAGCGCCTGATCGAGCGCCAGGCCGCGGGTGGCCCGCTCGGCGGGCAGGCGGAGACCCGTGCGCCGCGTGAGGTCGCGCGAGTACCGGGGAGCCGAATCGGCGCGTCGCACGGCGGCGAGCGCCCGGTCCACCGCGCGCGCGACCGCACTCGAATCCCCGCCCCACGCGGCGACGCTGAACACGGCGCCCAGCGCCGGCTCCGCGCGCGAGACGGTCGGCAGGCTGGCCCGCGCACGGCACGCGGCCCCACAGCAGGCGAGGACGAGGATTGTGATCCCGCGCACAGTTTGCGGCTCCCGACAAGGGTTCCTGGGCCGAATCCTCGGGCCTAAGGGCCGGTCCGGCAACCCCGGTGTTCTCCAGCCGTCGGCCGTTCGCTTACCTTATGTGCCGTGGCATCCATCCCGCTTCCCCTTGGCCTGCTCCTCGCCGGCGCGGCCGGCGCCGGGGCCATTTGGGCCTTCCAACGGGCGCGGCAGCGCCAGCGGGCGCTGGAGCGCGACCGACAGCGAACCGCCGACGAGCTGAACCGGCGGCTGTCGGAGTTGTTCTGGCTCCAGGAGCTGTCCTACGTCCTCTCGGAGTCGATCAAGCTGGAGCGCATCGTCGAGCAGGTGGTGCGCTACGCCATGCGGTTCATCGACGCCCGCGGCGCGCTGGTGGCGCTGGCGGGAGAGAATCCCGATGATCCGCTCACGATCGCGGCGGCCGAAGGGTCGCTGGCCGAGCTGCGTGGGACCACCGTCCCGGCCGACGATCCCGGCCTCGTGGCCCGTTCGGCCCGCGGCGAACGGCTCGAGCTGATTCGCAACAGCGAGACCGGTGCGCCGCTCGCCAGCGGATCCACGGTCGAATCGGCTGCGGCGGTGCCGCTGCGCGCTCACGGTGTCGTGGTTGGCTCCCTCGTCGTCGCCGAGCCCAGGGGTGGCGCGCTCGCGCCGGACGACGTGCGCCTCCTGTCCACCGTCGCCACGCACGCCGCGGTCGCGCTCGCCAACGGACGGTTCTTCGATCTCGTCCGGCGCGGCAAGGAGCAATGGGAGACCACCTTCGATGCACTGTCCGAAGGGCTCGCGGTGGTGGACGACGCGGGACAAGTGCGCCGGGCCAACCGCTCCCTGGCGGTCATGGTGGGACATCCGCTGCCGGACGTGATCGGGACGCACCTGTGCCACGCCCTGCTGGGCCGCTCGCACGCCCTCGCCCAGATGCTGGAGGATGTGCGCCGCGGGGAGCGCCCCGCCCCGCTGACCGAGCGTTCCGAGGTCAACGGCCGGACGTTCCGCATCAACGCGGCCCTCATGCCCGGCCCCTCGACGACCCAGACGTCGGTGGTGCTGGTGCAGGACGTCACCGAGCAGCAGGCGATGGAGGCGCAGCTGATCCAGAGCGAGAAGCTGGCCACCGTCGGCCAGCTCGTTTCCGGCGTCGCACACGAGCTCAACAACCCCCTCACCTCGATTGCCGGCCTGTCGGAGTTCCTGCTGGAGCAGAAGGAGCTCGGAACGGGCGACCGCGGCCACCTGCGGGTGATCCACGAACAGGCCGAACGGGCGGGCCGCATCGTCCGCAACCTGCTCACGTTCGCCCGCAAGGGACCGGCCGAGCGCTCGCGCCTGGACCTGAACGATCTGGTGCAGCGCACCCTGCTGCTCATGAGCTACGACCTGCGGCTGCGCGACGTCGAAACGCAGCTCGAGCTCCCCGACGAGCTGCCCGAGGTGATCGGCGACCGCCACGCGCTCCAGCAGGTCGTGCTGAACCTGCTCACCAACGCCGCCCAGGCGGTGGGGGACCTCCCCGAGGATCAGCCCCGCTGCATCCGGCTGGAGACCTGGTCCGACGGGCTCGTGCATCTGCGGGTCACCGACACGGGGCCGGGCGTTCCGCCCAGCCTGGAACGGCACCTGTTTACGCCGTTCTTCACGACCAAGGAGCCGGGGCACGGCACCGGCCTGGGGTTGTCGATCTCCTACTCGATCGTCGAGTCGCACGGCGGCCATTTGAGCTACGAGCGCGCGCCCCAGGGCGGCGCGTCGTTCCGCATCGATCTCCCGGCCGCGCCCGCGGCGCGGCCCGCGCCGGTGGCTCCGATCCCCGAGCCTGTGACGCCGCTGCCGCCCGCCTTCGCCAAGCGCGCGATCCTGCTGGTGGACGACGACCCGGCGGTGCGCCGTCTGGTGCAGGCCTTGTTCGGGCGCGAGGGACACACTGTCGACGTGGCGCGCAGCGCGGAGCACGCGCTCGAGCTCACGGGCGACCACGGCTACGACCTGATTCTCGCGGATGCGCAGGTGAGTGCGAAGGGAAAGCTGTTCGTCGAGGAGATGCTGTCGCGGCACCCGGATCTGCGGTCTCGCACGCTCGTGGCGACGGGAGACGTGCGGCCCGCGACCGCAGAGGCGCTGGAGCGCCTCGGCCTGCGTTACGTGCGGAAGCCCTTCAACCTGCGGGATCTGCGCGAGGAAGCCGCGCGGCTCTGGGCGGCAGGGGCCGTCTCGTAGGCTTCCGCCGGCCAACCGAAGCTGCCGAGGTTGACCGCGCCGCCCGGCGCGAACTTCAAACCTTCCCGCAGCAGCAGCGCCCGCTGCAGCACCGCGCTGTGCTCCCCCGACAACGAGATGCGTCCGGCGGCGTTGATCACGCGCCACCACGGCACATCACTGTCCTCCGGCAGCGCCGAGAGGGCCCACCCCACGGTGCGCGCGGCGCCCGGCCGGCCCGCGAGGCGGGCAACGACGCCGTACGTCGCGACGCGACCCTTGGGAATGTGTCGAACGATGCGGTAGATACGGTGGTAGAACGGATTCACACGCCGAGCCACGTGCGGCGCGTCGGCGCACCGGGAAGGAGTCTCACCGTGGACGGCACCTGATCACACCGCGTGGAGGACGGAGCTAGGATACCCGCAGCACGTCGTCCAGCAACCCCCCACCCTCCGCCCCCACTATTGACAAAACGTCGTCCAGTGCTCTCCGCTCCCGCGGCCAGGCGAAGCGACGGGTGGCCTCGCCGGGCGCGAGCCAGACGAAGGCATCGTGCTCCTCGGACAGCCGCGGCGCGGCGTCGGCGGCGACGACCGCGGCAAACGCCGGAATGATCGCGAGCTCGTCGGTGCGGTGCTGATAGAATCCTTCGATGCGGCTGAGATTGTAGAACCGCTCCGGGGCGAACCCGGTCTCCTCGCGCAGCTCACGCAGGCTGGCCTGCACCGGCGTCTCGCCCGGCTCGATGGTGCCGTGGACGGTTTCCCACGACCCCGGGTTGCGCCCGTGCGCCGAGCGGCGCAGCACGAGCACCTCCCACTCCCCGTCCCCCCGCCGCAGCACGAAGGTATCGACGAAACAGACGCGAATCGCGGTCACGCCGGCTTGCGCCGGCCGAGCACGGCCTCGAGGCGGGCCGAGAGGGCGCGCGCCCGGAACGGCTTCTGTAGGAAATCGTCGGCGCCGAGCTCGAACACCCGTACCTCGTTGTCCTCGTCGCCCTTCGCCGTGAGCACAATGACCGGAATGCCGGCGGTCGCAGGCCGCGAACGCAGCTGCGACAGCACGCCGTACCCGTCGAGCGCCGGCAGATTGAGATCCAGGACGACGATGTCGGGTCCCACGCGGTCGACCTGGTCCAGCGCTTGCACCCCGTCCCGCGCCTCCGACACGTCGTAGCCGTCCCGTTCGAGGAGATCTTTCAAGACCTTGCGCAGGCTGTCCTCGTCGTCCACCAGCAGCACCTTGCGGGACCCGCCCGTGCGAGCCCCCTGCGCCGTTCGACCACCCGATTCCTCCAGCAGCTCGAAGCCCGCGCCGAACGGCTCGGCGACCGGCGCCGAGCCGGCGGCGGGGCTGGGACGTCCGGGGGCAGCCGCGCCGGCAGCGCGGCGCGGGGGTTCCGTGGACGTCGGCGTGGGACGGGGACGGACTTCCTCGCGCGGCACGTCCACGATCCGCAGCAGGTCCTCGATGGTGGACTCGCCGCGCAGCACGCGGTTCACGCCGCTGCTGAAGAGTGTCGGCATGCCGGCCGCGCGAGCCGCCTCGGCGATCCGGTCCGCCGTCTCGCCCGCGGCGATGCGCCGCTCCACCTCGGGCGAGACCGTGAGCACCTCGAGCACCGCGAAGCGGCCGAGGTAGCCGGTCATCGCGCAGTCGGGACAGCCGGCCGCGCGGTACAGCGGCGTGCCGTGCGGGATCCATTTCTTCAGCTCGTCGGGCGGCGCCTCGTGGGAGACCTCTTTGCAGGTGTTGCAGAGCTTCCGCATCAGCCGCTGCGCGAGGACGCCGCGCAGCGCGGCCGCGATCTTGTACGGCTCCACGCCGATGTCCACCAATCGGGTGACGGCGTTGGCCGCGTCGTTGGTGTGCAGGGTGGACAGCACGAGGTGCCCCGTGAGCGACGCCTGCGTCGCGATCTGCGCGGTCTCGAGGTCGCGGATTTCGCCGACCAGCACCACGTTCGGGTCCTGCCGGAGAATCGAGCGCAGCGCTGACGCGAAGGTGAGCCCCTGCTTCTCCTGCACCTGCACCTGCACGATCCCGGGGATCCGGTACTCGACCGGGTCCTCCACCGTGACGATGTTCACGCCCTCGCTCTTGATCTGGTTGATCATGGAGTAGAGCGTCGTCGTCTTTCCCGAGCCGGTGGGGCCGGTGACCAGGATGATCCCTTCGTGGTGTTGCAGCAGCTTCTGGATCGCCTCGATCTCCGGCGCGTCCAGCCCGAGGCTGTCGAGCGACTTCACGGTCGCGCGGGAATCGAGGATACGGATCACGACCTTCTCGCCGTGGGCGGCGGGGAGCGTCGACACGCGCAGGTCGATCGGCTGGCCGTTCACCGCCACGCGCGCGCGTCCGTCCTGCGGACGCAGCCGATCGGCGATGTCGAGCGACGACATGATCTTGATCCGCGAGATCAGCGGCAGTCCCGCGGCCCGCGGGATCTTCATGACCTGCCGCAGCACGCCGTCGATCCGGTAGCGCACCGCCACCCCGCCCTCTTCGGGCTCGATGTGGATGTCGCTCGCCCGGGACAGAATGCCTTCGGACAGAATCAGATCGACGAGCTTGACCACCGGGCGCTCGCTCGCAGCGGCCTCGGTGATGTTGTACTCGTCCGGGGCCTCCTCCTCGAGCTGCACCAGCTCCGCCGATTGCCCCATGTTCTCCAGCAACCGGTCCAGCGCCTTCTCCGGGCGATACTGCTGGTCGATCTGTTCCGCGATCTTGCCGGGGGGGAGCAGCGTCATGCGGATCTGACGCGCCGTCGCGAAGGCGAGCGTCTTCTCCATGTCGAGGTCGAACGGATTGGACGTCGCGATCTCGAGATAGGCGTCGGTTTCCCTGATCGGGAGGACGTGGTAGCGGCGCGCCAGCGCCTCCGGGAGCACTGTCCGGGCGCCGGGGTCGAGCTCGGTCAGGTCGGCGATGGGCAGCCGCGAACGTGCGGCGAGATGTTCCAGGATCTCTTCGTCCGTCGCCAGCTTCTCGGCGACCACCGTTTCCCACAACGACTTTCCGGGCTCGGCCTTGGCCCGCAGCTCGGCCAGCCGCTCGGGCGTGAGCACCTCGAGCGATTGGGCCAACCACTCGTCGGGGAAGTAGGTGTCTGCCATAGGGAGGTCTTGCGTAACCTAGCGGGAGGGCGCCACCCGGGGCTAGAGGATGCGCCAGAAGTCCCGGGTGACGTCGAACGAGAAGTGCGTCCGGTGGCTCTGCACGCCGTACCCCGCCTCCAGACGGAATACGCCCAGCCACTCGAGTCCGAGGCCGGCGGTCACGCGCACGAGACCGGTGGACCGCCACGGCGTCGCCGCCACCGGCCGCTCGGCCCATCCCGCCGCCGTGTATGGCGCGAGCGTGATCGTGCCGGGCGTGCGCGCGACGGATCCCAACGAGAGACTGGGGAACGGCGCCTGCACGCGCCATTCGAGGTGGAGCAGCGCGGCACCGCGACCGCCCCATGCACGGAAGTCGTCGCCCAGCAGCGTGCCGCGGCCGCCGAGCACGAACGCGCGGTGTGCGGGGAGCGACCCGCTCGCGATGCCACCCTGGGCGCGCGCCAGGACCCGCGTCGCCCCGAGCGGGACCAGTACCTGGCCCGTGCCCGCGAGCCGCAGGTAGGTGGCGCCACCGTCTACGCGGCCCGCCTCGAGCGTGAAGTCGTATGCACGGTCGCGCCGCACCGCGAAGCCCTCGCCGGGGCGTGACAGGCCGACGGTGACGAGATCGAGCGCCGGGCCGCCCACCGCAGGGTTGGCCCGGTACGTGCCGGTCGCGGGCGCTGCACGAACGGCGAGGTTCCTCACCGCCTCGCGCCGGGCCGTGACCCGCCAGCGGGCCCGGTCCCCGGCGGGGCCCTCCAACCCCAGCCGGCCGCCCGTCGCGCGCACATAGTCGCCATAGTCGTCTCCGAATTCCTGGGCCGCGAGCGAGTTCACGATCGGCGCGACGATCGTCACGTCCGAGACGTCCCGGACCTCCCGGTACACTTCGGCCGTGACCGCGAGACGTCCCACCGCAAGCCGGCCGGCGATCGCGCCGTCCACACGGTCGTCGGCCAATCCGTAGCTCCCGCGGGCCCGCGCCTCGAACACGCCGGCCCGCCAGACGACGCCGGCACCCGGCACCACGCCTTGCACCCGGTTGGCGTGCAGTAGATCGCTCAAGCCCCGCACGGCGAGCCCGCGGTGCCGCCAGCCCGATAGCGTGTGCCGCCCCGCGATGTGCGCGGCCTGCGCCCGCACTGCCGCCAGATCGTTGCGACGCACGGGCTCGGCGACGTCCTGGACGGCCTCGGCGAGCGACGTGGACCAGGGGAAAGTGTCACGCACCGGCTTGGGAGCCGCGGTGATCTCCGGTCCGGCGAACACGGTCGCGCTCAGTCCGGTATTGAAATCGTAGCGGTCCACGTCCCAGCGGCCACGGATGATGCCCCGTGCCGGAAGATCGAGCAGCGTCGCGCGCCGCCGGATCTCGACCTCCTGATGCCGCGGCAGCCACCAGCGACCCTGATACAGGGCGTTGTCGAGCACGACGCTCACGTCTTCGAGCGTGGGATCCAGGTAGGCGACCGCGGTGAAATTGAACGCCAGGCGGACGAGGTCGGCGCTGCCGGCGTCCAGGTAGGCGGTGCCGACGATGCGCGGCGCCTGGAAGTCGCGAGGCCGAAAGCGCAGCGCCACGACGCGGATCTCGCGCTCCGGCAAGGCGACGACGACCGTGTCGCCCGCGGCGTACTCGTACAGCACCGGACCGCCGGCGGCCAGCGGATGCGGCACGTCGCGCACCTCGTCGCCCTCACCCAGGCGGATGGTGCGGCCGAACCCGTTCTGCACGATGCCGAGGTGATCCTGATGGTAGACGATGTCGGTCGGAAGCTCCGCGCGATCGCGCCACCCGATGATGCGCTGCTTGCTCGCGCCCGGGGCTTTCCAGTACACTTCCAGCTCGAGCTGGTCCACCTTGATCAGACGCGGGGGCTGGTCGAGGCCTTCTCCGAACGCGCCGAGGAAAAACAGGAATCCATGCGCCCGAGCCCGATAATCGTGCAGCGAGGTGTCGGCGGCGGAGCCTGCCCGCCGCGCGATGGCGCGATCGGCGAGCGCGAGGGCCTCGGGGGTGTTCCAGCGCTGCGCCCGTGCCCCGTCGGGGACGGTCACGGCGAGGACCAGCGCGGCCAGGATGCGCACGGGCGCCAACTTACCCGCCGGCTCAGGTGCGCGGCAAGCGTTACCGTCTTCGCCATCGCGTGCGGCGGCAACGGCACCGGACCGTCCCAGGGGGTGCCCCGGGCCGCGCTCCTCGCCATCGGCCGGGACACCGCGGCCGCGCCCAGCGGGACCCTGTGCAGCTTCAAGAACAATCTGCTCAGTCATTGTGAGATCACGCACTCCGACAGCATCCACACGGTGTTCGCCGAGTTCACGTTCTTCCCCCACAGCGTGGTTTCGCGCAACGACACCTTGCTGGCCGATACGTCCACGATCGTCCTGATCCTGACGGTGGCGCCCGGGAGCTACGAGTTCACGATCAACCCGGCCGGACTGGTCTTCAGCCAGTCGAACGAGCCCATCGTCGATGTCTCGTTCGGGCCCTACGGGGACCCGTCCGTATACACCCAGAGTCCGAAGTACGCTTCGGCGTCCGCCTTCATCCAAGCCCTGGGGCTGTGGCACGAGCGCACATCGGACCACTGGTTCCTGGGCCGCAACAGCACACTCACGGGACCGTCGACCATCAGCAGCGCCATCGAAGGACCCGGCACCTACCTCCTCGCCGCCCCGAAGTGAGCGACCCCCGCGCCGATTTCCTGTCCCGTGCGCAACGGGGCGGCGTGGTCCCGCTGGCGCGCGAAATCGTGCTCGACGCCGACACCGCCGTGGCGGCGTACACGAAGATTGCCCGGCCGCCGTTCGGGTTCCTGCTGGAATCCCTGACCGGCGGCGAGCGCTGGGCGCGCTACACGTTCCTCGGGACCGAGCCGCGCGAGGCCTGGCGCTATCGCGGACGCTCGGTGGAGCGCTGGACGGCCGAGCGCGGGTGGCGGCCGGCCGGCGAGACGGACGACCCCATCGACCACATCGGGGCACGGTTGCGGGCGCTCGCCCCGGTGACGGTCCCCGGTCTGCCGCCGTTCAGCGGCGGCGCGGTGGGGTACCTGGGCTACGATCTGGTGCGTGCCATCGAGCGCCTTCCCGCTCCACCACCCGACTCCCTCGATCTCCCGGATGCCCTGGTGATGATCGCGGACAGTCTCGTGGTGCTCGACAACCTGTTCGGCCGCGCGATCGTCGTGGCCAACGTCGAGATTCCCGCCGAGTCCCTGGCTCGCGATCGCGTCCAGCTGTACGAAGCGGCGGAAGCGCGCCTCGACACGCTCGTCGAGCGACTGACGCAGCCCCATCCGCTGGCGCCGCTCCCGTGGCCCGAGCGTCCGCCCACCCTGGCGACGCCCCCCAGCAGCCGCTACGCCCGGGCGGACTTCGAGCGGGATGTGGGGCGCGTCCTCGAGCACATCCGCGCCGGCGACACGTTCCAGACCGTGCTGTCGCGCCGCCAGGAGATCCCCGGCGCGGTGGATGCGTTCCGGGTGTACCGCTATCTCCGGGCCCTGAATCCCGCTCCGTACCTCTTCTACCTGGCGCTCGACGACCTCGCCCTGGTGGGCAGCTCCCCCGAAGTGCTGGTGCGGGTCACCGAGCGCGAAGTGACGGTCCGCCCCATCGCCGGGACCTGCCGCCGCGGCGCGACGCCCGAGGAGGACGAGGCGCTGGCACAGGCGCTGCGCGAGGACCCTAAGGAAACGGCCGAGCACCGCATGCTCGTGGATCTGGGCCGCAACGACGTGGGACGCGTGGCCGTTTTCGGCAGTGTGCGGGTCTCGGAGCTGATGGCGGTGGAGCGCTACTCTCACGTCCAGCACCTGGTGAGCGAGGTGCGCGGCACGCTGCGGGACGGCTACGACGCCCTCGATGCCTTCAAGGCGTGCTTCCCCGCCGGGACCGTGACCGGAGCGCCGAAGGTCCGGGCAATGGAGATCATCGACGCCCTGGAACCGGAGCGGCGCGGACCCTACGCGGGCGCCGTGGGATACGTCGGCTGGGGCGCCGCCACGCTCGACACGGCGATCGCGATCCGCTGCGCCCTGGTCCGTCCGGAGCGCGTGGTGGTCCAGGCCGGGGCCGGCATCGTGGCGGACTCCGATCCGGCGCGCGAGTTCGCCGAGACCGAGGCGAAGGCGGAGGCGGTGCTGCGGGCGGTCGCGTGCGCGCTCGCGTGAGGCGCCGCGATTCCGTCCCGGTGCGATCGGGGTATATTTTCGCACCGTGTTCAAGCTGCTGAGCACTTCCGGCGACCAGTCGATCGAGCTCGCGCCGGGCCGCACGCTGGTCGTGGGCCGGGCCGTCACCAGCGACGTGCCCATCTACGATCCCACCATCTCCCGCCGCCACGCCGAGATCACTCTCGTCGCGGGCGGCGTGCGGGTGAAGGACCTCGGCTCCTCGAACGGCACCTTCCTGAACGGCGCCCGCATCACCCAGGCCGACGCCGCCGCCAACGACGTCGTCACGTTCGGCAAAGTCGCCTTCAAGGTCGCGGGGATCACGCCGCCCGCCCGTCCCTCGGCCCCGGCGCCCGAAGTGGGCACGACCGGCGGGTCGCGCGCCATGCCCCAGGGAACGATCGTGCGGCAGCTGCCCGTCAGCCCCTCGT
The DNA here is from genome assembly GCA_035456525.1 of Gemmatimonadales bacterium. GTDB lineage: Bacteria > Gemmatimonadota > Gemmatimonadetes > Gemmatimonadales > GWC2-71-9 > DASTHG01. The sequence continues at coordinate 11,726 of DATICZ010000045.1, forward strand.
CGGGCGGCGTGAAGGCGATCGCCCTCGAAACCGGCCCCGCGGCGGTAGGCGCGTCGCATCTCAAGGTGAAGGCCGAGTCCGAGACCGAGCGCCGCGAGAAGAAGCTCGAGCTGCTGCTCGAGATCTCCAAGGAGCTCTCGCGCCAGCAGGAGCTGGATCAGCTGCTCCACAAGGTGGTGGACGTCACGTTCCAGATCATGAACGTGGACCGGGTGTCGATCCTGCTGCTCGACCCCCGGACCAAGGAGCTGGTCCCCAAGGTCTCCCGCAGCCGCACCGGCGACACCAATGCCGCCAAGCTCGTCCCGCAGTCGATCGCGCGGAAAGCCGTCGAGGACCGCGTCGCAATCCTCTCCGACAACGCCGCTGCCGACGACCGCTTCAAGGGCAAGTCGATCCTCATCCAGAGCGTGCGCAGCGCGATGTGTACGCCGCTGCTCGGCTCGGACCAGCAGGCCCTCGGCATCATCTACGTGGACAACCAGACTGCAATCCACTCGTTCACCGACGAAGACCTGGAGTTCCTCATCGCCTTCGGCAACATCGTCACCACGGCGGTGGAGAACTCCCAGCTTGGCGAGCGCGTCCGGCGCGAGGCGATGGTCCTGTCGAACTTCCAGCGCTACTTCGCGCCCAACGTCGCGGCCCAGATCGCCCAGCAGGAAGGTGCCGTCACCCTGGGCGGCGACAAGCGGCCGGTCGTGATCTTCTTCTCCGACATCCGCGGCTTCACCCCGATGTCGGAGAACATGAATCCGGACGAGGTGGCCCAGCTCCTGACCGAGTACTTCACCGAGATGGTGGAGATCGTGTTCGAGCACTCGGGCTCGCTCGACAAGTTCATGGGCGACGCCATCATGGCGCTGTGGGGCGCGCCCATCGCCCACGAGGACGACGCCGACCGCGCCATGCAGTGCGCGATCGACCAGCTCAACGCCCTGGAAAAGATGAACGCCAAGTGGCGGGAACAGGGCCGGCCACCGATCAAGATCGGCATCGGCATCAACTTCGGGGAAGTGTTCGCGGGCAACTTCGGCTCCGACCGGCGCCTCGAGTACACCGTGATCGGCGACGCGGTGAACACCGCGAGCCGGCTCTGCTCGGTCGCCGGGGCCAACGAGATCCTCATCGCCGAGCCGTTCTACAAGGCGCTGAAGAATCCCCCGGCTGTCGAGGCCCTGGAGCCGATGCAGGTGAAGGGAAAGACGAAGCCGGTGCCGGTCTACCGCGTGAAACGGTAGGGCCGCCCGAGCCTGGCCAGCAGGTCGAGCACCAGCCGCAGCGGCAATCCCATCACCCCGAAGACGTCTCCCTCGATGCGCACGATCAGCGCGCCGCCCAGCCCCTGCACCGCGTACGCCCCCGCCTTGTCGAGCGGCTCTCCCGTGGCGACGTAGTCGGACAGCGTCGCCTCGTCCGCGGGCCGGAACGTGACGGCGGTGACATCGAGCGCCTGCTCCAACCGCCCGGCATGGGCGACCGTCACCCCGGTGAGAACCTGATGGGTCCGGCCCTGGAGCCGCAGCAGCATGCCCACCGCCGCAGCCGCATCCGCCGGCTTGCCGAACACCTCGCCGTCCAGCACGACCTCGGTGTCGGCCGCGAGCACGAGCGCGCCGGGCCGCCGGGCCCCGACGGCCTCGGCCTTCTCCCGCGCCACCCGCAGGACGTAGTCGCGCGGCGCCTCGCCCGGGTGCACCACTTCGTCGATACCCGAGGGCTCGACCTCGAATGGGATGCGCAGCATCTCGAGCAGCTGGCGCCGCCGCGGGCTCGAGCTCGCCAGCACGATGGGGGAATCCGCCGGCGGCACGTCCGTCACTCGCTGCGCCGCAGCGACGGCCCGGTTTCGTGCTCGACAGCGGGGACGGTCCTCAGGTACCGGTAGATCGCCCGCAGGTCGTCGTCGGTCATTCGCGCGAACGCGCCCCACGGCATGGGCGATTGGGGAATCACCTTCCCCTGCCGGAACCGTGCGACAAACTGGTCCTCATTCCACCCTGTGATCCGGCCGGTTTTGGGATCGGGCGTGAGGTTCGGCGCGACCGCCACGAAGCCGGGCGCCCCGTCCGCCTCCATCGGGCTCCCCCCGGCGAGCCGCGGCCCCGTGTACGAGCCGTCAACGAAGCTGCGCTGGGTGTGGCACCCCGCGCACTCCCCCACGGCGCTCACCAGATATGCCCCGCGCTCCACCGTGGGGCCTGGTGACGGACTCTCGGGTGGCGGCGTGGCGGTGGGACCGATCGGCTTGATCACGAACGCCAACACAGCCTTGCCGAGGAAGTTGACGTCATGCGGAGGAACGGCCTGCCGCACCGGCGGCTGCGAGCGCAGGAACGAGACGAGCGCCGTGAGGTCCGCGTCGCTCAGACTCTGGTAGTTCATGAACGGTACGGCAGCACGGCCGTCCCGCCGCACCCCATGGCGGAGCATCCGGGCGATCACCCCGTCGCTCACCCCGCCGATACCCGTCGCGGAATCGGGAGTGAGATTCGGCGTGCGGAAGGTGCCCACCGGCAGCTTGAAGACGAACCCCCCGGCCAGCGGCGGCTGCTCTCCGCGGTCCAGCGCCGCTGCCGTCTCCACCGTGCTGTGGCAATAGGCGCAGTGCGCCGGCCCGTAGACCAGGTACCGCCCACGGGCGATCACCGCCGAATCGGTGCTGGCCCGGATGTCGGGCAGGGGCGCGTCGAAGGTGCGGTCCCAGCGCAGCAGGATGACGAGGACCATGACGACGATGAGGAGGACCAGAGCCGCAGCGACGTTCAACAGGACCTTGCGGAACATGTCATCGCTCCAGAATCAGGGTCACCGGTCCGTCGTTCACCAGCTCCACGTCCATCATGGCGCCGAACTCCCCGGTCGCCACGGCGACGCCGAGCGGTGCGGCGCGCTCGCCGAGCAACGCCACGAACCGCTCGTAGAGCGGAATGGCCACCTCGGGCGGCGCGGCCGCGATGAAGCTGGGCCGCCGTCCCTTGTGGGCGTCCCCGTACAGGGTGAACTGGGAGACGACCAGCACCCCGGCGCCGCCCAGCTCCTCCAGGCCGCGATTCATCTTGCCCGCATCGTCGGCGAAGAGCCGCAGCGACAGGATCTTCTCGGCCATCCAGGCGAGCGTCTCGTCGGTGTCGGTGGGGGCAAACCCCGCGAGCACCACGAACCCCGTGCCGATCTCTCCCGCGACGCGCCCCTCGATCCGGACGGCGGCGCGGGAGACGCGCTGCAGGACCACCTTCATTCCACCGTGACGCTCTTGGCGAGGTTCCTCGGCTGGTCCACGTCGCAGCCGCGACGCGCGGCGATGTAGTAGGCGAGCAGCTGCAGCGGCAGCACCGAGAGCACCGGGGTGAGCAGGTCGAGGGTCTCGGGGATCGCGAACGCGTGTTCGGCGAGTCCCGACACCCCCGTATCGCCGTCGGTCACGACCGCGATCACGCGGCCCCCGCGCGCTTTCACTTCTTCCACGTTCGAGAGGACCTTCTGATAGACGGCGTCGCGCGGCGCAATGAACACCACCGGCATCCGGTCGTCGATCAGGGCGATCGGTCCGTGCTTCATCTCGGCAGCGGGATACCCCTCGGCGTGGATGTAGGAGATCTCCTTGAGCTTCAGCGCCCCTTCGAGGGCCACCGGGAAATTGTAGCCGCGACCCAGGTAGATGACGTTGGTCGCGCGGATCAGGCGTTCCGCCTGCTCCTCGACCTCCGCCGCCTTGGCGAGGGTGCGCTCGACGAGCTCCGGCAGCCGCGCCAGCGCGCGGACCACCTCGCGCCCCTGGAGTATCGAGAGCGTCCGCAGCCGTCCCATCTTGAGCGTGAGCAGCGCCAGCGCGGCGATCTGGCTGGTGAACGCCTTGGTGGAGGCGACGCCGATCTCGGGACCGGCGTGCAGGTAGATGCCCCCGTCGACCTCCCGCGCGATCGTGCTGCCCACCACGTTGACGAGACCCAGGGTCCGGGCTCCCCGCCGCTTCGCCTCGCGCAACGCCGCCAGGGTGTCCGCCGTCTCGCCCGACTGCGAGATCCCCACCACCAGCGTGCGCTCGTCCACGATCGGGTTGCGATACCGGAACTCCGAAGCGTATTCGACCTCGGTCGGCAGCCGAGCCATCTCCTCCATCATGTATTCGCCGATCAGCCCGGCGTGCCACGACGTCCCGCAACCCGTGAACACGATCCGGTTGATGCGCTGCAACTCCTCGTCGGAGACGTTCAGCCCGCCGAGGTGCACGTCGCCTTCCTCTTCGAGCAGGCGTCCGCGCAACGTATTACGCAGACTCTCGGGCTGCTCGAGGATCTCCTTCAGCATGAAGTGCGCGTGCCCGCCGCGCTCGATGGTGGCTACGTCCCATTCCACCCGCGTGACCGCCTTGACCTTCTCGACGGCGGCGAGGTCGAGGATGCGGTAATCATCGGGCCGCACGATGGCCACCTCGCCATCGTCCAGATATACGACCGACCGCGTGTACGACAGCACGGCGGCGGCATCGGAGGCCACGAGGTGCTCGCCCGAGCCGATGGCCACGAGCAGCGGCGATCCGCGCCGGGCTGCGACGATCGTGTCCGGCTCCCGGGTCGACACCACGCCGATTCCGAAGGTGCCCTGCACCTGCTGCAGCGCCGCCACCACGGCGTCGCCCAGCGAGGCCCCCGCCCCGTGGAACTCCTCGATCAAATGGGCCAGCACCTCGGTGTCCGTCTCGGAGCGGAACACGTGGCCCCGCCCCGTGAGGGCCTTCCGCAGCGCGGAGGCGTTCTCGATGATGCCGTTGTGGACGACGGCGAGGGTGCCGCCACAGTCCGAGTGCGGGTGCGCGTTCACGTCGGTGGGCGCCCCATGGGTGGCCCAGCGCGTGTGCGCCAGCGCGGTGCGGCCCGCGGGGAGCCGGCTGCCCAGCGCCTGCTCCAGCGCCGAGATCTTCCCAGCCGCCTTGACGACCTCGAGGCGGCCGTCGCCCACGACGGCAATGCCGGCCGAGTCGTACCCGCGGTACTCGAGCCGCTTCAGGCCTTCCAGGACGATGGCGGCGGCCTGTTTGCGACCGGTGTAGCCTACGATTCCGCACATAAGGCGCGTCCCACGTCCACCAGCTGCCGCGCTTCCGCCGCCGTCGGCGCCTCCGCGATCAACCGGATGATGGGCTCGGTATTCGAGGGTCGTACGTGCAGCCAGCGATCGCGCCAGCCCAGCCGCAGACCGTCGCGTTCGTCCACCGTCGCATCGGCGAACCGCAACCGCAGGGCCGCGTAGACCTGGGTCAGTCCCGACGTCCGGCTCCGCGGCACCTTGTCCTTCACGATCGCGTACCGCGGCGAGGCCGCCACCATCTCGCTCACGCGGCGCCCGTCACGCGCCAGGAGCGTGAGGATCAGCGCGGCTCCGACCGGCGCGTCGCGCCCCACGTGGAGCGCCGGGTACATCACCCCGCCGTTGCCCTCTCCCCCGATCGGCGCGCCACGCTCGATCATCGCCCGCGCCACATGCGCTTCACCCACCGGCGCCCGCACGACCAGGGCGCCGCAATCGCGTGCCGCGTCCTCCACCACCAGACTGGTCGAGAGATTGCACACCACGACGCGGTCCTGCGCCGGGCCGTCACCGGCGGCGCCTTTCCCCTTCCCCCTTCCCCCTTCCCCCTTCCCGTTCTTTCCGAGGACCGCGCGGACCGCGAACGCCAGGGTGTAGTCCTCCCCGATCGGCTCCCCCTGCTCGTCCACGAGGGCGAGGCGGTCCACGTCGGGGTCCACCGCCATGCCGATATCCGCCTGCACCCGCTGCACCACGGCCCCCAGGGCCCCGAGCTGCTCCGGAATGGGCTCGGGCGGGCGCGGGAACCGGCCGTCGGTCTCGAGATTGATGCCGGCGACCTCGCAGCCGAGCCGCTCGAGCAGGGCCGGCATGATGGCGCCCCCCGCCCCCCGGCAGGTGTCGAGCGCGACCCGGAAGTGCCGCTTCCGCACCCGCGCCGCGTCCACCCCGGCCAGCCGCACCACCGCGGCCAGGTGCCGCTTCAACGCCTCTCCGTCGCTGACGATGGTGCCGAGGTTGCCGTGGTCGGCGCGGGGAATCGGTCCCTCGGCGACCAGGGCGCGCACCTGGGCCCCCGCCGTCTCGTCGATGAAGACGCCGTCGGGGCCCACGAACTTGAGGGCGTTCCACTCGATGGGGTTGTGACTCGCGGTGAGGATGATGCCCCCCGCGGCGCGATGGTGCTCTACCGCGAGCTGCGCGGACGGCGTGGTGGTGAGCCCGATGTCGATCACATCGCACCCGACCGAGACGAGTCCCGCCGCGGCCGCCTGCATGAACATGGGGCCCGACGTCCGCGCGTCGCGGCCCAGCACGATCCGGGGACGGCGCGCGCCCCCGGTGCGGGCCCACGCGCCGAAGGCGGCCGCGTAGCGGGCGACGATTTCGGGAGTCAGGTCCTTGCCGACGATGCCGCGGATTCCGGACACGCCGACCATCAAGGTGTCGGGCATGGCCGGAACGTTACGGGAGGACAGAACGCCGCGTCAACCGACGGGCTGCGGTGTGCGTCCGGCGGAGAGGTCGGGGGTGGGGATGGGGAGGTGGTGGACGTCGGGGAACGCGTCCAGGAACCCGTCGACCGCCGCGGAATCCCATTGGACGCCTCGGTGCCGGCGCAGCTCTTCCAGGGCCTGGTCGACCGGCAGTGAATGCCGGTAGGTCCGTTCGCTCGTCATCGCGTCGAACGCATCCGCCACCGAGACGATCCGGACGATCGGCGGGATCGCATCGCCCCGCAGGCCGTCGGGCAGTCCCTTGCCGTCCACGCGCTCGTGATGCGAACGCACGATCGCGATGGCGTCGGGGCGGTCGCGCAGCAGCGGCCCGAGGACGCGCGCGCCGATTACCGTGTGCTCCATGATGTGGCGGTACTCTTCGGGGGTCAGCTTCGCCGGCTTGTGCAGCACTTCCTCGCTCACGCCGATCTTGCCGAGGTCGTGGAGCCGCGCGCCCAGCCGCACGGTGTCGATCGTCTCTTCGTCGAACCCGAGTCGCCGGGCCGTCTGCACCGCGTACTCCGCGACGCGCAGCGAGTGGCCGCGCAGGTAGGGGTCCTTCTCCTCGAGCGCCTGGGCGAGCGCTTCGACCCGGTCCAGGAACAACTCCTTGATGCGCCGCTCCTGTGCGTGCACGCGCGCCTCGAGCTCCGCCCGGTAACCCTGCAGCTCCAGCCGCAGCTGGCGGCGTTGCAGCGCCTGGTCCACCCGGGCGCGCACCTCCCCCAGGTTGAACGGCTTGCTGACGTAGTCGAGCGCGCCGAGCTTGAGGCACTGAACGGCGGTTTCCACGTCGGCGACGGCGCTGACCATCACGACCGCGGTGTCGGGCCAGCGTTTGAGGAGATGGGGCAACAGCGTGACGCCGTCCATTTCCGGCATGCGGAGGTCCGAGATCACGAGGGGGGCGGGGTCCATCTCCATCTCCCGCAACGCCTCGACCCCGGTGCCGGCTTCGCGCACGCGGAATCCATCGACCTCGAGCAGGTGGGCGATCACGCGGCGCAGCCGCGGCTCGTCATCCACCACGAGGCAGGAAAGCCCGTTTCGGCCCGTCATCACGGGCTAACGTAAGGGTCGCTTGCTCGCGGCGAAAGGCGTCGGTACGTTCCCGCCCATGACCAAGGCGTTTGACGCAGATTTGCGGCGCCGGCTGGGCACGCGGGCCGTGCATGGCGGGATGGTACCCGACCCGCTCGCCGGGGCGGTGATGACCCCCATCTACCAGACCTCGACCTACGTGCAGGAGGGATTGGGCCGCCACAAGGGCTACGAGTATGGCCGCACCCGCAACCCGACGCGCGAAGCCCTGGAGCGCAGTGTGGCCGCCCTCGAGGGAGGACGGCACGGCTTGGCCTACGGCTCCGGCCTCGCCGCGGTGGACGCGGTGATGAAGCTGCTGTCCTCCGGCGATCACGTCGTGAGCGGCGAGAACGTATACGGCGGCACCCACCGCCAGATGACGCTCATCTGGTCGCGACTCGGGCTGTCGTTCACGTTCGTGGACGGTGGAGACGCCGACGCGGTCGCCGCCGCGGTGACCCCGCGCACGAAGCTGATCTACGCCGAAACCCCGACGAATCCGATGATGCACCTGTGCGATCTCGCCGCCACGGCGGAGATCGCCAAGCGCGCCGGCGCGCTGCTCGTCGTGGACAACACGTTCGCCACGCCCTGCTTCCAGCGCCCCCTCGAGTTCGGCGCCGATCTCGTGCTCCACTCGACCACCAAGTATCTGAACGGCCACAGCGACATGGTGGGCGGGATGCTCGTGACGCCGCGCGATGACCTGGCCGAGCGGCTCGCCTTCATTCAGAACGGCTCCGGCGCGGTACCGGGGCCGTTCGACTGCTGGCTGGCGTTGCGCGGCATCAAGACCTTCCCGCTGCGTATGCGCCAGCACGACGCCAACGGCCGGCGCGTCGCCGAATGGCTCTCGCACCATCCGCGCGTCCGGCAGGTGTACTATCCGGGGCTGCCCTCCCATCCACAGCACGACCTCGCCTGCCGGCAGATGAGCGGGTTCGGCGGCATGCTCTCGGTCGAGCTGGGTGACCCCGCGTTCGCCCGACGCGTCGTGGAGCGCACCAGGGTGTTCGCCCTGGCCGAGTCGCTGGGCGGGGTGGAGAGCCTGATCGGCCACCCCGCGTCGATGACGCATGCCAGCGTCCCGCCGGAGCTGCGGCACAGGATGGGACTCACCGACAGCCTGATCCGGCTGTCGGTAGGGATCGAGGATATCGAGGATCTGATCGAGGATCTGGACCAGGCACTCGCCGCCGGCTAGCGAAACACGCGCCGGACGGGTGCGTAGTGAGGCGTTCAACCCTGCGGAGTCTCCCATGACCGATGCCACCAGCGGCGGCCTGCCGGCAGCGCGGCCCCGTAAGATCCTCACCCAGATCGCCCCCGTCGCCTGGGAGCATCCGGCTGACCGGGCCGCGCTCCAATCGCTCCGCTCCGTGCCGGGCTTCGACGAGGTCCTGAAGAAGATCTATGGTTTCCTGGGCGAGCGCGGCGTCCGCCTGCTGTTCCAGGCCGATGCCGTCCGCGTGGGACCCACGCAGTTCCCGAGACTCAACCAGCTCTATACCGACGTCCTCACCACCCTGGACTGGTCGGTGCGTCCCGAGCTCTTCGTCGCCCAAACGCCGTTCGCGAACGCCGGTGCCTTCGGCATGGACAAGCCGTTCATCGTGATCAACTCCGGCGCGCTGACGCTGCTGGACGACGACGAGATGCGCTCGCTGCTCGGCCACGAGCTGGGACACGTCATGAGCGGGCACGCGCTGTATCACACGCTGCTCGTGCTGCTGCTGAACGTCAGCCTCTCGGCGCTCCCCTTCCTCGCCGGGATCGCGATCCTCCCGATCCAGCTCGCCCTGCTCGAATGGTTCCGCAAGAGCGAGCTGTCCTCCGACCGCGCCGGCCTGCTCGCCACGCAGGACCCGGTCGCGTCGCTGCGGATGAACCTCAAGTTCGCCGGCGGCGGCGACATGAAGCAGATGGACCTGAACGCCTTCCTCGTCCAGGCGAAGGAGTACGAGGAGACCGGGGGTGCGCTGGATCGCGTCTTCAAGATCCTCGGCGTGCTGCTGCGCACCCACCCCTTCAACACGGTCCGCGCGGCGGAGCTGCAGCGCTGGGTGGAAGCGGGCGAGTACGACCGCATCCTGCGCGGCGAGTACCCGCGGCGCGGGCCGGACGCCGAGCAGCGCCCGCTGGAGAAGGACATCGACGACGCCCGCGAGCACTACATGAAGGAAGCCAAGGCGGTCGTGAACGAGGTCGTCGACTCGGCCAAGCGGGCCGCGCAGGCGTTCTCGGACGCCATGAAGAAGAAGTGAGAGTATTGGTCGTCGGGGGGGGCGGCCGCGAGCACGCCCTCTGCTGGGCGCTGCACGCGGACGACCCCTCGACGACCCTCTTCGCCGCTCCAGGCAACCCCGGCACCGCCGGACTCGCCACCAATCTCGCCGTCGCGGCGACCGACCTGGACGGCCTCGTCGTCGCCGCCCGCGATCACCGCATCGACCTCGTCGTCGTCGGTCCCGAAGCACCGCTCGCCGCGGGACTGGTCGATCGGTTACGGGCGAGCGGACATCTCGTGTTCGGTCCCACTGCGGCCGCCGCCCGGATCGAGTCCTCCAAGGCCTTTGCGAAAGACGTCATGGCCAGTGCCGGCGTGCCGACCGCCGCGAGCCGCGGGTTCACCGACCTCGGGCCCGCGCTGACCCACATCGCCGACCACGCCGAGCCACTCGTCGTCAAAGCCTCCGGGCTCGCCGCCGGCAAGGGCGCGGTGGTGTGCGCGACGCGCAGCGAAGCCGCCGCCGTCGCCCGCGACATGCTGGAATCCGGCGTCCTCGGCGAGGCCGGCCGGGAAATCGTCGTGGAGACGTTCCTCGAGGGGGAGGAGCTTTCGGTTCTCGCCCTCACCGACGGCGAGCGACTCCTGATCCTGCCCGGCGCGCAGGACCACAAGCGATTGGGAGAAGGCGACACGGGTCCCAACACCGGGGGCATGGGCGCCTACTGCCCGGTGAGCCTCTCCACCCCGGCGTTGCTGGAACGGGTGCGGCGCGAGGTGCTGGCGCCGACCCTGGCGGAGCTGGCGCGGCGCGGCTGTCGCTACAGCGGCATCCTGTATGCGGGACTGATGATCGGCGCCGACGGCACACCCTGGGTGCTCGAATTCAACTGCCGCTTCGGTGATCCGGAGACGCAGGTCCTGCTCCCGGTTCTGCCGCGCGGCTCCACCACGCACCTCGCCGCCATCGCCGCCGACACCTGGCGACCGCAATCCACCGTGCTCCCGGCGAACCGCGCGGCAGTGACGACCGTGCTCGCCGCCCGCGGCTATCCCGACCGTCCGGAGAAAGGCGCGACGATCGACATCCCCGACCTCCCGCCCGACGTGCTGCTGTTTCACGCGGGGACCACCCGTGACGCCGGCGGAGCGCTCCGAGTCGCGGGGGGCCGGGTGCTCAACGTCACCGCCCTGGCGCCGACGGTCGCCGCGGCCGCGGCGGCCAGCCGGGCGGCGTGCGAGCGGATCGCGTTCGACGGCAAGACGTGGCGCCGCGACATCGCAAGGCGCGAGATCGATCG
>DATICZ010000046.1:0-21526 GCA_035456525.1 Gemmatimonadales bacterium
CCCGCCGAGCTCGTGATCGACCACTCGGTGATCGTGGACGAGTTCGGCACGAAAACGGCGTTCCACACGAATGCCGAGCTCGAGTTCCAGCGTAACCGCGAGCGCTACGCCCTGCTGCGCTGGGCGCAGCAGACGTTCCAGGGGTTCCGCGTCGTCCCGCCAGACACGGGCATCGTGCACCAGGTGAACCTCGAGTACCTGGCCCGGGTCGTGTTCACGACCGAGGAGAAGACCCCGCAAGCATACCCCGACACGCTCGTCGGCACCGACTCCCACACCACGATGGTGAACGGCCTCGGCGTGCTCGGCTGGGGCGTGGGGGGCATCGAGGCGGAAGCGGCGATGCTCGGCCAGCCCGTGTCGATGCTGATCCCCCAGGTCGTCGGGTTCCGGCTCACCGGGAAGCTCGCCGAAGGCGCCACCGCGACCGATCTCGTGCTCACGGTCACCGAGATGCTGCGGAAGAAGGGCGTGGTCGGGAAGTTCGTGGAGTTCTACGGACCGGGGATCGCCACCTTGCCGCTCGCCGACCGCGCCACCATCGGCAACATGGCGCCGGAGTACGGCGCGACCTGCGGCATCTTCCCGGTGGACGCGGAGACGCTGCGCTACCTCGAGTTCACCGGCCGTGCCAAGGAGCAAGTCGCCCTGGTCGAGGCCTACTGCAAAGAGCAGGGCCTGTTTCACTCCGCGGATACACCCGACGCCATGTACACCGACACGCTGTCACTCGACCTCGGCAGCGTGGAGCCGAGTCTCGCGGGACCGCGCCGGCCGCAGGACCGCGTCAGCCTGGCCCAGGTTGGCAAGACCTTCCTCGGGGCGTTGCCGACGCTCATGAAGCCGACCTCGCCCATCGCCGCGCCACCGGTCGCGAACGGGGGGCGCTGGGAGAGCGAGGGCGGTGGCACCGCGGTCGCGGTGGAGGCGCCGCCGCAGCGCACGCACGTGAGCCTGAAGATCGAAGGTGAGGAGTGCCGGCTGCACCACGGGTCGGTCGTCATCGCCGCCATCACGAGCTGCACCAACACGTCGAATCCGTCGGTGATGATCGCCGCCGGCCTGCTCGCCAAGAAGGCGGTCGAGAAGGGGCTCGGCAGCCGCCCATGGGTGAAGACCAGTCTCGCGCCGGGCTCCAAGGTGGTGACCGACTATCTCGACCAGGCCGGGCTCACGCCCTACCTCGAGAAGCTCCGCTTCCACCTCGTGGGCTACGGCTGCACCACCTGCATCGGCAACTCGGGGCCGCTGCCCGAGGCGGTGTCGGCGGCCGTCACCGAAGGCGAGCTCGTGGTGGCTGCGGTGCTCTCGGGCAACCGCAACTTCGAGGGGCGCATCCAGCAGGAAGTGCGCGCGAACTACCTCGCCTCCCCGCCGCTCGTCGTGGCCTACGCGCTCGCCGGCCGGATCGACATCGACCTGCAGCACGACCCGCTGGGCACGGGCAAGGACGGCAAGCCGGTCTTCCTGCGCGACATCTGGCCGACCACGCGCGAAGTGGACGAGGTGGTCCGGACCTCGATCAAGTCGGCGATGTTCCGCAAGTCCTACGGCGAAGTGTTCACGGGGGACGAGCGCTGGCGCGGGCTGCCGGTCCCGGCCGGGGATCGCTTCGCGTGGGAGCCCGCGTCGACCTACATCCGCCGCGCACCGTATTTCGACGGCATGCCGGCCGCTCCCGCGCCGATCCGCGACATCACCGGGGCGCGCGTGCTCGCCGTGCTGGGAGACTCGATCACCACCGACCACATCTCTCCCGCCGGTTCCATCAAGAAGACGAGCCCCGCCGGCCAGTACCTGGTGACGCACGGCGTCCAGCCCATCGACTTCAATTCCTACGGCTCGCGTCGCGGCAATCACGAAGTGATGGCGCGCGGCACGTTCGCCAACGTCCGCCTCAAGAATCTCCTCGCCCCGGGAACGGAAGGCCCCGTCACGCGGCACCTCCCCGACGGCCAGGAGATGACGATCTACGACGCGTCGGTGAAGTACCAGGCCGAGGGGACGCCGCTCCTGGTGCTCGCGGGCAAGGAATACGGCTCCGGCTCCTCGCGCGACTGGGCGGCGAAGGGGCCGCGACTGCTCGGCGTCCGCGCGGTGATCGCCCAGAGCTACGAGCGGATTCACCGCTCGAACCTGGTCGGGATGGGAATCCTGCCGCTGCAATTCCTGCCGGACCAGAGCGCGCCGGCGCTCGGACTCACGGGCGAAGAGGTGTTCGAGCTGAAGGGGCTGGCCGACGTGCTGGCCGAGGGATTCCCGCGCGGCAGGGAGCTCGCGGTCGGCGCCGTGAAGCCCGACGGATCGCGTGTCGGGTTCCGCGTCACGGTGCGGATCGATACGCCGCAGGAGCTCCAGTACTACCGGCACGGTGGTATTCTCGAATACGTGTTGCGACAGCTCGCTGGCCGGCAGGGTTAACGCCGTCAGTCCTCTTCAGGGCCGGCTCACGTCCCGTTCAGGTTCGAGCGAGTAGCCTGGCGTACAATCAAATCGGCTGGTCCAGGAGCCCTCCATGTCCCCGACTGCGTTCGCCCGGTTCACCGCAGCCTCGATCGTCCTCACCGCCCTCGCCCCCCGACCCGGCGATGCCACCGGCGGCATTCCCGCGTTTGCCCGGCGCTACGGCGTGAGCTGCAGCCTGTGCCACAACCCGATCCCGGTGTTGACGCCGTTCGGTGAGACCTTCGCCGCCAACGGATTCCGGATGAGCCCGAAGGAAGAGCCCAAGGACACGCTGAACACGGGCGATGAGCTGCTGACGCTCATGAAGATCGTGCCGCTCGCCATCCGGCTGGATGCGTACATGAACGCCTACGCCAATGGGAAGGTGGCGACCGACTTCCAGACCCCGTACAACCTCAAGCTGCTGTCCGGTGGGCCGATCTCGGACGGTCTGTCCTACTATCTGTACTTCTTCCTTTATGAGCGTGGGGAGGTCGGCGGAATCGAGGATGCGTTCGTGCACGCCAACGACATCGCCGGAAAGCCGGTCGACGTGATGGTGGGCCAGTTCCAGGTGTCCGACCCACTCTTCAAACGGGAGCTGCGCCTTGAGTACCAGGACTACGCGATCTACCGGGCCCGCATCGGCGAGCAGCCTGCGGACCTCACCTACGATCGCGGTGTGATGGCCACCGCCGATTTCGCCGGGTTCACTCTCACCGGTGTGGCCGTGAACGGCAACGGGCGCGTCGCCTCCGGGTCCAACCGCCGCCTCGACGACAACATCCCCAAGAACTTCATGGGCCATCTCACGCGCGATCTGGTCTCGGGAGTGCGCCTGGGCGTGCTCGGGTATCGGGGGCAGCAGGAAGGCGCGTCGGGCGCTGGGCCCACGGTGACGAACACGTTGTGGATGCTGGGCGTGGACGCGACCCTCGAGCGCGGCCCGTTGCAGCTCAACGCCCAGTACGTGCACCGCCAGGACGACCGGCCGACGTTTCTGATCGGCGAGCCGCGGGTCCTGACCGACGGCGGGTTCGCGGAGCTGATGATCCGTCCCGCCGGGAGCCGCTGGTATGGGCTCGGCCTGTACAACCGGGTCGTCAGCAGCCGGCCGCTGCTCGACGTCCGCCTGGGCGGAGCCGGCGGCCTGCGGGCCTACGAGGCGCTGACCGGAGGGGGTGGCTACGTTCTGCGGCGCAACTTCCGCGTCTATGGCGAGGTCACCGGCGACCTCGACCACAAGGCGCTGGTCTGGACGCTGGGCCTGACCACGGCCTTCTAGAGTCGCACACGCCGCGGTTCAGTGCCCGGGGAGCGCGGCCAGGCGCGCGCGAACCGGGGGACTGGCTGCCGCGAGCAGATCTCCCCACGTCAGCCGCCAGGAAGCCTCGAGCTCGGAGACGATCCCCAGCGGCAGCGGCGTGCGCCCGGTGCCGTGCCCGACCCGCCGCGAGACGTCGCTCGCCCCCCGATCGAGGACCGCGCGCAGCCGGACCAGCTCCGCCGAATCGGGCGCCCCCACAACACGCACCAGCGATTCGAAGTACGCCGTCGCTCCCGCCGCCAGCGCGAGCGCTCGCCCCGCGTCCGCCGACAGTCCGACCGGGGGCGAGAACCCCAGCCGGGCGCAGGGCAAGGCCCAGTTGTCGGTCTCGTAGAGGCCCGCGGGGTTATCGAGCCATATCCAGGCGTGGGCCACGGCGAGACGCGGTCCTTGAGTCTGGGAGTGCGCCGAATGCACGCCGGCGTGACCCAGGAGGAAGCTCTCCTCGTCCACGGTGCCGGCGTGCGTGTGCCATGCCTCGGCGGGGACGGGCAGCCGGGGTTGCGGCGCGGAATCGGTCACGAGTGCGGCATAGGCCACACCCACGAGTGTCGGTCTGCCGCCGAAGTCGGCGTATTCGAGCACCGGAGGGTGTGCCGGGTCGACGGTGCCGGTCAGCAGCAGGCCCTTGTTCACCCAATGAACCCCCATCCCGGGGAAATCGGGACCGACGGCGCGGTAGCCGTCCTCGATCGCCGCCGCCTGATCCTGATAGCGCGCGGTTCCAGCGCGCGCCGCCGACACGAGGTCTGCCTGGGCGGCGACCCGGCCGCCCGCTATCCACCAGAGAAGACCCGGCACGACGGCGCGCATCCACTTCCGGTTCAACGGATCACCTCCACGGAGTCCTGCCCGTATGCCGCGAGCAGACGGCGCAGCATGTCGTCCGACAGTCCCTGCGGATAGCGCGCGAGGAGGGTGAGCCGCTGCCGGGTGCTCGTGCTGAGTGCGCCCGAGCCGATCGTGATGCCCGTCCCCGCTGCCGGAGTCGAGCCGATCCGCACCAACCTCAGAGGAACGAGGATGACCGTCATCGAATCGCACACGATGAGCGTGGTGTCCCCGACGGCCACCAGCTCTGCCAGAAACCGGTGTCTCGCGCCGGCCACGCGGAGCCGCAGATCGAGCGCGACCCCGCCGGGTTCCCTCGCTGGCGTGAACTCCTTCACGGTTGTCCCGCTGCTGCACGCCAGGGCAGCGCACACGACGATCGAGCCGAGGAGGAGGCGACGGGTCATGGATCACCTCACCGGTACGCGGGTGGCGAGAAAACGGCGCTCGAGCGTGTCCTTGACGACACGGTAGCGGGCGACGGCCCCTGCCAGCGCCGAGTCGCTGGGAACGAACGTCTGCCGGCTGCGCGGGGCGGCGAGCCAGCCGCGGCGGATCCACTCGATGTAGTAGCCCTGCGACGCGAGGAAGAAGGTCCGCAGCGAATCCGGCGAGGCGTCGCCGGGACGCCATTCGGCGGTGAAACGTTGGCCCGCGGTAGTCTGGAGGTACCGGCTGTCCGCGGCGACGAGGCTGGCCCGGGCCGCCGTATCCGTCGCGCCGGCCGCATCCACCACAAGGGCGAGGGCATGGTGGCGCACGCCGGGGCGCCGGACGGCGAACCCTGCCGCGACGCGGTCGATGCGCCAGTCATCGGCCACGTAGGAGAGGCGGACGCGCAGGACCGGCCCCACCGGGGCCGGCACCACGGCGGCGATGTCCTTCCAGGCAACCGGGCCCGTGTCGCGCAGGTGCGCCGATTCGTGCCAGTCGCCGTCGCTCCAGACCGCGATCCGCATGCCCATCTTCGCGGCGTACCACTGGCCGAGCTGCAGCGCGGGTCCCACACGTTCCAGCTCCGCCGCCTGCCAGTCGAGTGAGCGGGCGCCGGCGTCACCGAGCATCACGTCGTAGAGGAGCACGGTGTTGAGCAGGCTGTTCCGCATGCGGAAGAGCAGCGCGACGCTGTCTCCCGCGAGGTTTGCCGGCACCGGGAACTCGAGCTCGATCGTGTCTTCCAGGTCACCGAGCCGGGCGGCGGCCAGGATCACGGAGTCGCTGCGGAAGACGTCGCCGTCGGCGGCGGCGAGCAGGCGGCGCACGTCCCGACCGGCGCGATCGCGCGCCACCACGGGCGCTTCGACCCGCCCGATCGCCACGAGGCGCCCCTGGCCATCGGGTACGACGAATTCGTCCGAGCCGTGACGCGCTTCGAGCAACTCCAACTGATTGACGTAGTGCGTCTCGTACGCCTCGTCGCGGACCTCGAGGCGCAGCACGCCCTGCGCATCCGGCTGTGCGCGCAGCCGGTCGACGTCACGGGCCTCGAACAGCGGCGCGATGCTGTAGGAGAATCCCTCGGCCTCGAGCACCTGAGTACCGGCGCTGTCCGAATAGAATGTCGGGCACGAGCCGAAACACTTGGGGTCTGACGCGCATTCGATGATGATGATCGCGCTGACGGTGGCCGCTGCCGTGCCGACGATGGCCAGGGTGGTCAGGAGGGCCGTCGGCACGGCGTCCACCCGCGTCCGGTACGCCTCGAGCCCGAGCACGCTGTCCAGCGGGAGGACCGAGACGGGTCCGGCCAGTTGCAGCCGGAGATCGTACCGGGTGCCGGAACCGCGGACGGTGTCGTGCGCCAGGGTGATGCCGTCCGGGAAGACGACCGTCTGGCCGTTCAGGAGGTGGGCCTTCACCGCCGTGGCCACGGCCACCGAGTCCCCGGTGCGCGGCACCTGCTCGATGGCGACGTAGTGCACGGTGCATGCAAGGGCGACGCACGCGGCGACCATGGACACGAACCACCGGACCATACATTGGCCTTTGGTGAGGGGCGCGTAAAGTGATGCTCCGCCGCAGTCAAGAGGGTGTCAAGCGCTTCAGGTCCGCTTGTGGGATCCTTCATTCCGGGAGCGCTACGTTCACGATGGACCCTGCCGGAGTGGCGTATGCCCGACATCCTGCTCGAACCCTATGCCGAAGCGCTGGATGAGTTTCCGATCACCGGAACGACACAGGACAAGCTGCGCGCAGCGGTGCGCTATGCCGTGCGGGCGCCTTCCAGTCACAATAGCCAGCCATGGCGCTTTCAGCTGGTGGGAGACGTGCTCGAGCTGCGGGCCGACCGCTCGCGCGCGCTCCCCGTCGTCGATCCGGACGACCGGGAGCTGATCATCAGCTGCGGCGCGGCCCTGTTCCAGCTCTGCCTGGCGCTGCGGCATTTCGGCTCGGCCCCGCAGGTCGAGCGCCTGCCGGACGCCGCCGATCCGGACCTGCTGGCCCGCGTGCGGGTGAGCGGGCCGTGGGAACGGACCGCGGAGGATGTCGCCCTGTTCCAGGCCATCCCGCGCCGGCGCACCAACCGTCAGCCGTTCGAGACTCGCACACTGCCGGCGGCGCTCGGGACGGCGCTCGAGTCGGCCGCCCAGGCCGAAGGCGCCTGGCTCCACGTGTTCCGGACCCCTGAGGCACGCAGCGCGATCGCCGGCCTCGTGGCGGAAGGGGACCGGATCCAGATGGCGGACAAGCGATTCCGCCGCGAGTTGGCCGCCTGGCTGCGGCCCAACTGGACCGACGCCAGAGACGGTATGCCCGGCTACGCCCTGGGCCTGGGCGACGTGATGGCCGCCGCCGGCCCGCTCATCGTGCGGACGTTCGACGTGGGTCGCGGGCGGGCGGCGCACGACGAGGAGCTGGCCGAGGGCTCGCCGCTCATGGCGCTGCTCGGCACGCCGCAAGACACGCCGCAGCACTGGCTCGCAGCCGGAGAGGCCCTGGCCCACGTGCTGCTGCGGGCCCAGGTGGACGGGGTATCCGCCTCCTATCTGAATCAGCCGATCGAGGTCCCCGAGCTGCGGCCGCGGCTGGAGCTCGTCGCCGGGCGGCCCGGGTGTCCGCAAATGCTGCTCCGGCTTGGGATCGGCAGGGAGGCCGCAGAAACGCCGCGCCGCCCCGTCTCCGACGTGCTCGCCGGCTGACGGTCGCGGCCTGCAACAAGAGCGCCGGGATCCGAAAGGATCCCGGCGTTGTCGCTTCGCTTCTCACCGTTCCGCGCTCAGGACTTCAGGGCCTTTGCGGGAGCGACGTCCACCTTGATCTCGCGAGCCTTCGCCTTCTCGAGCTTCGGCAGCATGATGCTCAGCACGCCGTGCTCGTAGGTCGCCTTGATGGCGGCTGGATCCACGGTGCCCGGCAGCGTGAAGCTGCGCTCGAACGAGCCGTAGGTCCGCTCATAGCGGTGCACCTTCTCGGCCTTCTCCTCGGCCACTTGCTCCTTGGTCCCCGAGATGGTGAGCATGTTGTCCTCTACCGAGATCTTGAAGTTCTCCGGCTTCACGCCGGGGATCTCGGCCACGATGCGGATGTGCTCGGCCTCCTCGAAGATGTCCACCACCGGCACCCACGCTGTGCTGGCCAGCTCCGGCAGCGACCAGTCGCTGAATACGACCGGCTCGTTGAAGATCCTCCCCATCCGCCGCTCGAGGTTGTACAGCAGATCGAGCATCGGATCACGCGGGGTCTTGCGAATGATTGCCGACATTGCGTCTCACCTCCCTCCGTGAGTTGCAACGTAGGCCCCGCGCCCTGAATCGCCGTTGAAACGAGCGTGAGATTTGGCTACTGCCGCGCCGCCGGCCGCTTCCCTGCCACGGTCTGCAGGTACAGCAGGATGTCGGTGCCGACGGTCCCACCCGGCGCCTTGACCTGCATCCGCTCCATGTTGCGCTCCATCCGGGCGTACACGGCCGGCCAATCGTCGGCGGAATGGACCCGCGGATCGGGCAGCGCGTGGCACTGGTTGCACACGACGGCGAACTCGTCGCGTCCCTTGCCCGCCGGCAACACGGCGCCACTGACCTTCAGGGAGTTGGCCATGAGATAGCTCAGGATCAGGCCGCGCTCGGCCGGGGCCGGCGTCTTTATCCCGAGCGATTCGGGCAGCATCTCCATTCGCAGCCACATCCGCCGGGCCACGCTGGGCCAGTCCGTCGAGCTGTGGGCCATCGGGGAGGGCAATCCGTGGCATTGGCCGCAGTAGGTGATCACCAGCTGGGCCTCTCGCGACGCGGGGTCGGGGAGATCGCCTGCGGCCAGGCCGGGTGGTGGCAGCGCCACCTTGGCAGCGGCGAGCAGCAGGTAGTCCGCGCGGCTGAGGCCGCCCGTAGCGGCCGTGCTGTCGCCCGCCCGCTGGGCAGGCTGGGAGGGCTGGCACCCTGCTAGCATGGCACCGAGGGTGAGCCAGCTGCCAATCCACTTCGCACAGCGCATGAATCCTCCGGGGAATGCGACGTGCCAGGTCTGATATCGCCTGCGACGGGGGTGAAAGCTAATGCGCCCCTGCCTCGGCGCTACGCGTCTCCACGTCGGCCCAGGGAGGCAGGATCTTGACCAGCACCCACAGGATCACGAGCGGCAGGGCGAGCAACGCGAACGTAATGGCCACACCTTCCGCCCCCAGCACCTCCACCTTGTAGACCGTCAGGCCGCGCAGGCTCTTGGAGAAGAGCTGTCCGCCGACCACGACGTTCCACCGGATGCTGAAGATCCCGATTTCCACGAGCACGGCGGCGACGAGATAGATCAGCCGCCGCAGCTCGTCGGATCCGCGGGCCGCTCCACCGCGCCGCAGCGCGGGCGAAGACGCCCCCAGCAGGACGAGCGGGACGATGGTCCCGATGACGATCTGGAGCACGATGAGGCTCAGGAACAGGCGGCTACTGATCATCTGCGACAGAATGCCGATCGACTCCTCGGATTCGTACAGGCGGTGCAGGAAATCCAGCATCTCCAGCGAGACATCGATGATCATCGCGTAGAAGAGGAACGTGGCCAGCTTGTCCACACAGGGCATGTTGACCGGGCGGGAGCGGAACAGCGTGGTCACCAGATAGATGATCAGCACCAGGGCGATCCCCGACACGATCGCGGAGAAGAGGAACACCACCGGCATGAGCACGCTGCTCCACCAGGGGTTCGCCTTGACCGATCCGAAGATGAAGCCCACGTAGCCATGCAGCAGAAACGCGGAGGGGATGCCGATGACCGTGATGATGCGGCCCGCGGTGTCGTCGAATTTCAGGGATCGCTCCGACACATCCGTCGCCCCGAGGGTGAGCGCGTAGAAGAACCACCGGCGCACCCCCTGGGCTTCCTGGGCTCGCCGCACGAGGTCCTTGCGCCACTCGAACCAGACTTCGAGCAGTAGCACCACGGTGAGGTACCAGGCGTACACGAAGCCGAACATGGCCATGGCCGATTTGCGGTTCGGCGTCAGGAAGATCTCGTAGGAGCGCTCCGGATGGCCGAGGTGCCCGAGGAGCGGCAGCGGGGCGACGAGCAGGAACGCCAGCGCCGTCAACAGGGCCAGGCGATAGGTCGGCTGCACTTCCTTGACGTTGAACACGCGCTCCAGGGACGCCAGGATGAACGCGCCGGCGACGAGGCCCGTGATGTACGGGTAGAGCACGATGAGCAGGCCCCACTGGAGCTCGTACTCGTTGGGGTAGATGTAGCCCTGCACGCTACCGGACCTCCCCGTCCAGATTGGCGTAGTAGACCTTGGGCTTCGTATTGAGATGCGGCTTCAGCACCTGCACGTCGTTCATCCGCATGAAGCGGGCGAGCGGTGTCGCCCGCTGTTCGACTTCCCCGAAGATGCGCGCGCCCGTGGGGCATACCTCGACGCAGGCCGGCACCAGGCCGCGCGTGATCCGGTGGTAGCAGAGCGTGCACTTGCCGGCCACGTGCTTGGTCGGATGGAACCAGCGCGCCCCGTAGGGGCAGGCCTGAATGCAGTAGCGGCACCCGATGCAGTACTTCTCGTCCACCAGCACGACGCCGTCGCGCGTCGCGAACGTGGCGCCGACCGGACACACCTGCACGCAGGGCGGGTTCGCGCAGTGGTTGCACAGCTTGGGGACGAAGAACGAGCGCCGGATGCCGCTCTCGCTCGTGGCCGCCGGGAATCCGTCCATCCCCCCGTTGGGGCTGTCGACGGTCACCTCGCCGTCACTGTCGATGAAGTAGCGCTCGACCCAGGTGTTGAAATGGGACGTGTCGGCCGGGACGTCGTTTTCCGCCTTGCAGGCGGCTACGCAGCGGCCACAGCCGATGCACTTCTCGATGTCGATGCCCATCCCGTAGTAGTGACCGGTTGCGTCGTAGGCGGCCTCCCCTCCCCCGACGCCGGCTTCCTGACCTTCGAGGACGGGGATGTGCAGCACGGCCACCAGCAGCGGAGCCGCTGCGCCGGCGGCCTTCAAGGCGGCCTCCACGAACTGCCGGCGATCCAGCCGCTCCGGGCCGGAGTGGGCGGCGGGCGCGGTGTCGGGCGCGCGATCCTCGTCCGGCTTCATTGCGCCTCGGGGTAGTGTGGGTAATGGCATTGCCAGCACAGGTAGCGCTGATAGTGGGTCGCCAAGTCGATCCGCGGCGCCTCCGTCACGCGTGTGGCCGCCTTGTCATGGCACTGACCGCAGAAGGATCGGTCCACGGGCTTCGTCGGACGAACGGCGCGGGGGTTCACCTTGTGCTCCTGCGGGACGGTGTGGCATGTCACACAGGGAAGGCGCACGTGGTGCGACAGGGCTTTCAGGCGCGCGATCTGGCCGTGACAAGCGCTGCATTCGTGCGGCACGACCGGCGGCACCGGGGCGTGCGGATCATGGCAGGTGATGCACGGCTTCAGAGGATTGTGCGTGGTCGGGTCGATCTGGGGAAACCCGGTGGGCCGGGAAGAGTTGTACGAGTGGCACCGGATACAGAAGGATCGATCTCGCGGCGCCGGCGGCGTGACGTCCGTGGGGGCTGCCACGTGCGCCGCCTCGGGGCCGTGGCACACTTCACACCCCACCCCCCGGTGATTTCCCGCGAGGCGCTTGGCCCCGACGTCGTCGTGGCATTCTTCGCAGTCCTGGCGACCCGCGAACTTCACCGCTCGCGCCGCGATGGAATCGACTGCCGCCGCCCGGTAGTGCCCGTACTTTCCGAATGTCGCCGGCACGAGGACGGCACGGACCGTGACGAGGGCCACGATTGCGACCGCGAATACCGCCGCCAGTCGGGGAACCTGCGGGGGCAACCTCACCGTCACCGGACTGCCTCCCTCCACACCTCAGGGACGCTCTGAAGAAACCGGGGCTACGGAGCGCAAGGATGCTTAATGAACCGAGCGTGAACGCACGATGAATTGCGCGTGAGCCCAGGCAATGGAACACGTCCCACCAGTCCCGGTGTATGGGAGACCGGAAGCGTTCGTCACGCTGGCTTGCCGTTCGCTTCCAGGAGACGAGTTGAGTATTAAGGCAACTTTATCAGCTGGGAGACGATGATGAACTTTCGGACGCGGATGGTAGGCGGGATCGTCGCGGCAACGTTGCTGGCCCTCGGGTCGGGTGCGTCTCGGGCCGAGGCGCAACAGCCCGATGGAGCCGCCCTCTACAAGCAACATTGCCGGTCGTGTCACGGATCGGCGGGCGTTCCCACGGCGCGGATGGCGACGCTCTACCCGAAGATGAAGTCGCTGGCGGACTCGGCGTACCTCGCGTCGCTCTCGACCGACTCGATCGTGGCAGTCACCCGCGACGGCATCGGCGACATGAAGCCCTACAAGGACAAGTTGTCCGCGGATCAGATCGCGGCGGTCGCGCGGTTCGTGAAGACGCTGGCGGACAGCACGGCTCGACAGCCCTAGGCTCGTGAAGGTAGCTTCACGCCTAAGCCACGGTTTCTTTTCTCACTGAAGGGAATCCTCCACTGTAAACCTTCGCCGGAGATTGCATGAAATCCGTCATAACAGTCCTTGGAATCGGGATCGCGCTTTCACTCACGATCGGGACACGTTCGGCCGCTGCCCAGGCTCCCGACGACGGGGCCGCCCTGTACAAGCAGCATTGCCGCACGTGCCATGGAGCCACCGGGACCCCCACGCAACGCATGGTGGGGCTGTATCCCACCCTGAAGTCGTTCACGGACACGAGCACACTGGCCGGCGTCTCAGCGGACTCGATCGTGGCCATCCTCAAGAAGGGGATGGGGAAGGACATGAAGTCGTTTTCCGACAAGCTGACCCCAGATCAGATGGCGGCGGTCGCGCGATACGTGAAGACGCTGGGGCATAGCGCCGGCAACTCGCAGTAACTCGGCAAGCGCCCGGCAAAGCGAATCGAACAGGGAAAGGGGACCGCCCGCTCCTGGGCGGTCCCTTCCCTAGCTTCAGTGGCTAGAAGTTCAGCATCAACTCCGCCGTCAACCCCGTCCTGTTGAGCGCCGCGGCGGCCTGCGGGAAGTCCAGTGCGGCCTCGAGCGCCAGGCGCAGGTACTCCGGCAGACCCACGGGAAGCACCAACCCGCCCACCACCCGCGTGCTCCCGTTGTCGGAGAGATCGGTGTTCGGATCGACGAACTCGTAACGGCCGAACACGGTCAGCGACGACTTGGGGAACATGTACTGGCCCGAAACCCAGTATCCCAACCCGCTCACGTCGGCCGCGCCGGCCGGCAGGTCTTGATCCTTCCCGTAGACGAATCCGCCGAGGACCTCGAAGCGGTTGACGATCTTATTGGCGCTGATCGCGAATCTCGCGAAATGCGAACGGAGAGTCGACGCCAGGGGGTCGAGCCCTTTGACCGTCCCGTAGTATCCCACCGCCGTCAGGCCTGACCCCGCGTCATCGAACAGCAACTGATCGGTCACCGCAAAGTCCTTGTCGGTGTCAGGGTCCGGCGGGTCGCCCGATCCCGTCGTTCGGATGCCGTTCAGGACCTCCACCGAGATGCGGTTTCGGCCACTGACCAGGAAGCCTTCGACTCCCAGCTGGTCGGCGGAGAACCGGAAGGGAATCGCGGCGGTCACGGGACTGTTGACAGGGTTCGGTGTGCGCACACCCGTCGGGCGATCGAACCCAGCGACGCCGTCGCGCAGCAGCCAGTGCATTTGGCCGGCTCGAAATCCGCGGTAGGAGTTTTCCTTGCCCCAGACGCCCTGGATGCTCGCCACGAGCCCGATCTCCCCACTCGGCTCACGCTCGAGCTCGGTGAACCCTGAGAAGTTCCGTCCGAACGGCCCGGCATAGAAGAGCGTGGCGTCGTTGAAGGTGAACGCGCTGGTCGAGACGGGCTGCGACTCGGACTTGCTGTATTCGTAGCGCATGCGGCCACGGAGGGAGATGTAGTTCGACAGCTGGGTGACGTCGACCTTCTCACCCATTTCGTCTGGCATTCGGAAGCCGGCCCAGCGGAACCTGATCCCCGTGGCGTTCAGCCGGGGCGCTGCGGGGTAGTGGCAACCCGAGCAGTTCATGTTGTACTTGCGGGCCCAAGCCGGGATGCTCGCATGAGCGGCGTAGGTTCCCAGATAACTTCGAAGCCACTCGGTGCGGCCCCCGCCGTAGGCGGGGCTGACCGCGGTCACGGTGGCTAGGCCGGCGAGTAGTAGAACGCTCCTCCGCATCGGACCCTCCTTCTGGTGTGAGTGCTGCACGGCTTGAAAGCCGGGCTGCTCTGTACCATCGGGGGAATACTCCCTGGACTTCGTGAAGGAATCATGAAACTTTTGACAGCAAAGGTCTTACTCACGGCGACTGTGGCGGCGGAAATGTGTCGTAGAACTGCGGCGGCACTTCTCCCCGCCCCCGCAACGAGCTGAGATACTGCGACAATTCCTCGATCTCCTGGTGCGTCAGTGCGGGCGGTCCGTACGCGGGCATGCGTGATTCCGAGTGGAACCGGCTCGGCTGCTCGAGGAAGCTGTGTAGCCACCCGGCTGAGTGCCGCAGTCCCACGGTCGTGAGGTCCGGGCCTTCCTCTCCGCCCTGACCCGCCACGCGATGGCAGCCCCCGCACTGCTGCGATTGGTAGAGGGCTCGCCCGGCGCGCTGTACGGAAGTCAGGATTGCCGCCTCCTCCAGCGCGGCCTCGGGACCGCGACCCGCAGCCCCGATCAAGAATCCGGCTCCACCAAGGATCACTGCCAGCGACGCCAGCGCGACGGGCCGGTGCAGCAGATTACGCGTGCTCCCGCGATCGAAGAACGGCAGCCCCAGCATCACGAGGATGAGCAGGCTCGGGACGCCGACCGCGATCAGGCTCTCCATGGACCCCGGGACCAGCTTGAGCAACTGATAGATCGGCAGGAAATACCATTCCGGCCGCGGCACATAGGAAGTGTCGGTCGGATCCGCGGGCGCCTCGAGCGGCGTGCGGAACACCACGGCCATCAACACGATGGCGAGGACCACGGCCGCGGATACGATGGCGTCCTTCCCCAGGATATCCGGCCAGAATCTCATCCCGGCCCGCTTGGTAGCGGCGTAGGCTTCCCGGTAATAGTCCGGGTACTTGGGGTCATTCGTCCGCGCCGGCGCACCGACCTCCAGGTCTCTGGGGCGCGCCGCGATGCCCTGGCGGATGAGCACGATGAGATGCAGCGCGACCACGACCGTGAGGGCCAGCGGCAGCCAGAGGGAGTGGAACGCGTAGAAGCGGGCGAGTGTCGCCGCCCCGAGCTCCGAGCCCCCGCGCAACAGCGCGACGAGGGCGCCGCCGATGAGCGGCGTGGTCCCCGCGATGTTGGTGCCGACCGCGGTCGCCCAATAGGCCTTCTGATCCCAGGGCAGCAGGTATCCCGTGAAACTGAATCCCAGGACGATCAGGAACAGTCCGACACCGAGCAGCCAGTTGATCTCGCGCGGGTACTTGTATGCGCCGACCGCGAACACCCGGATCATGTGCGCCACGAGGAGCACGACCATGGCGCTCGCACCCCAGTGATGGATGCCGCGCAGCAACGTGCCGCTCGCCACCTGGCGCGAGATATACTGGATGCTGTCGTAGGCGTGATCCGGCGAGGCCGAGTAGTAGGTAGCGAGGGTCGTGCCGGTGATGACCTGCACCAGAAACACCGTGAACGTGGCGCTCCCAAGCGTGTGCCACCAGGTCAGCCGGGCCGGCACCTCGCGGTCCAGCAGGTCGCGTTTCGCCCGCCGCAGGTCGAGCCGTTCGTCGAGCCACCGGAAGATGGAGGGCATGGGGATCAGGCCACGACTTTCTCGGGCACGCCCAACCGGTAATCCTCGTACGCCGCGTAGACGACGCCGTCCTCGACCTTTACCGGCAGCTGGTCGAGCGGGCGTGGCGGCGGCCCGCCCAGCACCTTGCCGGACTTGATCTCGAAATACCCGGTGTGACAGGGACAGCGGAAGACGTTGTGCTCCTGGTCCAGGGAGTAGTTGCACCCGAGATGGGTGCAGCGGCCGTTGTAGACGGTGAAGCGCTCCCCGTCCTCGGTGTAGATCCACACGCTCCGCAAGCGCCGCGTCTCGATCCAGGCGTCGCTGCCGGTGTCCACGAAGTCGACCTTGGTGGGCGTCTCCGGATCGAATTGATCGGCCTCGCCCAGCCGAATCCACTTCTCCTGGCGGGTCCGCTTGAACGTGGGAGAGAAGAAGGCGCGTACGGCTGGGATTCCGGCGAGCAGCGTCGAGAAGAACCCGCCGATCGCCGTTGCCCACCTGAGAAACGCGCGTCGTCCAGTGTGTGGTGTTTCCAGTGGCCCGGTCGACATCCCTCACCTCCTCGTGGTCACAACGCTCAACGGGTCGGGATCGCGGTGCCGTGGCACGCGGTGCACATCTCCGGATTCTTGCGGCGCAGCCGGTTTGCATCGAACCCTGGGCCGTGCGGATTGAAGTGTCGCCCGCCCGTGGCTGAGTGACAGGTCAGGCAGTCGCGCTCGACGTGGCACGCGACGCAGCTCTCGAGATTCTGGCGCGCGGCCTGCCCGTGGCCCGCTATGAAGAAGCGGCTGGCATCGTGATAGCCGGACCGCAACGGGCCGCTGCTGACCAGCCCGGCGGTGGCATGGCACGTCGCACAGAAACTGCCGACATTGTGGCAGTCGCTGCAAGAGGTCTGGCGCGCGTAGGCCGCGGCAGGGTGGAGCGTCAGGAATCCCGCCGGGTGATAGCCGGGCCGCGACGCCGCGGCGGGTCGGTGGCACTCGAGGCAGTCGGTGCGAACGTGGCAGCCCGCGCAGGATGCCGGCGTCGTGGCGGCCGCCTGAGGGTGCCGCGCCGTGAAATTCTCGCGATGCGACTCGGGTGGGTGACGGACCGGCTGGGCGCCCCGGCCTCGCCCGTCCCCGCCTGAATGGAGTGTGGCCGAGACCCGTTGCGATGGGGCGTGGCAGGCGAGGCAGCTCTCACGCGTGTGGCACGTCGCGCACGAGCGGGCGTCCTCCCGCACCATCCCGCCATGCCGCGACAGGAAGTCGGACGCGCGATGCGAGGGCGGAGCCGCGAGACGGATCACGATCGCCTGCGACCGCGCATCGGCGCCGAGCGCCTGAATGGCCGGCTGCTCGGGCGCATCGACGTGGCACGTGACGCAGAACTCCCGGGCGTGGCAGACCGTGCAGCTCGCCGCCACCGGCTCCGCGGTTCCCTTGGCCAGGGCGCCGTGGCCCGCGCGGCTCACGAAGTCCGGCGCCTGATGCGAAGGAGGCGCGGGGAATCCGGCGATATCAGCGGGCCGGAGTGTGGCGGCGCGCACCAGGGGCAGATGGCACGTCTGGCACAGACTGTCCGGGGCCGCGAGGTGCTGCGTCACCCCGGGCCCGTGGCAGGCCAGGCATCCCTCGGGCGTGGCCCGGCGCACCGCCATCCACTGACCCCCGGGGGCGATGTGGCAGTCCTGGCACGACAGCGTCTGCGTTCCCTGCGGCGTCTCCCTGGTCATCAGGGGAACGAGCTCGTGGGCGAACTTCAGATTGCTGGGACGGCCTTCCGTGGACCTCCGCCAGGCGACGTACGGGCGCGTCGTGCCGTCGTGACACGTCGCACAGGCTGCCGAATCGGGAAGGATCGGCTGCTCGGGATCCTCGGCACCCTGGTGGCACCCGGTGCACGTGGGAAAAAGCCGGGCATGTCTCAGATGGTCGAATTGCGGCGGCTGCTGAGCGCGCAGCCCGCCAACGGCCACTACGGTCGCGATGATCGCCAGGGCGAGGACCGGGATTCGAGCGTTCATCGTTCCGACCTCCCTCCCGGCAGCAGCCTGATGGAGGGCGGTAGGGCGCGCAGATCCGCGGAGTTCCCGAACAGCAGCACCACCCGCCCGCTGACGCGCCACTGATTCCAATCGAACGCGCCCGCATCCGGCCGGCGATGAACCTCCCGATAGCGGTCGGCCGAGGCGCCGAGCCGCACGCGCGGGCTGGGCTCGAACTGCGCGTCCACGCCCAGGACTCGCACCTCGGCCTCGTTGAAGCGGAACTCCAGCGGACGGGTGGCCTGCGAGCCGAGCAGCACGACCGTGAGCCGCCGAGAAGGCTCGTAGGTGATGGCCCCGGCCACCGCGGCCACACTCGCCCCCGGCCCGTATTCCTCGCGGTAGGATGCGTCGAGCGTCAGGCCGCTCAGCGGCTGGTAGGTCCCGCCCAACTCCCAGCGCCAGCCGTCGCGCTTCGCGTTGAACAGCGGCGTTGCCGCCTCCGCCTCCTCGAATTCGTACCCTTCCCAACGCCCCCGCAGCTCGAGCCGGCGAATCGCGGTGACGGCGACCGAGGCCTGAACGGCGTGATAGGGAACCGGACTGAACGCACCCCAGATCGTCCACAGATCGAAATGCGGCCGGTAGCGACGGGCGCCGACGCTCGCCTGCACCTTGGACTGCGCGTACGTGAGCGTTCCCTCGGCGCTGCCCCACCAGCCCGCCGCGATGTCGTAGTCGGCCCCACCGGCCAGCTGCACGCCGGGGATCGGTCGTAGCGAGGCCCCGAGGCCAACGCGTTCCGAGACGAAGTGATCCGTACCGGGGTCCACCTCCCGGAGGTAGTCCAACCGCACGTCCGCCATGCCCTTTGTCCATCCGGCGCCGGCGCCGGCGACGAGCTGACGCCGGCGTGGCTGGAAGTCGTCCAGCGGATTGAGCGCGGGGCTGGTGACCGGCAGGGCCACGCCGCGGGCCAACCCCCACCCCGCATAGCCGTCGATCTCCACACCGCGCCGTGCGTCGCGCAATACCACGCCGGCGCCGTCGAATCCCGTCGTGCCGAGGCGGGACGCGACGACCTGCCGGCCCAATCGCGCCGTCGCGCGGGTCACGGCGTATTCCGCGTACCCCTCCAGCAGCTGCACGGCGGGAGTGGTCCCGGGCCAGACATCGGCGCTGCCGAAGTCGACGCCCACCCGCGCGGTCGCGTGCACGCTGAGACCCGAGATCCCCAGTCCCCACATGGTCACGTCGGCCGTGGTCGTCAGGGGACCACCATTACGCCATGGACCGGGCCGGAAGAACGTGCAGTAGGGAAGGCCGCTCCGGCACAGCACGGCGAACCCCTCGGACGAAGTCGGTCCGCTCCCCGAGGTCGAGACGGTGTCCGTCACGGGGATACTGTCGAGCGTGACGCCGCGATAGGACACCTGCTGCGCCCGCGTGTCGAGACGGATGCGGTATTCCTGGGCTCCGAGCTCGCTCCAGCGCCCGGCGAGGAGCAGCGTGACTCCCGCGGCCACGTAGGTGAGATGAGGTTTCAATGCAGTACCGCCCACAGAACGAGAACGATGACGAAGATCCCGAGCCCCAGCGAGGCGAAGCCCAGGACCACCGACCAGACGTAGGCAAGGCGCGACACCGGAGGCGCGGTCAGCCGTTCGAGCGCTCCCGCCTCTTTTCGTCGCTCGTACTCCAACGGATGCTCTTCTTTCAGGTAATCCTCGGTGGCGCGACCCGTGAAGATCACGAGATCGATCGGGAACTTCTCCGGGCGCAGGTGCACGTTGAAGAAGTGGATCGTGAAGATGAAGCTCATCGCGAGCAGCGCTTCATCCCCATGAATGATCGTGGCGACGTTGAACACCCAGCCGGGCAGGAAGCGGGAGAAGAACTCGGGGAACCAGAGCAGCAGCCCCGAGAACCCGATGATGGCGACTCCCCAGAACACCGCGAGGTAGTCGAACTTCTCCATGTAGCTGTAGCGCTCGAACCGGGGCCGCGGGCCCCGCCCCAAGAACCACTTGAACATCCCGATCAGGTCCCGCACGTCCTTGCCCTGCGGGACCATGGAGTCCGGCCCCCAGAGGATCTTCTTCCAGGAAGTCCCGCGGGCCACGCGATAGATCAGGGACCCCACGTGCGCCGCGAAGTAGCCGAACGTGATGATGGCGCACAACCGGTGAATGACGCCCGCCGCCTCGAGGCCGCCCAACGCGCGCACCAGCGTCCGAGCCCACGGCGCGTAGGCAAAACGGAGCGGCAGGCCGGTGATGACCAGACCGAGGAACGAGACGATCACCAGGGCGTGGAGGGTGCGCTGCAGCGGCGTGAACCGCCAAAGATAGGGCTGCCTGCCGCGGCTGGCAGCGTCCAGTGTTTGCGGTGTCATGGTCCGGTCTCGGGGGTTTCAGCGGCCGCGCCGCGGACGCGGTTGATGACGATGCGCGTCAACCAGAGAATCGTGTGGGTCCCGAAGAACAGCATCACGCCGGCCAGCAGCGCCGTCATGAACAGCCAGGTCCAGAACAGCACCGGGTACCTCGCGCGGTCCTTGGGATCTCCATGCGGGCGATAGCGCGCGAAATTGTCGTTCGCCGCGGGGTGGCACTTCGCGCACGTGGTCACGAGGTTCGCCGGAAACACCGACGAGCGGGAGTCCGTCGCCGGACGCATGTCGTGCGCCGTATGGCAGTCGCTGCACGTGGCCGCGAGCGTGAAGCCGAGACGGGTCACCTTGCCGTGATAGGTCTCGAAATACGTCTCGTAGAGACGCTCGTGGCAGGTCCCGCACTCCGCCACGACCCCGAGGAGCCACTGCGGCTGATCGGCGCGCACGATCCCGTGGGCCGTGTGGCAATCCACGCACACCGGAGCCTCGTGCCCTTCGATGCTCTTCCGGCCGCTGAGATACATCTGGCCGTGGGCGGACTGCTCGTACACCTCGGCCACGCCGACGTGGCACGTTCCGCAAGTCGCCGGGATGTTCCGCCGGTTCACCGACGACTCCGCGGAGTCCGCCGGCAGCACCTTGTGCGCCCCGTGGCAGTCGTTGCACGTCGCCGAAACGACCAGCCCGTCGCGCGTCAGCGCGTTGCCGTGGACGGTCTTGAAGTACTGCTCGACGGCCGTGCGCGCCTGCGACTTGCCCGAGGTCGCGAAGTACGTCCCGATGATGCGGGGATCGGCGTGGCAGCTGCCGCACAGCGCCGCCACGTTCAGCGAATAGGTCGGGGAGCGACGATCGTCCGTCCCGTATACGAGGTGTGAGCCGTGACAGCGCACGCAGGTCGGGGCGTCCCCCTGAGACGCGGCGTTCGCGGCGTGGACCGAGGCTTGCCAGTCTCGCCCTTCGGCCTCGTGGCAGGTCTGGCACGGCACGACCCGGGTGGCGACGCGGTGTGGGTACCCGGCCTCGTAGCCGCGGTGGCAGTCGGGGCATCGCAGGCCACGGTGCCGCGTCTCCTGCAGAATCGTCGCGGGCACGTACAGCGACGTGTCCTGCGGGCCGCCCGACTTGCCGGTGATGAAGTCCCGGCTGGCGTGGCATCTCTCGCACTGCACCACCGGCGAGGCTTGGCCGTGAGCCGCCCCGAATCCCAGCGACGCGGCGGCAGCCAGCAGGCCCAGCAATCGGGTGAACGTTCGTGAGGGCATGAACCCGCTATCCGCGTTGCATGGCCGGCACCTTGTGGCACGCCTCGCACGGCTTGCCGGGGTTGTGACCGGTGGCCTGTTTCACATGGCACGTCGTGCAGATCTGCGGTGACC
>DATICZ010000047.1:0-6606 GCA_035456525.1 Gemmatimonadales bacterium
GGTCACCGATTTCATCCAGTTCGGGATCGCGATGACCGGCTCGTTCGCCGCGGCCATCTACGCCCTGAAGCAGCCCGAGGTGGGCGGCCTCGCGGGGCTCATCGCGAAGACCGACCCGAGTGTCCTGAGCCTGGTGCCCGACTTCGGCGACTGGGGCATGACGCTCACGGTGCTGATCATCCCTATCACGATCCAGTGGTGGTCGGTCTGGTATCCCGGAGCGGAGCCGGGAGGCGGGAGCTACATCGCCCAGCGCATGCTGGCCGCCCGGAGCGAGAAGGACGCCGTGAGCGGCACCCTGCTCTTCAACGTCGCCCACTACGCGCTGCGGTCGTGGCCGTGGATCATCGTCGCCCTGGCGTCGATTCTCGTCTATCCGCAGCTCTCCGACATCGCGCGGACGTTCCCGTACGTGGACCCCAAGCTCATCGGGCACGACATGGCCTACCCCGCGATGCTGCGCTTCCTGCCGCATGGGATGCTCGGCCTGATGGTGGCGGGGCTGCTGGCCGCGTACATCTCGACGATTGCGACGCACTTGAACTGGGGCACGTCCTACCTGGTGCACGACTGCTACCGGCGGTTCTTCAAGCCTGGCGCCGAGGAGCGGCACTACGTCATGGTGGGACGCGTCGTCACGGGCCTGCTCATGGTGGCCGCGGCGGGCGTCACCTACATCCTCGACACGGCGCGGGCCAGCTTCGACCTGATGCTCTCGGTGGGCGCGGGGACGGGGCTACTCTACTTGTTGCGCTGGTTCTGGTGGCGCATCAACGCGTGGTGCGAGATTGCGGCCATGGTCAGCTCATTCGCCATCGCCGTCGGGTTCCAAGTCGCCGCGCGGGCCGGCCACGGCGTGCCGTCGTGGGCGTCGCTGATCATCACCGTGCTCGCGACCACGGTCGTCTGGGTGGTGACCGCCTTCGTCACCGCGCCGACGGAGCGCGCGACGCTGGTCAACTTCTACAAGCTGGTGCGCCCGGCCGGGACGGGCTGGGGCACGATTCCGCGGGAAGCGGGCGTCGGCGGCTCGCCCGACAGCCTGGCGCAGTCGCTGCTGGGATGGGTGCTGGGGTGCGCATTTGTCTATTCCGCGCTGTTCGGCGTGGGAAGCGCGCTGTACGGTCGAGCGCCCCAGGCGCTCGTGTGGGCGGTCGTGTTCGTGGTCAGCGGGTTTGGGCTGTGGCGCATCCTGCCGCGCATGTGGACGGCACAGGCGTAGCGACCGTACAGGGAAGCTCTGCGGGCCGTGCCGCCCCCGCGTCCTCGCGTTCTCGCCCCCACCCCCGGCGTCGCCCCACTAATGCAGAGCTTCCCTAGCGGTACCGTCCCCCGAGGGAAGGCCAGAGGGCCTGCAACGTGGTGTTGAGCCGCCGCCCGACCACGATCGGGACGTCCTGCTCCTCCACGACTCCCCACGGGTTGACGACGCGCGCCGCCAGCAGCACCGAATCGGCATGCTGGCGCAGGCTCTCCGGCTCCTCGCCCAGCACGATGACCACGGTTCCAGGCTTGTCGCCGGGCCCGAACTGCCAGTACGTCCCGGCGGGGCTGATCGGCGCCGGGAGTCCGTAACGCGGGCCGTAGAACTCGAGCGCTCCGGCTTCCCCGTAGTTGTCGCCGACGATCACCACCTCGCCCCGCTCGGCCGCCGGCAGTGCGTGGTAGACCCGAGCGACGGCCCGGACTTCCTCTTCCCATCCCAACATGTCGGCGTAGTCCTGGGGCAGGCGTCCGAGTTGGCCCTGATTGTTCCTGCGCGCGGCGCCGATATTGCCGGCGTAGCGCGCCATGGCCTCGGGTGGCAGGATGGGAAGCCCGAGCGGAAGGGAGAATAGGCCGAAGGCGACGACCAGGACGATGGCGCCCCAGCGCAGGGCTGTGCCGAGCCGCGGCCGCGCGATGTGCTCCAGCGTCACGGCCCCGGCGGCGTAGAGTGCCGGGTACACGGGCCCGAAGTAGTACGCCTTGCCGCGCAGGCCGAGCAGCACCAGGAAGACGACCAGGCAGGCCCATCCGACGATCCGGAACGGCCGCAACGCGGGCACGACCACGAATCCGGCCGCGGCCGCGACGGCGAGCAGTGTCCCGGGTCCGAACAGGAGCTGCGTCATCACGAAGCCGAGCGGCGAGACGTGCTCGAGCTGCGACTCCGACAGCCCGCGCATCTGGAGCACGATCGGGAAATCGAGCCGGATCTGCCCCACGATGCTCGGCGCCCCGATCGCCAGGGCCAGCGCCGCCCCCACCCAAGGCCAGCGCGTGCCGAGCTGCCGGCGCTGCGGAGTCAGCAGGGTTGCGAGGAAGATCCCGAACCCGATGAACGCGATGCTGAACTTGGCGAGCAAGCCGAAGCCGCACGCGGCGCCGATCGCGAGCCACCAGCGGCTATCACCCGTGGCGGCAAGCCGCGCGAGCGCGAGCAGTGCGAGGGTCCAGGCGACCTGATCCAGCACCACGGGCTGGAAGAGATTTCCGGCCCGCATGAAGAGCGGAGACCCGAGCACCGCCAGTCCCGCCAGGAACTGGGCGTAGCGACCACCGCCCAGCATCCAGGCAAAGAGCCCGGCGAGCAGTACGAGCAGCGTGGCACACAGCGCTGGCACGAGGCGGATGCCGAACAGGCCGTCCCCGAGCGTCCCCCGCACCGCTTCGGACAGGATGGCGATCGCCGGAGGGAAATCCATGCGGAACAGCTGGAGGTGCCGTCCCATAGCGAAATAGAGGAATTCGTCGCGGTGGAAGCCGTACGGGGAGACGAGATTCGCGAGGACGTGGAGGATGAGCGTCGCTAGGGCGAGCGCGACCAGGACATGACGGTGGAGGACGGTGGAAGACGGTGGAAGACGGTCGAGGTTGGTGGTTGACTGAGTCATCCTGCTCCAAGCGATCGGTAGAGCTGCCAGGTGAGATAGCGCGCGCGGTTTTGTTGATCGTCGAGCGCGGTCCAATCGGCGACACTCAAAAGTCCGGATTCCTTGGCAAACCGCAAGGCGTAGCCGACCTCGGAACGGCCGTAGCGTTCCTCGACAGGATACGCCTTGGTCACTCGGTACACGGCCAGTGCCAGCTGGTGGCACTCCCGCCAGGCCAGGAGCTTCTCTCCGTCCTCCACCGTCCTCCACCGTCCTCCACCGTCCTCCACCCTCTTGCATTCTCTCCCCCTGAACCGCATAATTATGCACTATGCAAACTCGCCTCGGTCCGCTCGCCCTTGCGTTTTCGGGCGGTCTCGACACGTCGTACTGCGTCGCCAAGCTCGCCGCCGACGGCTGGAC
Organism: Gemmatimonadales bacterium; assembly: GCA_035456525.1. Lineage (GTDB taxonomy): Bacteria > Gemmatimonadota > Gemmatimonadetes > Gemmatimonadales > GWC2-71-9 > DASTHG01. The sequence continues at coordinate 3,279 of DATICZ010000047.1, forward strand.
GGTGCATACCGTCTGGGTCGATACCGGCGGCGCCACCGACGCCGACCGCGCGCGCATCCGCGCGCAGGCCATCGCCGTGGGCACGGACCGCCACCACGCGGTGGACGCCCGCGAGCAGGTCTACGACCGGTTCGTCCGTTTCCTCATCCAGGGCAACATGCTGCGCGGCGAGGTCTATCCGCTGAGCGTCGCCGCCGAACGGACCCAGCAGGCGATCTCGCTGGTGACCGTGGCGCGCGAGATCGGCGCCACTGCCGTCGCCCATGGCTCGACCGGCGCCGGCAACGACCAGATCCGTTTCGACGTGGCGCTCCGTGTCCTGGCGCCCGACCTCGAGATCCTGACCCCCATTCGCGAGGCCGCACTGACCCGTCCTCAGGCCATCGCCTGGCTCGAGCAGCACCACCTCCCCGTGCCCGCGAAGTCGGGCGACTACTCGATCAACGCGGGGCTCTGGGGCACGACCTGGGGCGGCGGCTGGACGCACGATCCCTGGACGGCGCCGCCCGCCGAACTGCTCGACCCGCCGGCCGACGCTCCCGACCCGTTCGAGATCGTCATCGGGTGGGACCAGGGGCTGCCGGTTGCGCTGGACGGCGACTCCCTCGAGGGCCCCGCCCTGGTCGAGCGGCTCGGCGCGCTCACGCACCGCTCCGGCATCGGGCGCAACACGCACACCGGTGAGACGGCGCTCGGCATCAAGGGCCGCATCGGCTTCGAGGCGGGCGCCGCGCTCGTGCTGATCCACGCGCACCGCGAGATCGAGAAGCTGGTGCTCACCCGCTGGCAGACGTTCTGGAAGGACCACCTGGGCCGCTTCTACGGCGACCGGCTGCACGAAGGGCAGTACTTCGATCCCGCGTTGCGCGACATCGAGGCGTTGATCAGGAGCTCGCAGGAGCGCGTCTCGGGGGAGACGCGCGTGCGGCTGGCGCCGGGCCGGTTTCAGGTGACCGGCGTCCGCAGTCCGTTTTCCCTGATGGATCCCGCAGTCGCCACTTACGGCGAAGAGCCCCGGCTCTGGACCGGAGACGAGGCGCGGGCGTTCGCGAGGGTGTCGGCGATTCCCGCCTTCCTTGCGGCACGCGCGGCAGATGCCAGTGGATAACTGCAGGGCGCACGGAGCACAGAGCAGTACTCTCCGTCGCGCCGGGAAGTACTGCTCCCTGCTCCGTGCTCCCTGCTCCTTTGAGGAGGCCCCAGAATGGTCGTAACTACCAGGATTCGGCTGGACCGCATTTCCAGCAGCACCAAGAACGCTGCGTTGCCTCGCGAAGTGATCGTGGGCGACGCCATCGTGGCGGAGGAGGGCTACATCCTGGCCGTCCGCATCCTCGAGGACAAGAGCACCTACAACACCGTCGAGGACACGAGCGGCCGCATGCTCGCGTTGCGCGCCGGCGACGTGCTCGCCGGCACGCTGGGGGAGCGGCGCGCGCTGCGCGGCTATGCGGGCGTGGTGCCCGAGCACATCGCCGTGGGGGACGTGCTCCACGTCCTCAACCTGGGGGGCATCCTCGGGATCTGCACCTCGGCGAACCCGGAAATCGGCCCGCCGTTCAAGGCGGAGGTGCTGGGCGCGGTGCTCGCCTTCCCCGAGCTGGGCGACCGGATCGGGCGGCCGGCGCACATCCGCGATCACGCCATTCCTCCCGCCGAGCGGTTGGAATGCACGGTGCCGGTGGTGTATGTCGCCGGAACGTGCATGAACGCGGGGAAGACGGCGGCGGCCACCGAGCTGGTACGCGGGCTGTCGCGCAGCGGATTGCGCGTGGCGGCGGCGAAGCTCACCGGCGTCTCCCTGATGCGCGACGCGCTGGCGATGCAGGACGCCGGCGCCGCGGCCGCGCTCACGTTCAATGATGCCGGCGCCGCCAGCACGCACGCCGGGATCACCGTTCCGCTCGCCAAGGCGATCCTCAACCGCCTCGCGGCACATCCCAGCGGTCGTCCCGACGTGATCGTGGCCGAGCTGGGTGACGGTATTCTGGGCGAGTATGGGGTGCAGGACATCCTGCACGATCCCGAGCTGATGGCAGTGGGCGCGGTGCACGTGATGTGCGCCCCGGACCCGGTCGCCTGCTGGGGGGCGGCCGAGCTGTACAAGAACGAGTTCCGCCTCCCCATCACCGTGATCAGCGGGCCCGCGACCGACAACGAGGTCGGCCGCAAGTACGTGCGCGAGTCGCTCGGGCTGCCGGCCCACAATGCGCTGCGCGAGGCGCCCGCCCTGGTCGGCGTCGTGCGCGACGCGCTGCTGGAACGCGTGGCGGTTCAGCCCGCGTCGACGGCCGCGGCATGAAGGTCGCAGTGATCGGCGCCGGCGGGTACGCCGGCGGTGAGCTGCTGCGGCTGCTCACCCAGCACCCCGACGTGACCGAGTGCGTGGCGGCGAGCCGCAGTCAGGCCGGCCGCCTCTGGTCCGACGTCCACCCGGCGCTCGCCGCTCGAGGCGACGCGACGTTCCTGGACGCCGCTCCCGCCGACGCCGCGCGGGGACGGGATGTCGTCTTCCTCGCGCTCGAGCATGGCGAATCCTCCAAGGTCGCGGGGGAGATCTTCTCGGCCGATCCCGGGCTCGTGGTGGATCTGGCCGCCGACTTTCGCGTGCGCGACACGGCGCTGTACGAGCGCTACTACGGCCCGCACGCCGCCCCCGCCCTGCGCTCGCGCTTCGTCTACGGACTGGCCGACGTGTGCGGGGAATCGTTGCACGGCGCCCGCGCCATCGCCGTACCGGGGTGCTTCGCCACGGCGGCGGCGCTCGCCCTCTATCCTCTGGCGCGCGCCGACCTGGCGGCCGCGCCGGCGCTGTATGCGATCACCGGCAGCTCGGGCGCCGGCGTCGGCCCGAAGCCGACGACGCACCACCCCGCGCGTGCCCACAACGTGTTCGCCTACGGGGTGCTGGGTCACCGGCACGACGCCGAGATCACCGAGCAATGGCGCAATTGGACAGGGGCTGGGAACCGTCCGGCCCCGCGTCTGGTCCCGCACGCCGGGCCGTTCGTGCGCGGCATCTACCTCACGCTGCACGCCCGGCTGGAGCACGGCGGAGACGTGGCCGCCTCGTACGATTCCACCTATGCGGAACGGCCGTTCGTGCGCGTGCGGAAGGCGCCGCCCGAGCTGACCCACGTCGTGGGCACCAACGACGCGCAACTGTATGCGACCGCGACCGAGGACGGGCGCGAGCTGCAGGTGAGCGTGGCGATCGACAACCTCGTCAAAGGAGCGGCCGGACAGGCCGTGCAGGCCATGAACCTGGCGCTGGGACTCGAGGAGACCGCCGGGCTCCGGCTCGCGGGGATCTATCCGTGCTAAAGGC
>DATICZ010000048.1:0-4415 GCA_035456525.1 Gemmatimonadales bacterium
CTCGTGCTCGAACGGCTCGATGTGGATGTCGGACGCCCCGCGCTTCACCGCGTCGGTCAGCAGGCCGTTGATCAGCTTCACCACCGGCGCGTCCTCGGCCAGCTCCGAGGCCTTGACCTCCTCGTCCATCTGCTCTTCGAGTACCTCGAGGTCGCCGGTGTCCGCGTCCTCGACGCTCTTCAGCAGGCTCTGGAGCTGCGCGTCCGACTGCTGGTAGTACCGGTCGATCGCGTTGCGCAGTGTGTACTCCCCGGCGATCACCGGGAAGATGTCGCAGCGCGTGATGAACTTGATGTCCTCGATCGCCGCTACGTTGTTCGGATCGGCGATCGCGATGGTGAGGGTGCGCCCCTCGCGCTTCAGCGGCAGGACGGTGTACTTGGCCGCGATGTCGGGCGAGATCAGCTTGAGAATCTTGGGGTCGACCTCGAAGCGCGACAGGTCCACCGCCGGCATGCGGTACTGCCGTGCCAGCATCTTGGTGATCTCGGTTTCCTCGATGAAACCGAGTTTCACGAGGGTGTACCCGAGCCGCATCCCCGAGCTGCGCTGCTCGCTCAGGGCGCGCTTCAATTGGTCCGCGGTGATCAGCCCGTCGCGGACCAGGATATCGCCCAGTTTGTCAATGGTGAGTGCTGCGGTCGTCGTATGCAACTCGTTGAAATTGAATGAACTAAACTACTTGGACGGCGAGGACTGTCAAGGCAGCGCGCCGGAAAACGTCACGTAGGGCCGCAGGGCCTCGAGCAGTTTGGGGCCGATCCCCGACACGCTGTCCAAGCGGGCGATGCCGCCGAACACTCCATGCCCCTCCCGCCAGGCGACGATGCGCTGCGCCAGCGCCGGACCGACGCGCGGCAGGCGTGTGAGTTCTGTCACATCGGCGCGGTCCACATCCACCCGCTCACCGGGCGCCAGCGGGCGCGCCAGCTGGGCAGCGCGGCGCGCGGTCTCGCGCAGCACGGAGGCCGGCGGCGTGTCGGCGGACACGAGACGCACGTCGCCGGGCGCGCGATCGGGAGCGGGGGAGAGGAGAAACCGGACGCCGGCGCCGGAGAGGGCGAGGGCGGCGAGCATCAGTGCTGCGCGTTTGTCGTCCATCACCGCAGACTAACCAACAGGCTGGCGATGGTGGGACCGAAAGATTGCGGCCGGGATCGATCTTACGCGGAGTGCAGTCGTCCGATGGACAGACAGTCACTCAGATGCTCAGGCGCATAGCGGTTGTCAGTCGGCAGCCGCCCAGAACGAGCATTCACTGAGTGACTGGTGCCTGAGAACCGCTATGCGCCTGTGTGTCTGAGCATCTGTCTGTCCACCTGTCGACTGTGGCGTCATCGCCCCAACGCTCTCAGCACTGCTACGGCCACGTCTCCCACGATCTGCAACGACTGCGCGCTCACCTTGTCCAGTGTGTCTTCGGTGGTGTGCCAGTAGCTGTTGTTCGGTCCGTAACTGAAGTCCACCACATCGATGGCATGGATGTTCGCGTGCTGCAACGCCACGTGATCATCGATGAGGGAAGAGCCCGGTTGCCGCACGAACACGTTCCCGTACCCGATGGAATCCGCCACCTTCCACACCCGGTCCACGACCTCGGGAGCGAAGCCTTGAGAGTTCTGCTCGTAGGGAAGATGGAGGTCCTTGTCTCCCACCATGTCGAACAGCACGGCGAAGAGCGGCGGGTACCCGTCCGGCTGATGGGCGGCGAACCAGCGCGAGCCGATCAGAACGGCCGTCGTATCGGCGAAGTCGCCGTAGTCCTCGCCGTCCACGAACAGGAGATCCACGCCCAGCGCCGGGGGGCGCGCCTTGAGCGCATCGGCGACGCCGAGCAGCACGGCCACGCCGGACGCCCCGTCGTTCGCCCCGGGGACCGGCAGGCGCTGCGCGCCGAGGTTCGCGCTCTGGTCAGCGCGCGGTCGCGTGTCCCAGTGGGCCAGGTAGAGCACGCGCTCGGCGTCCGCCGGACGGAACCGCGCCAGGAAATTGCGCATATGGATCGTCTGCCCGCCGGCGGTGCGGTGCGGGATGTCCTGCACGATCACGGTTTCGGCACGCTCCCGCAGCCGCGCCAGAATCCAGTCCCCGGTCGAGTCGTGTGCGGGCGTGCCCGGAATCCGGGGCCCGAAGCGCACCTGCTGCTCCAGGTAGGCGAAGGCGCGGGCCCCGTCGAATTCGCGGACGAGCGGCTTGCTCCGGGCGCCGCACGCCGCCAGAAGCGCGCCCGCCAGCGCGGCGGCGAGACGCACACGCGCGACGCCGCTCATCGCACCTGCCCCACGCTGGTGTTCAGCTGCACGAACGCCGTGAGCACGAGCTGCGCGATCCGGCGATTGATCTGCCGCTCATCGTCGAGCACGTAGGCCATCTGTAACCCCGCGCTGAGGGATGGTGGGAAACTGGTGTCGAGCGTCAACTGGGCGTTGGTCTGCCGGCTGTCCACGTACGGCGTGCACGTGGGTTGGCCGCGCGATTTCAGGCACGTGGCGTTGCTCGTGTAGGACACCCGCGCGGTGGTGCGGACGTCGGTCTTGAGGCGCACCAGGGCGGCCGGCGGTCGCCAGGCGAACGCGATGCTGGCGTTCTGCTGGGTCCGGGTGTTGCGGAAAGTGTTCCCCGCCGTCACCTGCTCGGTCCGCAGCCGCGTGCCGTCGAAGGACGTCAGGACCCCATGGGCCCACGACGCGGTCACCCCCGGGGCGAGCGTGTGTTCGTCCGTCCGGGTGACGCTCTCCGTCCCGCCTCCACCGGAGACGTTGCCGAGGGTCGGCTGCCGGTTCTCCGTCTGCCGGTGCCGCACGCTGAGCTGCGCCGTGAGCCCGGACAGCACCCGCCCGATCGTCGTCCGCGGCGGAGAGAAGGTCCAGCTCACATTCCCCGAGGGCCACTCGCGGCTGGACGTCCTCGTGGGAACCTGACCGTCGAACCGCAACAGCCAGGTGGTCCCGCTGGTCCGCTGGTAGAGGCCCGTCACGCGAAACCCCAGCGGCAGGCTCACGGTGCCCGCGGCGCGCCGGCTGTTGTTGTCCGTCGCCCCGGTGGCGGGAGTGTTGCGCTGCATGAGAAAGGCGCCGAGCCCGATGAGCCCCAGCTGGTAACTGAGCGTGGGCGCCGCCGCGAGACTGCTGTAGGTCGACGTGCGGTCACGATTGAACCCGAGGTCGAGGGACGTGAGCGTTCCCAGGGCCCGGGCGATGGGTGAGGAGTCACCGAAGATCCCGCGCCCCAGACGGCCGAGGTCCAGCTGCGTCCCCATCTCGACCCGCTGCGAATTGCTGAACGCCGTCGGCAGGTGGAACGCGCCGGAATCTCTCGCTGTGCGAACCGGGGCCCGTCCGTTGGCGTCGCGCGTAAGGGAGAAGCCCGTGGTCAGCGAGACACGTGGGCTGAGCCAGGGCAGGAATCGCGGAGTCATGCCGTAGAACGTCCCGATCGTCCGCTGCGTCTCCATGCCGACGTCCACTCCCAGCAACGATTTGCGGGCGAGTCGGGCGACGCGCGCGATGCTGGAGGAGTCTCCGTAGTCGCGCAGGTCCCGGGTGGAGCCCAGGTCACCGCGCAGCTGCACGTTGGACAGCGGCAGCAGGTCGAGCGAGGCGGAGTTGCGCCACACGCGCGAGCGCGAGCGCGCCGGACTGAGTCGGCGGTCGCCGGTATCGGCCACCGGGATCCGGAAGACGGTCTGGCTCGCGTCACCGCCGGACAGAGTGGAACGCAGGCGGAGGGAGGTGGGACTGAGCCGCAGGCGCGCTTTCTCGAGACCGTCGGCGAAGCCGCTCTTGCCGATGAACGGCGGCAGCTTGCGGACCAGGGCGACGAGGAACCGGGGGGCCGCGGGAATCGTCGCCCCCCTGGGCTGCAGGCCGTAGTCCAGGCTGACCGCATAGTTGCGCGCGGTCGCCGCCGACAGGCTGGAGCGGTCGTTCCCGGAGTTGTAGGCGGCGGTGAGCGACACGGGGTCGGCGAGCCAGCGCGCCGGTCCGCCCGAGGCGCGGCGCACGCGCCGCAGCGAGAACGCGAAGCTACGCGCCCGAGAGAGCGGCGTCCGCAGGCCGGTCAGGGCGTCACCCCGCAGGTCGGTACCGGCGAGGAACACGGGCTCGTTCGCGATGGCGGCGTAGCGCATCTGGAGCGGGGCGGCGAGCCCCCACTGCGGGGGCAGGAGGCGCTCGAGATGGAGCGTGGTGACGAGGTTGTACGCCTGGCTCGTCTGGTAGCTCGGGTCCTCACCCAGCTGGCGGAAATTCCCGTCCCGGCGCGACACGTCCAGGCTCACGTCGGCGAGATTCGAGGCGGTGAGGGCGACGTTCAGCGCCGCCGCGGTGCCGGCGTTCTGGACGACGTCGGAGAGGCGGATATCGTCGACCCAGACTTCGGCCTGGTCGATGAACGTCGCGGATCCCACGCGCCAG
>DATICZ010000049.1:0-18318 GCA_035456525.1 Gemmatimonadales bacterium
AGCAGGATCCGCACGTCCTTGAGATTGAGACGCGGGTAGTCCTTCACGAGCACCAGCCGGATCAGCTCCGACAGCGATCCCGCCATCTCGACCCCCGTGGGGCCGCCGCCCACGACGACGAAGCTCAGCCGCGCGCGGCGCCGCTCCGCATCCGGCTCGAACATCGCTTGCTCGAAGCACGCCAGCACGTGGTTGCGGATGCGCACGGCGTCGGGGATGTCCTTCAGCGTGAGGGCATGCTCGGCCACGCCGGCCAGGCCGAAGAAGTTCGTCTGGGCGCCGGTGGCGAGAATGAGGTAGTCGTAGGCGATCGCCCCGTCGCCCGTGAGCAGGCGGCGGCCGGCGAAGTCCACGCCCGACACGTCAGCCAGGCGGAAATCGAAATTACGCTGGCCGCGCAGGATGGCGCGCACCGGCTTGGCGATCTGCTCCGGCTCGAGGCCCGCCGTCGCGACCTGATAGAGGAGCGGCTGAAACAGGTGATAGTTGTTGCGATCCACGAGCAGCACATCCATCGGTGCGCGCCGCAGCGCCCGCGCGGCCCGCAGCCCGCCGAATCCCGCGCCGACGATGACGACGCGCGGACGCGCCGCTGGAGGAATCGCCTGTGGCGCAGCTACCGCCGGACGCGCCCCGACAGTCGCATTCGTCGCCGTGAGAGTCGCCTGCTTGTCCATGTGATCGCTCCGTTTGCCAAATCTGCAACACAGACGAACGCCCCGCCGTTCCGCTCGGCTTTACCGCTCACGCCTCCCTGAGTATCATCCGCACGACCTTCCACCCCGCCAAGGGAGCCATTGATGTCCCGCGTGACGGCCCTCACGCAATCGCTGATCGGTAAGAAAGTCGTCATGGCCGTGTCGGGCATCGTTCTCCTGGGCTACGTCCTGGGACACATGGCCGGCAATCTCAAGGTTTTCCAGGGTCCGGAGCATTTCAACGCCTACGCCGAGGGACTGCGCACCGTTGGCGCGCCCTTCTTCGGCCGCGGGCAGCTGCTCTGGATCGTGCGGATCTTCCTGATCGTGGCGGTGGGGGCCCACATCTGGGCCGCCTGGGTGGTCACCCGGGCGAGCTGGGCAGCCCGCCCCGCCGGTTACCACACGCTGCGCCTCGTCGAGACGACCTACGCCGCCCGCACCATGCGCTGGGGCGCCCTGATCATCCTGGCGTTCGTCACGTTCCACCTGCTCGATCTGACGTTCGGCCCGGCGAACCCCGCGTTCATTCCCGGCGACGCCTATCACAACGTGGTCGCCACGTTTCAGCGGGCTCCCGTCGCCGCGGGCTATCTCGTCGCGATGGGCACGCTGTGCCTGCACATGTATCACGGCATCTACAGCGGCTTCCAGACGCTGGGGCTGAACCATCCGAAATACAACGCGGCGCGCCGCGGCTTCGCCCTCGTCTTCAGTCTCGTCGTGGCGCTGGGATTCGCCGCGGTACCGCTCGCCGTCCTGACCGGGGCCGTGCGATGACCGTGGAGCTGCGTTCCAACGTCCCCGACGGGCCGATCGCGCAGAAGTGGGAGCGCCACCGCTTCGAGATGAAGCTCGTCAACCCGGCGAATAAGCGGAAATTCGAGGTGATCGTGGTCGGCTCGGGGCTCGCGGGCGCCTCGGCCGCGGCCTCGCTCGCCGAGCTGGGGTACCGGGTCTCGTGCTTCTGTTTCCAGGACTCACCGCGGCGGGCGCACTCGATCGCCGCCCAGGGCGGCATCAACGCCGCCAAAAACTACCAGAACGACGGGGACTCGGTCTGGCGGCTCTTCTACGACACGGTGAAGGGCGGCGACTTCCGCTCGCGTGAGGCGAACGTGTACCGCCTCGCCCAGATCAGCGTGGACATCATCGACCAGTGCGTGGCCCAGGGTGTGCCGTTCGCCCGCGAGTACGGCGGCCTGCTGGCCAACCGCTCCTTCGGCGGCGCGCAGGTCTCGCGGACCTTCTACGCCCGCGGCCAGACGGGCCAGCAGCTGCTGCTGGGCGCCTACCAGGCGCTGTCGCGCCAGATCGGTCTCGGCAACGTCCGCATGTACCCGCGCACCGAGATGCTCGATCTGGTGGTGGTGGACGGCAAGGCCCGCGGCATCGTGGTGCGCGACCTCGTGAGCGGCCGGATTCGCTCCCACGCCGCCCACGCCGTGGTGCTCGCCACGGGCGGCTACGCCAACGTCTACTACCTCTCCACCAACGCCAAGGGCTCGAACGTCACGGCGACCTGGCGTGCGGCCCGCCGGGGAGCCTTCTTCGCCAACCCGTGCTTCACCCAGATCCACCCGACCTGCATTCCGGCCCACGGGGAGCACCAGTCGAAGCTCACGCTGATGAGCGAGTCGCTGCGCAACGACGGTCGGATCTGGGTGCCGAAGCAGAAGAGCGACGCCCGAGGGGCGAGCGCCATCCCCGACGGGGAGCGCGACTATTACCTGGAACGGATGTATCCGAGCTTCGGCAACCTCGTGCCGCGCGACGTCGCCTCGCGCCGCGCCAAGGAGATGTGCGACGCCGGCCACAGCGTCGTGCCCGGGGGGCACGGCGTCTACCTCGATTTTCGCGACGCGATCCAGCGTCTGGGCCAGCCGCTCATCGCCGAGCGCTACGGCAACCTGTTCGAGATGTACGAGCGCATCACGGGGGAGAACCCCTACGAGGTGCCGATGCGCATCTACCCGGCCCCGCACTACACGATGGGCGGGCTGTGGGTGGACTACAACCTCATGTCGAACCTCGAGGGCCTGCACGTGATCGGCGAAGCCAACTTCTCCGATCACGGCGCGAACCGGCTCGGCGCGTCGGCCCTGATGCAGGGCCTGGCCGATGGCTACTTCATCCTCCCCTACACCATCGGCGACTACCTGGCGCGCACCGCGCTGCCCCCGCTGGACGAGGGGCACGCCGCCTTCGCTCAGGTGGAAGCGGAGGTGCGGGAGCGGACCGAGCGGCTCCTCGGGGTGAACGGCGCGACGAGCGTGGACGCGTTCCACCGCGAGCTGGGCCGCCTGCTCTGGGAGCGCTGCGGCATGTCGCGGCGCCGCGAAGGGCTGGAGCAGGCCATCGGCGCAATCCAGGAGCTGCGCGAGCGGTTCTGGACCGACGTCTTCGTCGGCGGCCGGGGTGAGGACCTGAATCAGGCGCTGGAGCGCGCCGGCCGCGTGGCGGACTTCATGGAGTTCGCCGAGCTGATGTGCGAGGACGCCCTGCAGCGCGAGGAATCCTGCGGCGGGCATTTCCGCGAGGAGTACCAGACCCCCGACGGCGAGGCGAAGCGCGACGATTCCCGCTTCTCCCACGTGGCCGCCTGGGAGTGGAAAGGCGTGGGGACCGCCCCGCGGCTGCACAAGGAGCCGCTCGCCTTCGAGCACGTCCACCTCGCCCAGCGGAGCTACAAGTGATGCGCCTCGTGCTCCACGTCTGGCGGCAGGCCGGCCCCGAGACCCCGGGCAAGTTCGTGCGCTACGAGGCGACGGACGTCTCGCCCGACATGTCGTTCCTCGAGATGCTGGACGTCCTGAACGAGACGCTCGTGGCGCGCAAGGAAGAGCCGGTGGCGTTCGATCACGACTGCCGCGAGGGGATCTGCGGCTCCTGCGGCCTGGTGATCAACGGCCGGCCGCATGGGCCCCAGCGCGCCACCACCGCCTGCCAGCTCCACATGCGGCACTTCACCGACGGCGAGGAGATCTGGATCGAGCCCTGGCGCGCCCGCGCGTTCCCGGTGCTCAAGGACCTGGTGGTGGACCGCGGCGCGTTCGACCGGATCATCCAGGCGGGCGGGTTCATCACGGCGCGGACCGGGAGCGCGCCGGAGGCCAACGCCGTGCCGGTGCCGAAACGCGACGCCGACCGGGCGATGGATGCCGCGGCGTGCATCGGCTGCGGCGCGTGCGTCGCCGCCTGTCCCAATGCCAGCGCCATGCTGTTCGTGGCGGCGAAGGTGTCGCACCTGGGGAGCCTGCCGCAGGGGCAGCCCGAGCGCTACGAGCGCGTAGTCCAGATGGTCGCGGCGATGGACGAGACGGGTTTCGGGGCGTGCACCAACCATGGCGAGTGCATGGCGGCGTGTCCCAAGGAGATCTCGGTGGATTGCATCGCGCAGCTCAACCGCGACGTGCTGCGCGCGACGCTGCGGCCGCCGCGTGAGGGTCAGCAGTGGAGCGGGGAGGCCTAGAGCTTCACGACCGCCATCGTCTCCTTCACGGCGTTCGCCGATTTCTGGAGCGCGGCCCGCTCGGCATCGGAGAGCTTCACTTCCAGGATCTGCTCCACCCCGCTCTTCCCCAGCTTGCACGGCACGCCGCAGTAGATCCCCGACAGGCCGTACTCGCCCTCGAGCCACGCCGCGCAGGGCAGGACCCGCTTCTTGTCGAGCACGATCGCCTCGGCCATCTGCACCGCGGCCGCCGAGGGCGCGTAGTAGGCGGAGCCCGTCTTCAGGAAGTTCACGATTTCGGCGCCGCCGTTGCGGGTGCGCGTCACGATCGCCTCGAGCGTCGCCTGGTCCAGCAGCTGGCTCACGGGGATCCCTGAGACGGTGGTGTAGGAGACGAGCGGCACCATCGTGTCGCCGTGGCCGCCCAGCACCATCGCCTGAATGTCTTCGACCGAGACGCCCAGGGCCTCGGCCAGGAAGCTGCGGTAGCGGGCGGTGTCGAGCACGCCGGCCATCCCCACCACGCGCTCGCGCGGAAAGCCGGTGACCTCCTTGGCGACCCAGCACATCACGTCGAGCGGATTGGAGACCATGACGACGATGGCGCGCGGCGCCACCTGCTTGATCTGCTGCGAGACCTGCTTGACGATCTCGACGTTGGTGCGCACCAGGTCGTCGCGGCTCATGCCCGGCTTGCGCGCGATGCCCGCCGTCACGATGAACAGCTCGCTGCCCTCGGCAGGCTCGTAGGTGTTCGTCCCGACCACGCGGGTGTCGAACCCCTCGATCGGCGCCGACTCCCACTGATCGAGGCCTTTCCCCTGCGGGACGCCCTCGATCACGTCCACCAACACCACCGTGCGCGCGAGGTTCTTCTCCGCCACGCGCTGCGCCGCCGTGGCGCCCACGTTGCCGGCCCCCACCACCGTGATCTTCTGGAACATGTGCCGCTGCCGTGCCTGGAAAGGGTCGCGGAAAGCTAACCCGGCTCAGCCGCCCCGCGTATGCATCTCCCGGTGCGGGTCGGCGCGCAGGCGGTTCACCGGGTAGAGCGGCTGCCGCTCCGCGACGGCCAGGCGCTCCTCCGCGCCGCGATCGCGGCGCCCCAGCCAGGTGTCCCGCACCAGCGCCGCGATGTCGGCGTCGGTGGCCCCGCCGCGCAGCGGGGCGCGCAGGTCGATGCCACGCTCGGCGTAGAGGCACAGGAGCCACTGCCCGTCGGCCGTGAGCCGGCTGCGATCGCAGGCGCGGCAGAACGGCGCGGTGGTCGAGGCGATGATGCCGAACGTCGTGCCGTCGGGCAGCGCGAAGCGCTCGGCCGGCGCGCGGGGATCGTCGCCCGTGATCGGCGTGATGGCGCCATAGTGGTGTGCCAGGCGGTCGAGGATCTCCCGCTGCGACACCACGCGGTCGAGCGACCACTGCGTCGCGCCGCCGACGTCCATGTACTCGATGAAGCGCACCTCGGCGTCGCGCGCCCGGGCGAATTCGATCAGGTCGGTCAGCTCGTCGTCGTTGAAGCCCCGCAGGACGACCGAGTTGAGCTTGAGGCGCTCGAACCCCAGGACCTGCGCCGCGCCGATGCCGGCGAGCACGTCCGCGTGGCGGGCGCTGCGCGCGAAGCGCTCCATCCGATCGGGCCGCAGCGTATCGAGGCTGACGGTCACGCGCCGCAGTCCCGCGGCACGCAGGTCCGGCGCATGACGCGCCAGCAGCACGCCGTTCGTCGTGAGCGCCAGGTCGCGCACCCGCGGCTCGTCCGCGATCATCCGCACCAGCGTGGGGAGGTCGTGACGCAGCAGCGGCTCGCCGCCCGTGAGCCGGACCTTCGTCGCGCCCAGCCCCGCGAAGACCCGCACCAGCCGGGCGATCTCCTCGAAGGTGAGGATCTGGTCGCGCGGCAGCCACACATACTCGGCCTCCGGCATGCAGTAGCTGCAGCGCATGTTACAGCGGTCGGTCACCGAGACGCGCAGGCTGCCGAGCGGGCGTCCCAGCGTGTCGAGCGGGGCGGTCGTCATTCGGGACCCACCACGGCGGGACGACCCTGCGGGTCCACCCACAGCACCGAGCCGTCGGCGCGCAGCTCCTTCTTCCAGATGGGCACGCGCCGCTTCACTTCCTCGATCACGTAGCGGCACGCGGCGAAGGCATCGGCCCGATGCGGCGCGGCGGCCGCGATGCCGATGCTCGCGTCTTCCGTGGGCACGAACCCGAGACGGTGCCGCACCGCGAGGCGGGCCGCGGGCCATTGCCGCTGCGCTTCGGCGAGAATGCGGTCCAACTCCGCACCGGCCATCGCTTCGTACGCCGAATACTCGATCCCGGTCACGCCGCCGTCCTCCGGCCCGTCGCGCACCGTCCCGAGGAAGAGGCAGCTCGCCCCGCGCTCGGGCCCTGCCACGTCCGCCAGCAGGGCCGCGGGGGAGATCGGCTCGCGCGTCAGGTGACCCGCGCTCATCCGGCTATCCGCCCGCCAGCGGCGGCAGGAACGCCACTTCGTCCCCATCGCGCACCGGAGCGTCGAGCCGCACGTGCCGCAGGTTCACGGCGGTGAGCGGACGTTCGGGGAGCCGCGCCCCGCCCGGGACTCCGGTGCGGACCTGCCGCACGACCTCCGCCACCGTCGCGGGCGCCGGCAGCGGCAGCTCGACCTCCTCCCGCCCCACGAGCTCGGCGTAGCGCGCGAAGAACTTGAGTCGGATCAATTCCCCACCGTCCCCGAGGCCAGTCCACGGAAGATACGCGCCGCCTTGGCGTCCGGGCTGGGCGCCTTGGACACGATGAACACGTTGACCGTCCGCTCGATCACGGTGCCGGCGAGGGTCTGCAATTTCCCGTCGCGCCGGATCACGATGGGGAGCGGCGCCCCCGCCTTGCCGCGGTAGCGGTCGCGGAACGCCGGCCCCCAATCCTGGTCGGGCAACGCCTTCACGTCGCCGACCGACACCAGCGTATCCCCCGCCTGTACGCCGGCCGCTTCGGCGGCGCCGCCGGGAACGATCGCTTCGATGACGTTCGCCGTGCCGCCCGTCTGGACGCCGAGGAACGGCGCGCTGGTCGAGTGCCGCTGGACCGCGATCCCCCCCTTGGGCAGGATCTGCTCGTAGGGCAGCTCGTCCCGGCCGTTGATGTACTTCTGATAGAAGCCCGTGGCGTCGGGAAGCCCTGCCTCGGTGAGCAGGGCCAGCAGGTCCGCGGTGCGGAATCCCTTGCCCTGCTTGGAGAACCGGGTGTAGAGGTTGCGGGTCACTTCGTCCAGGCTGTGCCGGTTGTCGGTGGCGTCGCGGATCGAGATGTCGAGCAGCAGACCCGTGAGCGATCCCTTCGGATAGTATAGCTGGGAGCTGTTGACGAACACCTCGTTGATCCAGGTGGCGGCGCTGCCGTCCTCCTCGCTCCAGGGCTCCGGGGCGCCCTGCACCTGCTCGATATTGGACTGCACGCTCTCCAGCCACTGCGCGTCGGTCCACAGCCCGGCGCGCCAGTTGGTGGCGTCGCCGTAGTAATCCGTGACACCCTCCGACCACCACAGGAGCGGCGTGTACTGCTCGGCGTGATAATCGTAGGGCCACATCTCCGCCGGCCGGATCCGCTTCACGTTCCACAGGTGGAAGAACTCGTGGGAGGTGAGCGGCCGCATGAACGAGCCGAGTGTACCGCTCGCATCGGCGAACATCTCGGTGGGGAGGATGTCGTACTGGGAGGCGGCGTGCTCCAGGCCGCCGCCGTAGTTGATCGGCTCGTGGATGACGTTGAAGAACAGCGTGTAGGTGTCGTAGGGCGGGCCGCCCATCAGCGCGTTCTGGACCGCGGCCTGCTTGGCGATCCCGTCGCGCAGGTTGCGCGCGACGGCCGGCGTGTAGTCGGCGGCCGGCCAGGTGGCGACGCGGATCCACTTGCCGTCCACTTGCAGCGAGTCGAGGCTAAAGTGACCGACGAACGTCTGTGCGTCGGCCAGCTCGTGATAGTCCGCCGCTCGATAGGCGTCGCCGCCGCGTGGCAGGGCGGTCGCGACGGCCCACCCCGCCGGCAGGGCGAAGCGCACCTCCGCGGGCCGCTCGAGCTGCCCTTCCTGGTAGAGAAACAGGTTCGTGCCCAGGAACGTGCCGAAGTCGGCAACGAGGCGCGCGCGGGAGAGATCGATCTCGTCGGCCAGGAAGTCGAACGCCACGGTGATGGTCGGGCTCTTGTTGGTTCCGATGCGCCACGTGTCCTTGTCGAGCCGGTCCCAGAAGAGCGCCTTCCCCGCGGCGTCCTGGGCCGCGAAGTGCCGCACGAAGCGGGCATAGTTCTGGATCTCGTAGTTCCCGGGACTCCACGCCGGCAACGACACCAGCAGCGTGTCGGTCCCGGCGGTGGGGAATTCCGCCTTCACGTGGAACAGGTGCGCGGCAACAGATGCCACCGAGACTTCGTAGCGAACCGCCTGCGCGGCGACCATCGGGGCGGAAAGCGTGAGCAGGGTGATGGCGACGGCGGGCAGGTGGCGCAAGCGCATGGAGTCCCTCGTGTTGGAAAGTCGTGGCGAGCTTTCGGCTGCGAATGATACCCAACTGAACGCGCAGCGGCGCGGCTCCGGTCACCAACACAAAGCGGCCCCGACCGTGCTGGTCGGGGCCGCGTCAACATCCGGAGCGAACGAGAGTTACGGCGAGACGTTCGCGCTGTGGTCCGCGACCATCGCCCGCAACTCCTTGCTGGGCTTGAACACCGGCACCGGACGCGCCGCGACCTCGACGGGGTCACCCGTACGGGGGTTGCGCGCCATACGTGTCTTGCGCTGGCGGATCTTGAAGGTGCCAAACCCGCGTATCTCAATGTTGTGCTGCTCGGCTAGCGCGGCCTTCACGGCGTCCAGGAAGGAATCAACGACGCGCGCGCAGTCCTTTTTGGAGATCAGGGGACCGGCCGTGCGCGCGATTTGTGCCGTGACCTTCTCGACCAGATCGGCCTTCGTCATCCGTACCCCCCGAAGGGCGCAGGGAATACCAGTAACCGGGCGCCCAACATAGGAGCTTACCTATTGACTGTCAAGCGCTTGGAGGAACTCCCGGAAGTGCTCCTGGGCGTCGTGGGGGCCTGGGGAGGCCTCCGGATGGTACTGCACGGCGAAGATGGGGTACTCCCGGTGGCGCACTCCTTCTACGGTGCCATCATTGAGGTTAAGATGCGTCACCTCTAGTGTTTTCGCACCCGGAACGCCCCCCGTATCCCCCCGTACGGCGAAGCCGTGGTTCTGGGATGTGATAAGCACTTGGCCCGTCTTGAGATCGCGGACCGGATGGTTGCCCCCCCGATGTCCATATGGAAGCTTCACCGTCTCACCTCCGAGGGCGAGGCCGAGCAGCTGGTGGCCGAGACAGATCCCGAACATGGGGACCGACCCGTCGGCCAGCTCGCGGATGGTCTGGACGGCATAGCCGACCGCGGCCGGGTCCCCTGGCCCGTTGGAGAGGAAGACCCCGGAAGGCGCGAGCTCGTGCACGCGAGCGCTCGAGGTGTTCGCCGGCACAACCGTCACCCGGCAACCGTTCTTGGCGAACAGCCGCAGGATGTTGGCCTTCATGCCGTAGTCGAACGCCACGACGTGGTGTTTGGCGTCGGCCGGACCGGACTCGTACTCGCCCGGGACGGTCGCGGCGCTGGCCAGGTCCAGTCCGTCCATGCGCGGCGAGGCCATGAGCTGGGCGCGCACCGCATCCGTCGGGGCATCGCCCATCGCCAGCACGCCGCGCATCGCGCCCTTCGAGCGGATGTGGCGCGTGAGCTGGCGCGTGTCCACATCGGCGATGATCGGGATGCGCGCCGCCGAGAGCCAGTCGAGCAGGCTGCCGGTGGAGCGCCAGTTGGACGGGTGGCCCGACAGCTCGCGCACGACGACCCCCGACACCCTCGGCCGGTCGGACTCCACATCCTCGGGGTTGATGCCGTAGTTGCCGATCATCGGAGCGGTCATCACCACCAGCTGCCCGAGATAGGAGGGATCGGTGAAGACCTCCTGGTAACCGCTCAGATTGGTGGTGAACACGACCTCGGCACAGGCGGGCTCGAACGGGAGCGGCGCGGTTCCGGCGAACCAGGCGCCATCCTCGAGGAGCACGTAGGCCGGGAGACGGTCAGCGATTGGGCGGTGTCGGCTGCTGAGGGGTGGTCGCCGGCGGAGTCGCGGGCGTGGACTGGATCGGCAACGGAGCCTGCTGCACCGGCGCGGGCGCCGGTCCGCCTTCGAGGATCGACCGCGGCGCGCTCGAGCGCGACGACATCACGGCCAGCACGAGGGCCAGGAACAGGAAGATGCCCGCGCACCACCAGGTGACGGTGTGCAACAACGTCGTGGCCTGGCGGCCTCCCATGACCATTTCGGTCCCGGAGCCGCCTCCCAGCGACGCGAGCCCACCGCCCTGCCCCGCCTGCAACAGGATCGCGGTGGCCATGACGATGGCGTCGAGCAACAGCAGGATCAGCAGAACGGTGTACATGCCGGGCGGAGTATAGCTAGGACGCGGCGACCGACACAAGTTGCGTCCAGCCCACGGGATCGAGCGACGCCCCGCCGACCAGCACGCCGTCCAGCTCCGGCTCCGCCACGAGCTCGGCGATGTTCTTGAGGTTCACACTGCCGCCGTACAGAATCCGCGCGGCCTTCGCCCCGCGCTGGCCGAGCCAGCGCCGGATCTCCCGGTGCACGGCGGCGGCGTCCTGCGGGGTGGCGTTGCGACCGGTGCCGATCGCCCAGACCGGCTCGTAGGCGATGACGATCCGGTCGAGTCGGGTCCCGTCCTGCCCGTCGAGCGCCGCCGCAAGCTGGCGCTGCACCACCGCCAGGGTCGCTCCGCTCTCGCGCTCGGCCAGCTTTTCGCCCACGCACAGGACGGGAACGAGACCCCCCTCCTGCACCGCACGCACCTTCCGGGCGGTATCCGCGTCGGACTCGCCGAACACGTGCCGGCGCTCGGAGTGCCCGATCAGCGCGGCCCGCGCCCCCGCCTGTGCCGCGAGCGGGACCGAGATGGCTCCGGTGAACGCTCCCTTGGGCTCCCAATGGACATCCTGTGCCCCGGCCAGCAGATCGTTCCGCCCGTTCAGCCGGGCGGCGACCGTCGCGAGCGAAACGGCGGGCGGAAAGAACCAGACATCACGGTCGGGGGCGGGCTGAAAGGAGCGGAGAAACACGTCCATGTAGGCCTGCGCATCGGCCGGTCCCAGATGCATCTTCCAGTTGGCGGCGAACAGCAGGCGCCTCATGCGGCGTCCAGTGCGGTCACGCCCGGGAGCGGCTTTCCTTCCAGGAACTCGAGCGACGCGCCCCCCCCGGTGGAGACGTGGGAGAGCTTGTCCTCGAGCCCAGCGACCGCGGCCGCGGAATCGCCGCCGCCGACCACCGTGGTCGCGCCTTTGGCGGTCGCCTCCACCATCGCCTGGGCCACGGCGCGCGTGCCGGCGTCGAACGGCGGGGTCTCGAACACTCCCATCGGGCCGTTCCAGATGACCGTCTTGGCCGCGAGGATCCGGGCGCGGAAATCGTCGGCGGTGGCCTGGTCGATGTCGAAGACGGCCATGTCCGCCGGGATACCGTCGCTCTTCACCTGACGCCGCTCGGCGCCGCGCTCGAGCGACGGGGCCACGGTGGCGCCGCGCGGCAGCACCAGCTTCTGGCCTCCCTTGGCGAGCAGGGTCCGGGCGAGCTCGGTGCGATCCCGCTCCACGAGCGAAGCGCCGACCTCGAGGCCGAGGCTCGCGAAGAAGGTGCAGGCCATGGCGCCGCCGATCAGGATGGCGTCGCACTTGGGGAGCAGCGCCTCGATCACGTCGATCTTGCCGCTGATCTTGGCGCCCCCGAGCACCGCGACGAACGGCCGGCGCGGCTGCTCCAGCGCCGCCCCGAGGTAGCGCAGCTCCTTTTCCATCAGGAGGCCGGCGACCGCGGGCTTGAGGAGATGCGCCACCGCCTCTGTGGAGGCATGGGCGCGGTGGGCCGATCCGAAGGCGTCGTTGACGTAGAAGTCGCCCAGCGCGGCGAGCTGCTTCGCCAGCTCCGGATCATTGGCCTCCTCCCCCGGCCAGAAGCGCGTGTTTTCCACCAGGGCCACACCGCCGCGCGGCAGACGCCGGGTGACGGCCGCACCGGTCGCGAGATCCTCGATGAACTCGACCGTAGCGCCCAGGACGCGCTCGACGTCGCGCACGATCTGACGCAGCGAGTACTTGGGGTCCGGCCCGCCCTTGGGTCGGCCCAAGTGGGAGAGGAGTACGACCCGCGCTCCGCGCTCGCGCAGGTAGCGGATGGTCGGCGCGGCGGCGCGGATGCGGGCGTCGTCCGAGACCGCCCCGTTCTTCAACGGGACGTTGAAGTCCACCCGGACCAGCGCGCGCTGCCCCTCGAGCGCGGCGGGCGGCAGGCTCTCGAGTCCGCGTGTGGTCACCGGCGCGATCCGATGTAGGCGAGCAGATCCACGCAGCGCGCCGAGTACCCCATCTCGTTGTCGTACCAGGAGGAAATGTGCACCAGCGTCCCGTCGATGACGTTGGTGGACTTGGCGTCCACCACGCTTGAGAACAGACTGCCGATGTAGTCGGTCGAGACGAGGGGCTCGTCGGAGACGTCGAGAATCCCCCTCAGCTCGCCCTGCGCGGCCTTCTTGAAGGCGGCATTCACCTCTTCGATCGTCGTCGCCTGCTTCACTTCCGCGGTCAGGTCCACGATCGACACGTCCGGTGTGGGCACCCGCAGCGAGACGCCGTCGAGCTTGCCCTTGACCTCCGGAATCACGAGGCTGGTCGCCTTGGCCGCCCCGGTCGTGGTCGGAATGATCGAGAGCGCGGCGGCGCGGGCCCGGCGCAGATCCTTGTGCGGCAAATCGAGGATATTCTGGTCGTTGGTGTAGCTGTGCACCGTCGTCATGAAGCCGTGCACCAGCCCCCAGTTGTCCAGGACGACCTTCACCACGGGAACGAGGCAGTTGGTGGTGCACGATGCGTTGGAGATGATGTGATGGGCGGCCGGATCGTACTTCTTCTCGTTCACCCCCATCACGATCGTGATGTCCTCGCCCTTCGCGGGGGCGGAGATCACCACCTTCCTGGCACCGGCGGTGAGGTGCTTGGCCGCCGAGTCGCGATCGGTGAACCGCCCCGTGCTCTCGAGTACCAGATCCACCCCCAGCTCCTTCCAGGGGAGCTTTTCCGGCTCCTTGATCGCCGTGACCCGGACTTCCTTCCCGTTCACGATCAGCGCCTCACCACGCACTTCGACCGTCCCCGGGAACCGGCCGTGCACCGAGTCGTACTTGAGCAGATGCCCGAGCGTCTTGGGGTCCGTGATGTCGTTGACGCCCACGAACTCCAGGCCGGTCTGCTTGGACAAGAGCGCCGCCCGCACCACGTTGCGACCGATGCGCCCGAAGCCGTTGATGCCCACCCGCACCGCCATGTTCGCTCCTAAGAGAAGTCCGGAATGCTCGCGCGGCCGAACGTCACGGCCGTGATCGAAGAAACGCCCGCCTCACCCAGCACCCGTGCGGCCTCAGCCAGGGTCGCGCCGGTAGTGAAAACGTCGTCCACCAGGACAATTGGGGACTGCGGATTTCGGATTGCGGATTGATCCCTCCGGTGGCGTCCAATCCGCAATCCACAATCCTCAATCCGCAATGCAAAAGCCCCCGCCACGTTCGCCAGGCGCGCCGCCGGTGTCAACGCCGTCTGCGTCGGTGTATTGCGCACTCTGACAAGGAGTTGCGGCGCGACCACGAGACCCCACCGGCGCCCCAGCGCCCGCGCCAGCGCTTCGCTCTGATTGTAGCCACGTCGCCTGAGCCGCGCGGGACCGAGCGGGATCGGCACGAGCTGTGTTCCCGGGGCCGGCCGCGGGAGGAGACGCACCAGCGACTCGGCCAGGTCAGCGGCGATGCGCGGCAGTCCCCGGTATTTCAGCGCATGGACCGCCTCGCGCGCGCCGCCGTCCAGCCACACCCCCGAGCGCACGGCGCGCAGCGCCTCCGGCCAGTCACGGCACAGCCGGCAGGGACCGAAATGGGGCTCCGGTTGGCCGCAGCGCTCGCACCAGGGCGGACGGACGGGACGCCACCGCAACCGGCATACGGGACAGACGAGATCGTCGGCGTGGGCCGGTCCGAGCAGCCCGTGACACACCAGGCACTCGGCCGGAAGCAGCAGCTGCTCGAGCGCGCTAGACACGGAGCGCGCGCTCGACCGCCGCGCGCATGACCTCGACCGGCGCCGGCCGGTCGGGAAAGAACCGCTCCCAGGCGAGCGCTCCCTGGCGCACCAGCACGCCCCGTCCGTCGCGCGCGGCGATGGAGCGGCTGCGCAGCTCGCGAACCCAGCGGGTTTCTCCGGAGCCGTAGACCAGATCGAGGGCTGCGCGAATCCCGTGCATACGCTCGGGGTCGAGGGGGAGCGGATCGCCGGCGGCGAGACCCAGTGGCGTGGCGTTCACGACCACGTCGGCGGCGAACGGCGGGTTCGCCACCCGGGCCTTCACTCCGAGTCCGGACGCCCAGGCCGCGAAGTCGGTCGCTCTACGGGCGTCCCGAGAATGCACCGACAGATCGGCGCGGGCGTCCGCCGCGGCGAGCGCCGCGGCGCGCGCCGAGCCGCCCGTGCCTATCACTAGCCACCGGCCACCGGCCACTCCGAGCTCTTCGAGCTCAGCGGCGATCGCCGGCACGTCGGTGTTGTCCCCGACGAGTGCACCCTGTTCCACCCAGTAGGTATTGCACGCCCCGGCCCGCGCGCACAGGTCCGTTTTACGCGTCACGTCCCGTTCCGCCGCTTCCTTGTGCGGGATCGTCACGTTCCCGGCGACGCCGAGGTGCCCGAGCGCGCGGAAGGTCTCGGAAAAGGCGGCCGCGGTGACCCGCATCGCGATGTACACGGCGTCCATCCCCAGCGCGGCGAGCGCCGCGTTGTGCATGACGGGAGAAAGGGAATGGGCGATGGGATCGCCCAGCACGGCGAGCAGCCGGGTGTTACTGCCGATCCTCACTCCTAGCCCTGCCTGCGAGGCGATCGGCCACGGCCGCGATCAGCGACTCGAGCTCGGCACAGGTGTCGCGGTACACCTCGAGGTCCCCCCCGAACGGATCTCCCACCTCGGCTTCCTCCCCGGTCTGCCCCGCATACTCGCCCAGCACGAAGACCCGCCCCTCGCCGCCGAGCTCGTGGACGCGCGCCCGGTGGTGACGCGCCATCGTGAGGATCAGCTCCGTGTCCTCCACGATCTCGCGCGTGAGCAGGCGCGCGCGATGACTCGAGAGATCGAGCCCACGCTCCAGCGCCACCAGATAGGCGCCTTCAGAGGCGGGAGCGCCATCCCAGGCCCCCGTGCCGGCCGACGCCACGGCGACGTCGTCCAGCCCACGCTCGGCGAGCGCCCGCTTCAGCAGCGCTTCGGCGAGCGGGCTGCGACAGATGTTCCCGGTACAAACGAAGAGGACGCGCTTCACGGCGCCAGCATCCCCACCGCCGCGCGCAGCCGCGCGACCGTGATCGCCCCGGAACGCACCACGCGCGCGAGCGGGCCGGTGCAGTCCACCACTGTCGAAGGCGGCTGATTGCCCAGCACGCCACCGTCGAGCACCAGGAGCCTCCCGTCGGCCACGGCCGGGGCGAAATCGCGCAGAATGGCATCCGCTCCGGGCGCAGGCGGCGCCCCGGGCAGGTTCGCGGAGGTGGACGTCAACGGCTCTCCCATTTCGGCCACGAGCAGGGCCACCCCAGGATGCGATGTCCAGCGCACGGCGATTCCTCCTTCCGGGCCACGCAGCAGATCCGGCAACCGTCCACTGCCGCCCGGCAGTACCAGCGTCAGCGGTCCGGGCCAGAACGCCCGGGCCAGCGCACGGGCTGATTCGTTGAAGGCGAGCCCCTGCGCCTCGGCCATCTCGCGGCTGGCCACCAGCAGCAGGAACGGCTTCCCGGCCGCCCGGCCTTTGAGCGCCGCCAGCGCACGGAGGTCGGCGTCCACCGGCCGCGATCCCAAACCGTACACCGTCTCCGTAGGATACGCGAGCAGGCCCCCCGCGCGCAGGTGGGCCCGCACCCGCGGAATCGCCGCCCGGGCCTCCGCCTCCGAGGCGAACGGCAGGGCGGTCATCCCAACTCCAGCGCCAGGGCCTCCGCCAGGCGCCAGTCGTCCTCGGTCGTCACCTTCAGGTTGAAGGCGGAGCCGGCGACGACCTCCACGGGAAAGCCGGCCCGCTCGACGGCCTCGGCATCGTCGGTGGGTGGGGGGGCGTCGGCCGGCCAGCGCGCGTACCCTTCGGCGAGCATCGCTCCGGGAAACCCCTGGGGCGTCTGCGCCCGCCACAGGCGGATCCGCGCCACCGTCCGCACCACCCGCCCGTCGTCCGCTACGTCCTTCACCGTATCGCCCATCGGTACGGCCGCCACCGCGCCGACGCCGGATCGGGCGTGCTCGATCACCGCACTGATCGTCGCGCCGTCCACGAACGGGCGCGCGGCATCGTGAACGAGGACGACCGGCGGCAGCGCGCCCAGTCCCTGGAGCCCGGCTCGCACCGAATCGGCGCGCGTCGCCCCGCCGCTCACTCCACTGACGCGAGCGCCCAGCAGCTCCCGCAACCACACGGGCGGCTGCTCGGTCACGCCGGCCGGCAACGTCACCACCACGCGCCCCACGTCACGCCGCGCCAGAAACGGCCGCAGCGCCCGCAGCAGCATCGGCACCCCGGCGATCGGCCGGAACTGCTTCGGGCCGCCGGGACCGGCGCGCACGCCGGAGCCCGCCGCCACGATCACGACGCCGACGTCAGGCGGCGAGCCGGCGGGCGAGCTCACCGACATGCGCGATCGCCACGACCTCGAGTCCGCCGGCCACGCGGGACCGCGACGACAGAAAGACGCGACGGAACCCCTGGCGCTGGGCTTCGGTCAGGCGGCGCTCGAGCCCGGCGACGGGGCGCACTTCCCCACCCAGGCCCACTTCGCCCAGGAACAGCGCATCGGCCGGCACGGGCCGGTCGTGCACGCTGGAGGTCAGCGCCGCGAGCACGGCGAGATCGGTGGATGGCTCGAGCAGGCGGACCCCGCCGGTGACGTTGACGAACACATCGAGGGCGCCGACCGGCAGCCCCCCGCGCCGCTCCAGCACCGCGAGCAGCACTGCGAGCCGCCGCTGATCGAGTCCCGTGGCCACCCGCTGCGGCGTCCCGAAGCCCGGCTTGCACGCGAGCGCCTGCACCTCCACCAGCAGCGGGCGGGTGCCTTCCATCAGCGCCGTGACGGCCGAGCCGGAAACCCCCACGTGGCGCCCCGCGAGGAACGCGGCCGCGGGATCGGCCACCGGCTCGAGCCCCGTCGCGGTCATGCGGAACACGCCGATCTCGTCCACCGACCCGAACCGGTTCTTCACCGCCCGCAGCACGCGGTGGTCGAGCGTCGCTTCGCCCTCGAAGTAGAGCACCGTGTCCACGATGTGCTCCAGGGTGCGCGGACCCGCGATACCGCCTCCCTTGGTCACGTGTCCGACGAGGAACACCGCCGGCCCGGCTTCCTTCGCGAAGCGCATCAGGCGGGCGGCGCACTCGCGTACCTGGCCTACGTTCCCCGGGGCGCCTTCGAGCGCTTCCGTGTAGGTCGTCTGGATCGAATCGAGGAAGACCGCCTGGGCGTCGATCGCGCCGGCGTGGTGCAGGATCGCCTCGAGGTTGGTCTCGCCCAGCACGTGAACGGCACCGGCGTCGGCATCGAGCCGGTCGGCGCGCAGCCGCAGCTGCTCGGGCGACTCTTCGCCCGACACGTAGAGCGTGCGCACACCCGCGCGCTCGAGATGGGCCGCCGCTTGCAGCAGCAGCGTGGATTTACCGATCCCCGGCTCGCCTCCCACGAGGATCACCGACGAGGGGACGATCCCGCCGCCGAGAACGAAATCGAGCTCTCCCAACCCCGTCCGCCAGCGGGCGAGTTCCTGCATGGCCAGGGCGGACAGACGGACGGGCGGGCGGTCAAAGGTCCGTGCCCTGCCGACGGCCCGACCTCCCAGCCGCCTGTCCGCCACAGGTTCTTCCACCAGCGTATTCCACGCCCCGCAAGCGTCGCAGCGCCCCGCCCACTTGGGCTGCTCGGCCCCGCAGTCGGTGCAGCGGAACAACGAAGCGGGCTTAGGCACGGACGGCCTCCGGC